>JAZKRZ010000018.1:0-27582 GCA_036626395.1 Haloarculaceae archaeon
CCGCCGCCCTGATCGCCTCTGCGGTCTCGCTCATGGGTCCCTGTCTCGGCTCGAGTATCACGTCGGTTTCGACCCCGTCCGGGTGGTCTCGGGCGCGGGAACTCGACGTTCGCGGACTCGTCCGGTCGCCGGGCGTCTGTCGGCCCGTTGTTCGCGGCCGGCAGTCAGAGGACCTCGGTGGTCTCGGTCCCCCTGGCGAAGAACTCGAGGCCGACGCTCAGTCCGCCCGAGAAACTGAACCCGACGAGTTCGCCGGCGACTTTCGTGCCGTCCTCCCGGCGCTCGACGGCACACAGTCCCGACCCGCTGACGGGTCCGATGGTGACTGACGTCGTGATCACCTCGCCGGCAAACGTGTCGATCCCGCCGTAGACGACCGTGAAGTCGAGGTTGACGCCCGCGGTCACCTGCGCGCCGAAGTCGACGCTGCCGCTCCCGTAGACGCCGACGCCGCCGTCGGGGAAGAAGGCGACTCCGCTGCCGACCCCACCGCCGGCGATGAACGGCGCCACACCGCCCGAGACGCCGATCCCGTACGATTGACCGGTCGCCTGGGACAACTGGTGGAGCGAGAAGAGCGCCGAAGCGGTCACCGGGTTGTAGCCGCTCATCTGCATAAAGAACATGTAGCTGTTCCCGACGCCCTTCTTGTTCACGCTGGGGAACGTGGCCGTCTCGCCGCCACCGCCGCCCGTCGTGGCAGGTTTCGGAACGCCCTCGTTCGCCTCGGTCTGCTCCCGGTCGTACCAGACGAGGAACTCGTAGGCGACGTGGAAGTCTTTCCCCCCGATCAGTTGCGCTTCGAGGTAGCCGAGCGCGTAGCCGTTCGGGTAGCCGAAGTCGTTCTGCAGCGAGACCATCAACTCGCGTTGCATCTCTCTCGTCTCTTCGCCTCCCGTCGCATGTATCGCCGTCCCCGTGTCCCCGTCGACGACGGCCATCTCGGCGGTCTCGCCCGACCCCTCGGTGATGACGACCGACTGGTGGAGGTTGAGCGCGTCGAGACCGTCGGCCTGCCTGAACGCGATGTACTGTGTCTCCGCCGGCGCGGGGAACTCGACGGTGTACTCGCCCGTGTTCAGCGTCGTTCCGGCGTCGAGTACGACGTACTCGTCAGTCGACTGGACGTCTCCCCCGTCCGACTGCCGTCGCACGACCGACCGTGCCGGGGCGTCGCTGCCCGTCGCTGCCTCGGCCGTCGCGCGCGACACCGGGTCCCCGTCCGTGCGGCTTCGGTCCGGGTCGGGGCTGGAGTTTCCGCTCCCCCCGAGCGGCCGAGTGCCGCCCTGCTGGCGGACGTGTGCCAGTTCGTGGGCGAGCAGTCGCCTCCCGTCCGTGGTCCCCGGGCGGTAGTTCCCGTCGGCGAACGCGACGTCCGTCCCGAGTGTGAACGCCTCGGCGTCGATGGAGCGAGCGGCCGCGTCGGCCCGGGGTCCGGTGTGGACCCGCACGTCGGAGAAGTCCCGGTCGAACCGCGACTCGAAGAACGACCGCGTCGCTGCCGGGAGGGGGTGCCCGCCGGTCAGCGCGGACCTGACCAGCCGCTCGCGGTCACCGTCGACCGACGCGGCGCCGCCCGCGCCCGCGGCGCGCTCGACCGTCGGCGACGGCCCGTCGGTCGCTCTCCCCCGGTCGACGACTGCGTCGGCGACGCGCTCTGCCTCCCGTTCGGTCGCGTCGTCGGCGCTACCGACCGCCAGTTTCGCCTGTACCTCGCCGCGCTCGTGGAGGTCGCGGACCGCCTGGTTCCCGAGTTCGGCGTGGAGCGCGCCGACGCCTGCTCGACGGCCCGCCGACGCGCCGTCGCTTTGCCGTTCGCTCCCGGAACGGTCGCGGGACGTTCGCTCCGCGTCTGCCTCGGATGTCGACTGGTGCATGCGGTGGGCGCGTCCGAGCGGCCGACTCGGCCGTAAATACGCTCAGATCGGGCGGCCCGATTATAGCTGTTTCGCTGGTGAAACGTCGGGGCCGGCGGACGGCGACCCGTCCCGACGCTCGCTGCGGGCGGACTCGGACTCGGTACCGGCGCCGGACGCGACTGCGACCCACCGGCCGGGCCCGGCACCAAGAGTCAAGAGCGTGCACTTCAAACGTGACTGACATGCCAACCGGGATCGACGTGGGGCCGCGGGCGATACGCGTGGCGACGCCCGCGGGAACGACCGCCTACAGCAACGAGTTCCGACGGACGGACGGCGAGGACGCCGACGGCGTCGCGGTCGAGACGGTCGACGACACCTACCTCGTGGCCGCGCTCGGGGGACCTGACGACGCCGGGAAACCGGCGGACGGGGGCGGTGAAGACGGTGGGGTCGGTGAGTCGGTGGGGCGCCTGTTCGGCGGGGGGAGCGAGGCACCCCCGGGAGTGCGGGGTGCCATCGCCGAGGCGTTTCTCGCGGCAGTCCTCGACGACGGCGAGGACGGCGATGTCGTGCGGTACGTCGCCGGGCCGGACGGGGCGGACCCGCTCGCGGCGGTCGCGGCCGAATCCGACGTCGACGCGACCCCCCTCGACCCGGGGATGGCGGTCTGGTACGACGCCTTCGACGCGCGGGCGACCGGACTGGGTGTCGCCGTCACCGGCGAGCGGTGCGTCGCGACGCTCGCTGCGGGCGGCGTGCCGGTAGCGGCGGCGACGGTCACGGTCGACGGCGAGTGGTACGACCTCGACGACGCGGCGGGAGCGACGGGACCCGCGAGCGACTGGTTCGCCCGCCAGTACGAGGCACTGTTCGCCGACCTGGGTGCCGCGCTGGCACGGTCGGCACCCGCGCTCGAGGACCCCGTCCCGGTTGCGGTGGGCGGGGCGGCCGCGCCACCCGAAACCGACGGGCTGGCCGGCGTCCTCGGCGCCGACCTCCCGTTTCCCGTCGAGTCGGTGACGACCGCCGACGACCCGGCGTGGGCGCCGACTCGCGGCGGACTGGCCGCGGCCGAGGGCGACGACGGCGTCGAGACGCCGTTGCCGACGTTCGCCGTCGACGTCCCGTTCGTCGGCGCACTCGCCGACTTCCGGGCGGCGACGGACGCGCTGGGGGGTGGCGCCACGCTGTCCGCGACGAGCGGCGACGCGGGCGAGGCGACCGGCGCCACCGCGGCCGGGCGCGCCAGCGGCGGTGACCGATCTGGCGGTGGAGGACCGGGGACAGTCGTCGCCGGTCACCCGGGGAGTGACGGGGCGACGACGGCAGGGGCCGGGGCGCCGGACTCGGCGGACGACCCGCTCCAGCGGGCGGTGGCCCGGACGCAGGCGGACCTGGCGGCGCTGGACCGGCGGGCCGCGTCGACCGCCCGGGGGGTCTCGGACCTGGCCGAACGCATCGAGGGCAACGCCGGTGGCGCCGGCGACGGCCCGGCCGTCGAGGCGCTCCGGGCCGACGTCGAGGCGCTACGCGAGCGCGTCCCGGAGGACGGCGTCGAGAGCGTGGACGGGGACCTCGCGGAGCGCCTCGAGGACCTGTCGGCGTCGGTCGACGACCTGGCGGCCGACCTGGAGCGCCTCGACGGGGAAGCCGCGACCGCCGAGTCGGTCGCGGGGCTGGCCGAGGAGGTCGACGCGCTGGGGGCGGCGGTCGAGGACGTCGAGGGGGACACCGACAGGATCCGGGCGGTCCTCGCCGGCCTCGACGACGACGCCGCCATCGAGGCGCCCGAGGTCGAGGGCGTCGAGACGCTCCGGGCCGACGCCCTCCAGGACGAGATCGACGACCTCGAATCGGTCGTCGAGGACCGCGTCGCGGCCGTCTGGTCGGCGGTCGACGACATAGAGGACAGACTGGTCGACGTCGCGGCGACGGCCGACGACGTGCCCGACCTCGAATCGACGGTCACGTCGACCCGGAACGCGGTCGCGGACCTGGAAGCGGAGACTGCGACGCTGCGCGAGTCCGTCGACGACCTCCGGTCGACCGTCGGGACCGTCCGCGCGGAGGCGGCCGACGCCGAGGACCTCCAGCGCGTGGCGTCGGACGTCGAGGACCTCCAGGGGGACCTCGAGGAGCTCCGCCGGGAGTTCGAGGGGACCGAACGGGTCGACCCCGCCACTGTCGAGGGGATCCAGACCGACCTCGACGGCCTGCGCGGGACGCTCATCTCCCGCGCGGACAGGTTAGAGTCCCTCGAGGGGGACACGGAGGAGCTGCGCGAGCGTATCGAGACGGTCTACCAGAACAGCGCGAAATCGGAGGCGCTGGCCAGTGTCGAGACCGAGGTCGCGCGGGTCCGGGAGACGGCGGCAAACGCCATGGAACGGACGAACGAGATGACCGAGACGGTCAGCGACCTCGACGAGACGGTCGCCGACCACGACGAGCAGCTGGGGATGCTCTCGACCAACGTCGACAACCTCGCCGGCAGCGCCGTCACGCGCCCGGAGATGAACTCGGATATCCGGAACCTGGAAGAGCGCTTCGAGGGGCTGGAGTCGGACCTGCGGACCGAGATGGAAGCGCTCAGGGGGATGGCAGACCAGGACGCCGACGTCGAACCCGTCGAGGAGGGCGGCAACGAACTCGTCGTCACGCTGCAGACCGTCGCGTTCGTCTTCCTCGGGGTCTTCGGTGCCGTCCTCGCGTTCCTCTCGGGGTTCCCGCTCGTCGCCGGGGCCTTCCTCGTCTTCTCTATCATGCCCGCCGTCCTCTCCTGGCTCGTGAACTGAGCGGCTCCGGACAGCGTGAGCCCGACCGCTCACGACCGGCGTCGCCGTGGGGGATGCGTTCTCGCGGGAAAACAGTAATGTAGGTGCCGGGCGTCTGTAGAGCGACCGAAGCGCCGATGCGAGGCCAGCCATGAGACGGACACGTCGACGACACGACCGGGAAGTGAGCGCGACCAGCCGCGACCCGGCCCGGGGCCGGGCCGACCGCGGCCGCTCCGGGAACGACCGGCGCAAAACCGGACCGGCGGGTCCCGTGGCGCGGGTCCACCGGTCGGCGGGCAACCAGGCCGTCCAGCGCCAGGAGAGCGACGAGAGCGAGTCGCGAGGGCTACAGCCGATCGAGGACCCCGGCGCGTACGATGTCGGCGTCTCGCGGGAGACGCTGCTGAGGACCGTCGCGTCGTTTCTCGAAGACCGGGGGATCACGCCGCCCCCGGGGTCCGACCTCGAACTCAGAGACTACGTCTCGGCGACCGCCTGGCAGAGCGCGGGGTCGTACTCGAACACGACGGCGAGCGTCCGCGTCGGCCACGACGGGACGCTCCTCCCGAGCGCCGAGTACCTCGACGAGCACCGGCCGGAAGGGGGCTACGCCGAGTCGTCGCTCCAGCCCGCGACGCGGATGCTCCAGTTTCAGGTCAACCCGGTCGGCGACGGGAGTGCGCTGGTCGTCTCCCGCCTGACCCGCGTCGAGAGTAGCGTCATCAAAAAACAGGAGGACGCCTGGAGCGACGACTCCGTGGGGGGGTATCTCCGGGGACTCGACGAGTCACTGGAGAAGTCGGGCATCGAGATCGGGCGCGCGGGGACGGGCCGGGTCCCGCCCGGCGAGCGACGGTACCGGGACCGGCCGGGAGACCCCGCGGGCGGTCTGACGAGCGAGGGGGCCAGCCCGACGGCCGGCGGCACGGGGGCCGGCGCCGCGAGCGGCACGGCCGCCGAGACGGAAGGCGGCGGACGCGAGCGCGAGTCGGGCCCGACGAGTCCGGAGAAAGAGCCGACCGGGACGCCGGTGGGGCCGGCGGCGACCGGCGGTGGTGGCGCCCGCGACCGCGAGTACGAGGTACAGCGGGGCGACACGCTCTGGGACATCGCCGAACGCGAGTACGGCGACCCGCAGTTGTGGGCGGCCATCTACGAATCGCCCGAAAACGACATCGCTGACCCCGACCTCATCCACCCCGGCCAGACGCTGGTCCTCCCCACACAGAGCGAGGCCGAGGCGTTCGACCAGCAGGGGTACACGCCGCCGCCCTCACTGGGCGTCGGGCAGGGTGCGTTCTGACTCGCGAGGCAGGCCGGTGTCTGACGTCCTCGCGGTCACACTCGTCTCGCTATCGGCGGGCGCACTGCTCGACGAAGTTCCGGAGGATCCGCAGGCCCGTCTCCCCGGACTTTTCGGGGTGGAACTGCGTGCCGAAGACGTTGCCCCCGTCGTTGGCGACGACGGAGGCGAAGTCGGAGCCGTACTCGGAGGTGGCGACGACCGCGTCGTCGTCGTCTGGCACTGCGTAGTAGGAGTGGACGAAGTAGGCGTACTCGCCATCGACACCCGCGACGAGCGGGTGGTCCCGCCGGACGTCGAGCTGGTTCCAGCCCATGTGCGGGACCGTCAGGTCGCCGCGAAAGCGGACGTTCTCGCCCGGGATCAGGTCGAGTCCCTCCGCGTCGCCCTGGCCGGCGTGGTCGGCCTCCTCGCTCGTGGTCAGCAGCATCTGCATCCCGAGACAGATGCCGAATATCGGAGTGCCGGCCCCGGCGGCATCGACGAGCGCCTCGCGGAAGGGGCCGGCGTTGTCCATCCCCTCGGAGAAGGCACCGACCCCCGGGAGGACGACGCCGTCGGCGGTATCGACCGCGGCGGGGTCCTCCACGAGGCCGACCGCCGCACCGGCCCGTTCGAGACCGCGCGTGACGCTGCGGAGGTTACCCAGGCCGTAGTCGACCACGACCACCTCGGCCGCGGCCTGTCGCGTGCTCATGCCCGGGTGTACGCCGACCCCCGACAAGTCCCTTTCCGTCGGCGCCAGTTCTGCGAGCCGAGCCGGTCGCGGAGCACGCATCGGCCGCCCCCGCAGAAACGTTCAATCGATTCTATATTTAACCCGGGTTTACATGAGGTGAGTGTGTGAGGGGCGTATGGAGTTGCGTGCGCTCCTCCCGCGGGAGTTCCCGGGACGGGACGGAGAGGCGGAAGGAGAGGGCGAAGCGAGAGGGGGACGCGAGGGGGTCCGGCGGGCGACACGTATCGCAGTCAGGGAGTTCTTCCCGGTCGTGCTGGTGCTGGTGGCGGTAGACGTCTCGACCGACGGGGTACTCCTCGGGACGCTGACGGTGCTCCCGAACTACGTACAGCCGGGGCTGGGCGAAGCCTACGTCTTCGCGTTCCTCGGGGCGGGTGCGTACGCGATGACGAGTCTGGCCTTCAACCCGAAGGAGTCGATCGTCGAGACCTACCGGCTGACCTACCGGATGGTCGGGGCCCTCCCAGTCGGGGCCGCCGTGTTCCTCTTCGGAGGGCGCCTGACCGCGGTGGGTGTGACGGCCCCGGTCAACGTGCTGGCGTTCGTCTCGGGGCTGTACATCCGGCTGACGCTGCGTCGCGTTGGCGACCTCGCCGAACGGCTGTACGGTACCGAGGACGACACGGCAAACCAGCCCTTCGAGACCGAGCGCCACCGCCGGGCGACCCAGGCGAACCTCCGGCAGTCCTGGCGCACGCTCGCGACGAGGGAGGGGCAGTCGGGCGAGCGCGGGGAGGCGGTCGCGCTGCTCGAACGCGCCGAGGCTATCACCGACGACGCGGCGGCCACCCACCAGGAACTCGTCCGCGCTCACGACCTCAGCGAGCGGGCACTCGCCCGCCTCGGGGCCGGCGAGAGCGAGTCGGACGGGGGTCCGGACGCGGGGCGCCCCGCCGGTGACGGTCGGTCTGGTGACGACCGCACGGGTGCGGAAGGGACCGGCCGTGACCCCGGGGACCGGCGCGAGACAGAAGAGGAGAAGGGGAAACGGAAGGGGAAAAAGGGGTCGGCCACCGACACGGACGAGACGGAGCCGAGCCGGACGTGATCACTCGCGCTCGTCGTCGACGGCGCGTGCGGCGGCGAGCACCGCCTCGTGGCGGCGGCCGTTCGAGGCGACGAGGCCGCGGCTGTCGTGACGCCAGCGGTCCCCGTCGAGGTCGGTGACCGTCCCGTCGGCCTCGCTCACGAGGAACGCGCCCGCGACCGAGTCCCACGGGTTGGGCGTCCGATTGGTGAAAGTCGCGTCGAGCGCGCCGGAGGCGACCATCGCGAGCGTCGCCTGTGCGGAGCGAAAGCGGACCAGGTCACCGAAGCGGCGGACGATCTCGCCGGTCGCGGACGCGTACTCCTCGCGGCGGGTGCGGTCCCACCAGACGGTGGGAGTCACGGAGAACGTCTCCAGGTCGGTCCGGTCGCTGACGCTGGCGGGTTCGCCGCCGTGGCGGGCCCCCGTTTCGTCGGCGACGTAGGCGTCGTCGAGCGCCGGCAGGACGACCGCCGCGGCGACGGCCTCGCCGTCCTCGAGCGCGGCGACCGCCGTCGCCCACACGGGGATGTCCCTGACGAAGTTGTTCGTCCCGTCGATGGGGTCGACGACCCACGCCGGGCCCCGCTCGGGGACCGCGGCGTCGCCGCTGGTCTCCTCGGCGACGACCGGGTCGGCGGGGAACTCCGCGCGGATCGCCTCCAGCACCGCCCGTTCGGCCTCGCGGTCGGCCCGCGTCACGACGTCGGTCTTGCCGGACTTGCGCTCGACGTCCAGGTCCGAGCGAAACAGTTCGAGGGCGACCTCCCCGCCGGTCCGCGCGGCGACCTCGGCGGTCCTGGCTCTGTGCGCGTTCGCTGTCACACTCACAGTGGTCGGTCGAGGGGGATAACCCTTCTGTCGGCGCTCCGTGGGGCGCCGGGCCACCAGTCTTATACCAGCGGCAAGCGATCCGTGACAGTAGATTGCCCCCGGGGAGAACGAAACCCATGCAGTCGGCGTTTTTGACGGAGCTCTGGGAAGCGTTGCTCGCGTTGCCCGCCTGGCAGGGATTCCTCGTCGTCGTGGGCTGTTCGCTGGTAGTCGCGTTCCTGGTCCAGGTGGGCGGGGACTTCGTTATCCGGCGGGTGACGACGCGGATCCCCGGCGATATCGATGCTATCATCCTGCACGGCCTGCACCCGCCGCTGTACGTGACGGTCGTCCTCGTGGGGGGGTATCTCGGACTCGAAGTGCTCGACGTCTTCGCGGCGTGGCTCCCCGAACTCCGGGCCGCCCTCCTGTCGCTGCTGACGGTGATGTGGGTGTTCGTGCTCACGCGGTTGGGGCGGCGCGTCTCCGACGAGGCCACCCGGGACGACCGCTTCAACAACCAGGTCGTCCCGATCTTTCAGAACGTCTGGACGGCCCTGGTGCTGGGCGTCGGGGCCTTCCTCGTCCTCTCCGTCTGGAACGTCGACGTCACGCCCCTGCTCGCGTCGGCGGGCGTTCTCGGGATCGTCCTCGGCCTCGCCGCGCGGGACACCATCGCCAACTTCTTCGGGTCCATCGCGCTGTACTTCGACCGGACCTACACGGTGGGCGATTTCATCGTCCTGGAATCGGGCGAGCGCGGCCGGGTCGAGGACGTCTCGATCCGCTCGACGGACATCAGGACGCGCGACGACATCCTCGTCACCGTCCCCAACGCCAAGCTCAACACGGCGACGGTCATCAACGAGTCGAGCCCGGAACGCGAGCGACGACTCCGGGTCTCGCTCGGAGTCGCCTACGACAGCGACCTCGAGCACGTCGAAGACGTGTTGCTGGACGTCGCCAGGGACGCCGACGTCGTCATCGACGAACCGCGGCCGCGGGTCCGCGTCCGCGAGTTCGCGGCCTCCTCGGTGAACGTCGACCTGCTGGCGTGGATCCCGGCGCCCGTCCTCCGCGGGCGCGCCAGACACCGCCTGCTCAAGCGGATCCACGCCACGTTCCGCGAGGAGGACATCGAGATACCCTTCCCCCAGCGCGTCGTCACGATGCCCGACGAGGACCCGGGAGAGGACGGACGCTCGTCCGGCTTTACCGACGAACGGGTGACGGATAGCGGAGAGGGTGATGGGGTCGACCGCTGACGGCGTGGACCCGGACGGGACGCTCGCCGGGCCCGGCGGGCGCACGGACCACCCCGAGGGACCCGCGAGACGCGCCCCTCCCGGTAGGGCCCGCTCGGTTCACGCCCGGTCGAGACCGAGCACACGTTCGGCGGCGTCCCCGACCGCGTCAGTGTGTTCCTCTGGCGCGTAGACGCCGAGACGCCAGCGCGTGCGAGCGGCGGCGTGGAGCGCCTCGACCAGCGGCGAGTGCTCGTCCAGGCGGCGGACCTCGCCGCTGACGACCACGCGGACGTTCGACTCCTTGAGCGCGGGTTCGGCCGGAACGTCGAGGACGACCGCCCGCGGGTCGACGCCCACGACGTCGGCGATCTCGCGTTCGGCGGCGGCCGTCGTCGCGAAGTCCAGTCCCCGCAACTCGGGCGGGACGGCGTCGCGCTCGGCCCAGACGGCCCGCTTGTAGAGGTCCCGGTCGCGGATCCGCCGTCCGAAGTCGGCCGCCGCGTCGGCCCCGACCAGCCGTTCGAGCAGTTCCCCGTCGGTCAGCCGGGAGAAGCGCTCGACTGACGGCCCCGCCGGAGCGTCGAGCAGTCGCTCGCAGGCGCGTTCGAGCATCGCGCCGGCGATCCGCGAGACGTGGTGGCGGTAGACGGTCGCGTCCATGAGCGCGCGGGCGACGAGCAGGCTCTCGGCGGTCTGGACGTTCCCCGGCGACAGCACCAGGTCGCCGTCGCGCAACCCCAGCGCCCGCAGGAACCGTCCGGGGTCGACGGTCCCGTACGGGACGCCCGTGTGGTGGGCGTCGCGGAGCAGGTAGTCGGTGCGGTCGACGTCCAGTTCGCCCGAGACCAGCTGTCCGAGTTCGCCCCGGCCGTCGACGAGGTCGGCGACTGCGGCCGGGTCGAGGCCGTGGTCCGCCAGCACGTCGGCGACCCGCCCCGCGCTCAGGAGGTCACCAACCTCGTCGTGATGGCGCCCGGTCCGCCGGTAGATCACGTCCTCGGTCTGGTGGCCGTAGGGGCCGTGGCCGACGTCGTGGAGGAGGGCGGCGGCGCGGACGCGCTCGGCGCGGTGCCCCGTCACATCGAGGTGGTCGCAGGCGCGGTCGGCGAGGTGATACACCCCGAGCGAGTGCTCGAAGCGTGTGTGGTTGGCCGACGGGTACACCAGCCGCACCGTCGAGAGCTGTTTGATGTGGCGCAGTCGCTGGACCGCCGGCGTGTCGAGCAGATCGGTCGCCACGCCCTCGACTGGGACGTAGTCGTGGACGCTGTCTTTGATCGCCGTCACTCCCTGTCCCTGGCGGCCGCTGGCTCTTAGTCCACACGGCTCCCGGCCGTGGGACGTTTCAGGGCGCGCTCGCCATCGCGCGCTCGACCGCTCGCCGGCAGGTCCCGACCCGCTCGCCCAGGTCGGTCACGACAGAGAGCACAGGGTAGACCACCGGGAGGTCAGCGTAACAGTAACTCGGGACGTCGGTCGTCTCGACCGACAGGGAAAGGCGGCGGGCCACCCGGTGGATCGCCGCCTGCCGGTCGGCCGCGACGGCGTCACAGCGCTCGCCGACCGCGCACAGGTCCGCGCGGACGTCGGCCAGCGCGTCGAAGGACGCGTCCGTCGCGACCCTGGTCTCCTCGCCAGCGTCCGCGCCGGTAGCGGCCTCGACGGGCTCGACGACCGGGCGCCCGTCGACGGAGACAGATGCGAGTTCGGACCGGAGGTCGACGACCCGGTCGAGGAGCGTCCGCTTGCAGACCGGGCCGAACCTGTCGCCGGCGACGAGCGCGGCCGCGAGGTCGGGCCCGAACTCCTCGGTCACGCTCTCGGCGTAGGACTCGTCGTACTCCTCGCGAAAGTGGGGCACGTCCATGACCGTCTCGCGATAGGCGGTCCGAACGGCCGACAGCCCGCTCCCCGGGGCGTCTTCGGCGAGTGCGACCGTCCGCACGCCGCCGGGCCCGCCGTCGGTCCCGGTCCTCGCAGGCGCCGATGCGGGCCGGACGTCCCGAACGCGTCGCCGGAAGTCGGCGAACGCGTCGCGCTCGTCGACGGTGCGGCGACGCTCTTCCGCGAGCGCCTGCCGGGCGCGCTCGAGCAGCGGTTCGCCCTCGTCGGCGGGTGGTCCCCGGTAGTCGCCTCGTGTCCCTCCGGACATCGACTGAACAGTGCTCGTCGTCCTCGATAAACCGTTATAATTGGCCTACCACAGGCTACGTTCGAGTATATATCTCGGACCGGTTCGGGGGCCGCCCTCGGTGACCGCGGGTCACTCGTCGACGAGGGGGAACCGGGCCAGTCTGTCCGAGGCGATGGCGGTCAGGGCGCCCGAGGTGACGGAATCCGTCGAGCGGACGTCGTAGGCGCGTCGCAGTTCGGCGCGGTCGGCCACCGGGTGGAACCGGACCGTGGTCCCGTCGGGGTCGACGGTGACGGTGACGTAGGCCTGCGGGAACGAACAGGTGGTGGGCACCATCACTTCGCGGACGCCGCCCTGGCTGGCGGTCGCGGGGAGATGGAGGTGGCCGGTCAGGAGCAGGGAGGTGTCGCCCGCCGCGAGGGTCTCGACGTACCGGTCGCCGTCGCGGGTCACGGGCGGGATGGCCATCTCGGGTGCGACCGCGTCGCGGTGGGCACGCAACTGGTCGAACATCGCCGGGAGGTTGAAGTGACTCAGGACGACCGGAGTCTCGGCGGCGGCCAGCGTCTCGCGCACGGCGTCCAGGCGGTCGGAGTCGAGGCCGCCGTCGTGGGAGTCGGCGAGGAACTCGGCGGTGCCGGCGGTGTTCAGCCCCACGACGTCGACGCCGCCGACAGTCGTCCCGAAGGGGTACTCGCCGCCGGGGGCGTACTCGGCCGCGAACTCCGAGACGGGCGGCGTCTCGTGTTCGTCGCCCTCCTTGGGGACGTCGTGGTTACCGGGGACGGCGTAGAAGGGGACCGCCAGCGGGTCCAGGACGTCGGCGACGGCGTCGTAGTTCCAGGGCTCGCCGTCCTTGGTGAGGTCGCCGACCGAGCACGCGGCGTCGACGTCGCGCGCCCGGATGTCGGCGACCGCGTTGCGGAGGTGTCTCCCGGTGTGTTCGAACAGCTTCGAGGTCCCCTCCGCCCGCGTCGCGACGTGTGGGTCCGCGACGACGGCGAGCGTCGTCTCCGTCTCGGCGGTCGGCGCGGCCAGGCGGGCCAGCACCGACCCAGGGTGCGCGCCGGGCGTGAACTCGTCTGGGTGGTCGGGCACGTTCCCAGGGGAGCACTGTCCGGTAAAAAACCTCCCGCTACCGACCGGCGGCGGTGGCCCGCTCGTCGGACCCGGGAGTGGCTCGCCGGCGGGGACGGGCCGGCGGCGACCGACAGTTCTGCCGAAAAACGCGCCGGGGTCGTCGTGGCGCACCGAGAGGAGGTGCGTGCCGTCCAGCAGTTCGACGTGCGAGTGGAGGGCGCCGCGTTCGCGGGCGGCTTCGACCAGCCCGTCGGCCGCCGACAGGTCGACCGCGCCGACGAGCAACACCGCGACGCGCTCGTCGGGGTCGGTCAGTCGTGTCAGGACGTAGAGCTCCGACCCCAGTTCGCGACGGAACACCTCGTAGTCCCGGAGGTCGGCGCGCTCGACGGCGGCGGGCAGCGACTCGGACACGCCGTCGGGCGCGACGTAGACGAGCCCGAACCGGTCGGTCTCCCCCTCGTCGGGTGCGACGGGCGCGACATGGGCCGCGCGGACGGTGACGACGTCCCAGCCGTCCGCACGGAGCCGGTCGGTCATCGCGTTTGCCTCTTCGAGCGTGCGACCCCAGGGGGACGTCCCCTCGGTGTCTTGCTGTCCGTCGGCGTCCGGGTCGTCGGGCATGCACGAGTCGTCAGTGACTCCGGGTTATCAGCGTTCCGGAGACCTGTACTGATCGATATATTCCCGTATATAGTGATACTTTTTCAACCGCGGGCCCGTTTCGTACGATTCACAACCTATTTGCTGGTGGGACGAGACGAACGTACGATGTCAGACAAACGAACCCGTCGAGGGTTTCTGACCGCGGCAGGCGCCGGTGTGGCAACTGTGCTTGCGGGCTGTTCCGGCGGTGGGCCACCGACGGATAGCGATGGGTCGTCCGGTGACGGGGCGTCGGACGGGTCGTCCGGTGATGGGGCGTCGGACGGGTCGTCCGGTGACGGGGCGTCCGACGGCGAGTCGACGCCCGAGGACACCGCGACACCGAGCAGCGGTGGCACTCTCGAACTCATGGCGTCCGGAACCATCCAGACGCTGGACCCGATCAACGCGAAGGGGTCGGGCGCCGGCTTCATCCAGTATGGCGTCTCGTTGCTGGAGTTCCCGAACGGCAAGTACCCACCGGAACCGGCGGTCATCGAGGGATATGAACTCTCGGACGATGGGCTCACGTACACGTTCACGCTGCGCGACGACGTGACGTTCCACGACGGGACTGAGCTGACCGCGTCGGACGTGGTCTACACCTACCGTCGTCTGGCCGAATCGGACAACTCCCGCAACCGGGACGACATCATCGGCGACACGATGACGATCGAACACGAGAAGGACGCGTCGCTGAGCGAGCCCGAAGACGAGGAGACGCTCAGCGACGTCGTCCCGGAGTCGCTGAGCGTCGAAGCCGTCGACGAGTCCACCTTCGAGTTCACGCTGGCCTCCCCGTTCCAGTACACGCTCTCGCAGATCGCCGGTGGCGCGTTCGCCATCCTCCCCGAGAACGCGGTCGGCGACATCGAGGGCTACGACGGCGAGTACGAGTACAACGAGTTCTTCAGCACGGCCGGGGACGGGCCGGCCTACGCCGGTCTGGGCCCCTTCGAGGTCGACGCCTGGAACAAGGGCGACCAGTTCCGACTGGCCGCCTTCGACGACTACTACGGCGAGGGCCCGGAACTCGACGGGATCACGTACACCATCGTCTCCGACGGGAACACGCGGCTCAGCCGGTTCCAGAACGGCAACGCCGACATCCTCGACGGCATCCCGACCGCGTCGTTCTCGCCGGACAGCGTCTCTATCGAGGAGGACCTGGGCAACCGCCAGGTCGGCACCTACAGCTTCGACGACGGCACCGAGGTCAACTACGGCGAGGTCGCCGCACTCAGGACGGAGTACCTCGTCTTCAACTGTCTGCAGGTCCCGCTGGCCGTCAGACGGGCGTTCGCTTACGCGATGAACCAGGCGGAGATCGCCACCAACGTCTACAAGGGGCAGGGCAAGCCGGCCTATCACATCACCCCGCCGGCGCCGTACCCGACCTTCGAAGAGGGGCAGGCCGGCGAGGACTCCTACGACCGCCACGCCGAGAGCGGCTACGCGTCCACCACGGAGTTCGGGGCGGACGGCTACCCCTACGGCTACGGGGAGACGCTGCTCGACGAGGCCCGTGCAGTCATGGAGGAGGACGGCTACGGCGAGGACGACCGCTTCGAGATCACGGCGACCACCATCGCCGGCGACAGCGGCTACCGGCAGGTGTTCACCCGCCTGCAGTCCAAGCTCCGGTCGGCCTATATCGACATGGAGATTGTCGAGGCGGAGTTCGGGACGATCATCAGCCAGGCGATCAACGCCGAGATGGACGTGTTCGGGCTCGGCGACGGGATGGAGTACCCCGGCCCGCAGAACTTCCTGCGTTTTCTCCACGGAGCCAACCCCTCGAACCAGTTCACCCGCTGGGGGGCCGAGGGGAGTTACGCCACCGAGGAGTTCCGCCAGACCGCCCGCGAGGCGTGGGACCAGAACTACGCCGCGGAGGACGCGACCCAGGCAGACCGAAACGAGGCCTTCCAGACCGTCGAGGAGATGAACTGGGCCTCCGTCCAGGAGTTGCCGTTCCTGCACCCGATCAACCAGCGCTTCTGGCACGACGCCATCGACGTCGAGATGTACGGCGTCATGGAAAACCAGAGCTTTAACCAGGTCACGCTGAACGAATAACCACGACGCTGGCGTGGCGGCTTCGGCCGGGATAGTCCCGGACGAGTGCCGGCCGCGCCCGATACACATGCACTCGCGACTCAACAGGCCCGGTACGTCCAGGCGTCAGGACGGGACACGTAACTGTCACCATCGACTACGCCGACAGTGGCTGGGCGGTCGCGTCCGCCGACGGTCACCGGAGCGGAGGTGGCACCCGTGAGCAGACTCAGGTACCTCGCCAAGCGAGTTCTACTGATGATCCCAGTCGTGTGGCTGGGAACGTCGATGACGTGGTTCGTCATCTTCATGGGGCCGATCGACCCGGCGACCCGCCTGCTCAGCGAAGGGCAGGTCCGAAACGACGACGCCTACACCGCCGCACAGGAACAGCTCGGTCTCAACCGGCCGCCGCTGGAACACTACGTCGACTACCTGGTCAACCTCTACACGTTCGATCTGGGCCAGACGTTCCTGCTCTACCAGGGGTCGAGTGTGAACGCGCTCATCCTCGACTTCCTCCCGCGGACCCTCTGGCTCGGCTTCTGGTCGGTACTCGTCGCCGTCTGTATCGGGGTGCCGCTGGGCTTTTACGCCGGGATGCGCTCGAACACCCTCGCGGACTACGTGGCGTCGTTCGGCGGCATCGTCTGGCGGGCGATGCCGAACTTCTGGCTCGCGATCATGTTGCTGGCGGTGCTGGGCAGTTCCGAGGTGGTCTTCGGGTTCGACTGGCAGGAGTTCCTCGTCCCCATCGACGCGCTGACCGGGAGTCCAGACATGTCGCGCATCGGGACCGTCGACGGCTTTCTCGCGGCGACGAAGAAGGTCCTGCCCGCGGCGCTCGTCCTGGGGTCGGCCTCGATGGGCAACGAGATGCGCATCGGCCGCACCGCGGTGCTGGAAGTGCGAAACGAGGACTACGTCGACATGGCAAAGGCCAAGGGTGTCTCCGACCGCGCGCTGGTCTGGAAGCACATCCTCCGGAACGCGCTGGTGCCGCTGGTGCCCATCATCACGAGCGAGGCGTTCCTGCTCATCGGCGGCTCCGTCCTCGTGGAGACCGTCTTCGGCATCAACGGCATCGGCTACCTGTTCTACCGGGCGGCCATCGAGGGCGACCTCCCGCTGGTCGGGACGCTGATGTACATCTTCATACTCATGATCGTCGGCATCAACCTGATACAGGACCTGCTGTACACGATAATCGACCCGCGCGTCGGACTGGAGGGCAACTGACATGGCCGGCACCACCGACACCCCCGGCGAGGCCGCGGCGGGCGCGACCGACAGCGACGCGACGCCCGGCCGGACCGGGTCGAGCGCCGACACCCGCGCGTCGACGATACTCCCGACGAGTTCGCCGCTGCTCGTCTGGGTCGCGCTCGGCGTCGCGCTGTTCGTCCCCGAGGCGGGTGCGGTGCTCGATTTCGTCGTCGGCCTGCTCGCCGACACTGCCGTCGCCTCGCCCGCACCCGGCCCGCTCGCGTCCCTGAAACCCGGCGTGGTCGGCACGCTCGAGGGTATCGAGGGCGCAGTCGAGTCGGTCCCCACGCTGCTCTCCCGGGAGACCATCCCCAACGGGGGATACTGGAACGGCCAGCGCTGGGTGGACACGTTCATGGGACTGGCCCCGCCGCGGGCCTGGGGGCTGCGCGTGGCGCTCATCTACGGCTACGCCTTCGCCTGGGCCGGGTGGGCGACCCTGGGGTATCGCCTCTATCGCCGGGAGGTCCGGACCGTGGCGTGGACGCCGCGGGACGACGTCGTCGACCGCTTCCGGGGCCACACCTGGGGCAAGTTCGGCCTCCTCGTCGTGTTCATGTTCGTCGTCATGGCGGTGTTCGCGCCGGCGCTCGGCCCGACGACCGTCGAGCAGAACATGCGCAACTCCTACTCCTACGAGATGCAGTACTGGGACCACGAGACGAAATCGGTCGAGACGACCCTGGTCGGCGAGGCCAACCTCAACTCGCAGTCGACCGGCACCAACTCCCGCGTCATGCCATTCACCTACGACGACTACGGCCGCTATCACCCCTTCGGCACCCTCCCGACGGGACGGGACCTCTTTACGTTCATCGTCGCGGGGTCGCGCATCTCGCTCATCATCGGCGTGCTCTCGGTGGGGCTGAGCGCGCTGATGGCCGCCTCGCTCGCGCTCACCTCGGCCTACTACAAGGGGAAAGTCGACCTGGGGTCGGTGTTGCTCTCGGACGCGATCATGGCGATGCCGCAGTTACTCCTGTTGATCATGCTCACGACGGTGCTGGCGGACACGTGGATCGGCGGCATCTACAGCGGCGCGTTCGTCCTCGCGCTCATCTTCGCGTTCACCGGCTGGACGTACATGTGGCGGGCGCTGCGCGGTCCCGCCCTGCAGGTCTCGGAACGCCAGTGGGTCGACGCCGCCCGCTCGTTCGGTCAGCGACCGCGGACGGTGATGCGCAAGCACATGCTCCCCTACATCACCGGCTACCTGCTCATCTACGGGTCGATGACGCTGGGGGGCGCCATCATCGCCATCGCCGGCCTCTCGTTCCTGGGACTGGGCGTCTCGCCGCCCACCCCCGAGTGGGGGCGGGCGATCAACCTCGGGCAGGACTACGTCACGACCGGGTCCTGGCACATCTCGCTCATCCCCGGGGTCCTGATCACCATCGTCGTCACGGGGTTCAACGCCCTCGGTGACGGCATCCGCGACGCCATCGACCCCCAGTCCGACAGCGCCGGCGGCACCGCCGGCCGCGGGGGTGGCGCATGAGCGGCGACTCGCCGGCCGAAACCGACGCCGGCGACACAGCGACGGCCACCGACGACGCGGGCACGGTGGCTGCCACCGACGGCGGGTTCGCGGACGTCGACACGGACGGGCCTCTCCTGCGCGTCGAGGACCTGCACACCGTCTTCCACACCGACCGCGAGGAGATCCACGCCGTCGACGGCGTCTCCTTGTCGGTCCACGAGGGCGAGACCGTGGGGCTGGTCGGCGAGTCGGGGTCGGGCAAGTCCGTGACGGCCCGGTCGATCCTCGGGCTCGTCGACGAGCCCGGGCGGATCGAGGAGGGCGCGATCTACTACCGCGGCGAGGACCTCACCGAGGACAACTGGGAGGCCCACCGCGGCGACATCGCCATCGTCTTCCAGGACCCGGGGGGGGCGCTCAACCCCGTCTACACGGTGGGCAACCAGATCCGCGAGGCGCTGCGCATCCACCAGGGGCTGCGCGGGAGCGCGGCGCGCAACCGCGCGGTCGCGCTGCTCGAAGAGGTGGGGATCCCCGACGCCCGCCGACGCGTCGGCGAGTACCCCCACCAGCTCTCGGGCGGGATGCAACAGCGCGCTGTCATCGCGATGGCCCTCGCGTGTGACCCGGACCTGCTCGTGTGTGACGAACCGACGACGGCGCTGGACGTCACGATCCAGGCCCAGATCCTCGACCTGCTCGCCGACCTGCAGCGCGAGGAGGACCTGGCGATCCTCTTTATCACGCACGACATGGGCGTCATCGAGGACGCCACCGACCGCGTGAACGTCATCTACGCCGGCGAGGTGGTCGAACGCGCACCGACCGACGTGCTGTTCGAGAACCCCCAGCACCCCTACACGCGGGCGCTGCTGGACAGCATCCCCGGGCGAACGCCGCCCGACGAGCAACTCCCCACGATCGAGGGCGAGGTGCCCACGCCGACGGGACCGGCGACCGACTGCCGGTTCGCCCCCCGGTGTCCCGCCGCCGTCGACGCCTGCACGACCGTCCACCCCGGGCACTACGAGGTCGGCGACGACGACGTCGACCGGACGGCGGCGTGTCTCCTGCACGGCGACGCCCACCACCTCACCTTCGCGGAGGCGCTGGCGGACCCGGCGGGGCTCGGCCGCCACGGACGCGAGTCACGCGCCGACGGAGGTGACCGCGCGTGAGCGATTCCGACGGTACTGGTGGCGGTGAGCGACCGGACTCGAACCCCGAAGAGGCGACCGACGGCGGCCCGGCGGCCGCGAACGCGTCCGGGGCGGAGGTGGCGGAGACAGCGGGCGAGGCGATGGCGGAGGAGGCGACGGCCACCGAAGCGACGGCGACTCGCGGCGAGGGCCGCGCGGACGCGGAGCCGTTCATGTCGGTGCGGGACCTGCGGACCTACTACGACGAGCGGACGCTGCTGTCGCGGGACCCGCCGGTGAGAGCCGTCGACGGCGTCTCCTTCGACGTCTACGACGGGGAGACGCTGGGACTCGTCGGCGAGTCGGGCTGTGGCAAGACGACGCTCGGGCGCACGCTGGTGGGTCTCGAATCGGCGACCGACGGCACTGTCGAGGCGGCGGGCCGGGACGTGACCGCCCTCGGCGGGAGTGCGCAACGCGAGTGGCAGCGCCGCGTCGGCATGGTGTTCCAGGACCCCGAGGAGAGTCTGAACGACCGTCAGACGGTCGGCGAGAGCGTCCGCGAACCGCTCGACGCCCACGACTGGCCGTTTCTCCCGGTCGCTGTCGAGGGGCTCGACGCGACTGTCTCGGGGGCTGCCGTCACCGCCGCCGGCGCTGACGACCGCCGTGTGGACATCACCGTCCGGGTCGACGCCGGCGGCCACGAGGTGTCGGTCCGCGAGAAACTGCCCCTCGCCCCGGACGACGTCTCGGTGACCGTCGACCGGGAGGCGGGAACGGTGTCCATCGCGGTCGGGAAGTCGAAGGCGGAGATCCGCCGCGACCGCGTCTTCGACCTGCTCGAGCGCGTCGGACTGAACGAGGAGCACTACTACCGCTACCCCCACCAGTTCTCGGGCGGCCAGCGCCAGCGCGTCGGCATCGCTCGCGCCCTCGCGCTCGAACCGGAGTTCCTCGTGCTGGACGAACCGGTCTCGGCGCTGGACGTCTCGGTCCAGGCCCGCATCATCAACCTCCTGGAGGGGATCCAGGACGAACTGGGGCTCACCTATCTGTTCATCGCCCACGACCTGGCAGTCGTCCGGCACATCGCCGACCGCGTCGCCGTCATGTACCTGGGCAATATCGTCGAGCTCGGTCCCGCCGAGTCGGTGTACACCGACCCCGCGCACCCGTACACCCTCTCGCTCCTCTCTGCCATCCCGGGGAGCGGGTCGCCGTGGTCGGGCGACCGCGTGCGGCTGCGGGGCGCGCCGCCGAGTCCCCGGGACCCGCCACAGGGCTGTCCGTTCGCGACGCGCTGTCCGGCGAAGATACGGCCCGACGACCCCGACCTCGACGAGGCGACCTGGCGCGCGCTCGACGAACTCAGGGTGGTGTTCCGGACGCGTTCGCGGGCGGAGTTCTCGACGCTTTCGTCGCTGAAGCGCCTCGTCGGCGCCGAGGTCGACCCCGAGTCCGTCGAGGAGGCGGTCGAGGACCTGCTCGGCGGCCACGAGTTGCCACCGGGTGTCCGCGACGACGTCGACGAGGCGGTCGACCTCGCGACCCACGGCGAGGACGCCGAGGCCGCGGACCTGCTCCGGGAGGCCTTCGGATCGCGCTGTGACCGGGAGTACCCGGAACGCTACGACCGCGGCGAAGGGTGGGATAGTCGCTGTCTCCGGCACGAATCGGCGTATCGCGACGCCGCCGAGACGGTCGAGGCGCGAGAACGCGGCGGGGAGTGACCCTCGGGACGGCCGGTGCAGTGCCCCAGGTGTATGGACGGTACAGACGGCGCTCTCGCCCCGCACACGCGAGGGGTCCGGAGGGGATCAGAACTCGCCCAGCCGGGACTGGCCGCCGTCACCGGCGAAGTCGGCCGCTTTCCGAACCGTCCGTTCGAACGTCTCGCGCTGGGAGGGGTCGTACAGCGACGCCGCCGGATGCACGCAGACCAGCACTCGCCGGCGCGCGCCGGCGAGTTCGGTCTCGTGGACGTCGCCGGCCTCGCTGGTCACGGCCACGGCCCGGTCGAGCAGGTGCTCCGCGGGCACTTTCCCGAGCGTGACGACGACCGCAGGGTCGACGCGGTCGACCTCGCGGTCGAGGTACTCGCGGCAGTTCGCCAGTTCCGCGTCCGTCGGGTCGCGGTTGTCGGGCGGGCGACAGCGCACGCAGTTGGTGACCCGGACGTCCGACCGCGCGAGCCCCGCGTCACGGAGCGCCTCGTCCAGGACGTCGCCGCTCCGGCCGACAAAGGGCACGCCCTGCTCGTCTTCGGTCTCGCCGGGCGCCTCGCCGACGAACAGCAGGGCCGCGTCGGCTGGTCCGACGCCGTTGACGATGCGACGCCGGCACTCGACGAGCGCATCGCAACGCTCGCAGGCCGTGACATCGAGTCCCTCCATCTCGCTCATACCCGGACTGGGCGCGGCGCGGGCAAAAGTTCGCGTGGTTCGGACCGGGTCAGCGTTCGCGACCGTCTCCCCCGGTGGACCCCGAGTCCCCGTCGCCGAAGGCGTCGTCGGCCGCGCGAGCGGCGAGGCGGGCGACCCGGAGCGGTTCCGGGCGGCCACCCGCCGGGGTGAACGCGCGGACGACGTCGGCGGCGTCTTCCTCGAGGCCGGCGGTACGGACGAACACGGCCTCGCCGTTGACGGTCACGCGCCGGCGCGGCGGCTGGCGCCGATAGACGGCCAGGCGCTCGTCGAGCGCGTCCCCCGAGAAGGCCTCCCGGAGCGCCGCTTCGAGGCCCGGACTGGCCTCGAAACTCACCGAGAGGACCGGCCGGTCGACGCGCCCGTGGACCGTCGGGACGTCGAGCAGGTTGAACCAGGCGGGAGCGATCCCCGACAGGAAGACGTAGCTAACGTCCTCGCGACCGAGGCGGTCGACGACGGAGACGGCGGTGTCCGTCGCGTCCGTCCCGCCGACTGTCCAGGTGTCGAAAACGAACCCGTCGACCGCCCGGTCGGCCCGGACGACAGCGCCCGCCAGCGTGCTGTGCTCGCCGCGATACGACTCCGCCAGCCCCAGGGCGCGAACCCCGGCTTTCACGTGTTCTCTTTGATCTCCTCTAGCCTGTCGAGCAACTCGTCGTTGGACGCGTCGAACTCGTACTCCACGTCACCGTCGTGGGTGTTCTCCGCGGTCGAGACCCCGTCGTCCTCGAGGTCCGTGTCGTACTCTTGGTTCTCCTGTTCGGATTCGTCGTAGCTCCCGAACCCCATACGTGTATGTCTACAATGTTCATGCTAAAAAAACCCCCGCCGAAAACCGCCCGTTTGTCAGGTCACACTGGCCACACGTTCAACGGGGGCGAGACCTCCGCGGTCCGATCGGACGACGCCAGACTCATACTGTCGGACACAAGTTCGTGAACGGGGGATCCGCTGTTCGGGGATGAACCGTCACAGAAACCCCGAAACAGTCATTGTACGGTGGCATTGCGTGTGTCCGACAGTATCAAGCGCCGGGCGCCCCACCACCGGACATGGACGTGATCAACGTCACGGCGGACGCGGAGACGTTCACCTGCAACGCCTACCTCGCGCCAGAGGGGTCGCCGACGCTGGTCGACGCCGGGGCCATGGACGGCGTCGTCGACGTCGTCGGCGAGTACACCGACGACCTCGACCGGGTCGTGGTGACCCACCAGCACGGCGACCACGTCGAGCAACTCGACGCCGTCGTCGAGGCGTTCGACCCCGACGTCTACGCCTGGGACGACCACTCTCTTCGCACCCACGAGGTCACAGACGGCGACGTCGTCACCGTCGGTACCGAGGAGTGCGAAGTCGTCTACACGCCGGGCCACGCCGACGACCACGTCTCGCTGGTCTCCGGGGCGTCACTGTTCTCGGGGGACGTGGTCGTCCACGACGACGGCGCCTTCGATTACGGGAGTTTCGGCCGGACGGACTACCCCGGACAGTCGCGCGAGCGGCTCGTCGAGTCCATCGAGACGCTGCTCGAACGCATGTCCGACGGCGTCGAGGGGATGTACAGCGGGCACGGCGGCGTCTTCCACGGCGACGTCCGCGACGTGGTGGAGACGGCGCTCTCCCGGGCGGAGAAACGGGAACCGAAATACCCCGAGGAATAGGGGCGGCCGTCAGGCGTTACGTCGTTCCTTGCTCTTGCGCCGGAGATTGGAGTAACCACACTTCCGGCAACTGTCGGCGTCGACCGGGTTGCGGGCGTTACAGCGCATGCAGATCTGCTTCGAGAGGACGCGGTCCTCGGCAGGCTGGAACTTGGGCATACCCCACCTTTCCCGTCGGCGCGGTTAAGCGTTCTTCTTCGTGGCGTCCCCACCGAGGGTCGGTCCCCGCCGGACCCGCCGTCCGCGAACTGACGGGGTTTATTCGCCCGCCGCTCCTTCCGGGGGACATGAGTCGATTCTACGACCGCCTCGCCGACCTCCCCCTCGACGTCGAGTCGGTCTCCTTCGAGACGCGCGAGATGGACACATCGGCCGGGTTCACCCGGACGACGACCGTGGTGGCGCTCTCGGGCGCGGGCGCGACCGGCCGCGGCGAGGACGTCACCTACGAGCGCGCGGACCACGAGGCGCTGTGGAACGCCCGCGACGCCGGGGCCCTCGACTGGAGCCTGCCGGGGTCGTACACGCTGGACTCGTTCTCGGCACACCTCGACGGCGTCGACCTCTGGCCCGAGGCACCCTCCCGGGAGTCCGTTCGGCACTACCGCCGGTGGGCCGTCGAGAGCGCGGCGCTGGACCTGGCGCTCCGGCAGGTCGACACCGACCTCGCCGCCGCACTCGACCGCGAGTACGACCCCGTCCGGTTCGTCGTCTCGACGCGCCTCGACAGTGACGGCACCGGATCGAGTGGCGAGTCGGCCGCCGACGCCGAACGCACGGCCCCGACCGCCGACCGGGTCCACCGGTGGCTCGAGGTCGACCCCGCGCTGGAGTTCAAACTCGACCCGACGAGCGAGTGGGGCCGCGACCTCTGTGCGGAACTGGCCGAGACGGGAGCCGTGCGCGTACTCGATTTCAAGAACTACTACGAGGGGACCGACGTCGACAGCGACCCCGACCCCGCGCTCTACCGGCGGGTCGCCGAGGCGTTCCCCCAGGCGGTGCTGGAGGACGCGAAACTCACCGACGAGACGCGCGACGCCCTCGCGGGCACCGAGGACCGCCTCTCGTGGGACTACCCGGTCACCGGCGTCGAGAGCGTCCGGGCACTGCCGGTCGAACCCGAGTGGCTGAACGTCAAACCCTCCCGCTTTGGCACCGTCGAGTCGTTGCTGGCGACGGTCGAGTACTGCCTCGACGGCGATATCACGATGTACGGCGGCGGTCAGTACGAACTCGACGCGGGCCGGGAACACCTCCACGCGCTGGCGTCCGTCTTCTATCCCGACGCTCCGAACGACATCGCCCCGAAGGCGTACAACGCGCCGAGTCCCCACGCCGACGTGCCCGCGAGTCCGCTGGCGCCACCGGCCGACCCGGCGGGCCTGTCGTGGTCGTCCGACGCGACCGGTTCCGGATGATTCCCCGACAATTATAGATATACTTATATGAATTCGGTGCCATTTATGGCCATGGTTCGACAGTACCAGCGGTACACGGGCGGGACGGGGACGGTGCGATGACGACGGCGTCGGGTGTGAGCGAGCCCTCGGAGATGGAGGGGATGGAGACAGGAACGGGTAGCAGGCTCGAACCGAACGTCGCGGGTGCGCTCTCGTACCTGTTCGCGCCGCTCGGCGGCGTCGTGATGTACGTGCTGAACGACGACGACGAGTTCGTGCGCTTTCACGCGCTCCAGGGCATCGCGTTCGGCGTCGCGGTCATCGCGGTCTGGCTGGGGATGTTCGCGTTCAACTTCGTGTTGAACTTCCTCCTCGGGGACGTACCGTTCGTCGGGCTCCTGGCGGGACTGGTCAGCCTGTTGCTCACGCCGGTGGTCGGCCTCGCCCTCTTTGCCGCGTGGGCGTTCCTGACCTACAAGGCCTACCAGGGCGAGCGCGTCCGGATCCCGGTCCTTGGGTCGTTCGCGTCGCGGTAGGCGTCGGTCCGGTTTTCCGCAGTACGGCTGCGTTCGACTGATCTACACCCGGACACGAATGGTTCAACGGGCCAGTTGCTGGTCCGGGGGCAACGCGACTTCTCCCGGCCGGCCAGTGCACGAGACTGTTGCGTGGTTCGTGTCCGGGTGTATCGATGCCGACCAGCGGCGTGCTCCGGCCGTCACGGGCTCTCGCGGGTTTTCGAGTTCGAGCGGGACAGGCGGCCGTTCGCCGCGAACGCTAGACGTCTAGTGGGAACAGTTACATGAGATGCGTGTGATATCTCGGCATGGTTCGGCGGATTCGACCGCGAACACGCCGGGGGGCGGGGCCCCGGGAACTGACCGGAGGTACACGAATATGACAGACGAAAACGACGACGAACCGGGTGTGAACGACGAGACCGTCATCCGCGACCCGAACGAGGACGACGAGGCTGGCGGCGGACCGACCGTCCCGACAGAATCGGAGGACGGCCAGGGTCAGCCCGGCGGCCAGAGCGGGTCGGGCGGAGGCGGCCCGAGCGTCCCGGGCGGCCAGGGACAGTCCGGCGGCCAGGACCAGCCTGGCGGCCAGAGTCAGTCCGGCGGAGGCGGCCCGAGCGTCCCGGGGCAGGGCCAGCCGACGACCGGCGGAGGTGGTCAGTCGAGCACCGGCGGGCAGGCGCAGTCGACCGGCGGCGCGACGCAGTCCGGGTCGGCCGGCACCGCCGCCGAGTCGGGGGACTCGGGCCTCGACTCGAACGTCGCGGGCGCCATCGCCTACCTGCTGGCACCGCTCGGCGGGATCGCGATGTACGTCATGAGCGACGAGGAGTTCGTCCAGTTCCACGCGAAACAGGGGATCGCCTTCGGGATACTGCTGGTGGTCGTCTGGGTCGGTATCGCCGTTGTGGGGTTCATCGGGACGTTCGTCGCTGGCTTCATCGGCCTCGGTAGTATCTTCGGGCTGTTGATGGGGCTGGTAACTCTGGTTGCGGTCCTCGCCGGACTCGGACTGTGGGCGTTCCTGACCTACAAGGCCTACCAGGGCGAGCGCTACGAGCTCCCGGTCATCGGGGGTTTCGTGTCGTAGGACCGCACATTTCGGCCGGTCGCCCCCTCGTTTCACTCCTCGGCCAGGTAGTCGTCCTGGGCGGCCAGGACCTCCGTCGAGTCCGCACAGTCGGCGTATCGCCGGAGCGGTTCCTCGTTGAGTTCCAGGAACGTGTGGCCCCAGGTGAACTTCGAGAGGAGGCGCTCGGCCTGCTCGCGCTCGCCGAGGATACACAGCGCGCCGGCGAAGGCTTCGACCGTGTTCAGGCGGAACGGCGTCCCGTAGCTCACCGGGTTGCCCGCGACGAGAAACGGGAGCGACCGATGAATGCCCGCGAGGCCGTCGACCAGGCGCTCGGCGGTCTCCCACGAACAGTCGAGCGCGACTAGCCTGTCCCGGCGGGCGCCCGTGCCGGCCGGGCTCGCTTCGCTCTCGCGGTCCGCCGGTGAGAGCGCGCGGTCGGCGAAGGGGTCGAGGACGATCCCCGGCGGCGTCGCCCGGTTCGACCGGTGGAGTTCGACCAGGTCGAACCGCGCGAGCTTCCGGGCCGAGCACTTCTCGGGGTCGTCGTCGCCCTCGTAGCGCACGTGCAGGTCCACGGCGGGCGTAGACGATGCGGGGTCAAAAGGCGCTCGCCCTCGCGGGCGAACGAAGCCAGCCCTCGAAGGGAAGCGCGGTGCGACCGCGAGCCGCGGGGTCACTCTCGCCGTCCGCGGCCCTCCAGCAGACCCGTGAACGGCGGTTTCAGAGCGTGAAAAGGCTAGAAAGGCTAAATGTGGACGTGTCCAGTGTGTAGAACAATGCTATCCGAGGGTGCCATCGCCCCGTCGGTCGTCCTCCCGGGGTACGTCGACGGGGAGCGCGAGCGGGTCGACCTCGGCGCGTCGCTGGGCGACGAGCGCGCCGACTGGGACATCCCCGGGCAGTAGCGGGACCGGGAACCG
>JAZKRZ010000019.1:0-27509 GCA_036626395.1 Haloarculaceae archaeon
GTGTCCGACAGTATCAGAAGACGTTCTGGAAGACGTTGCTGAACGCGAGCAACAGGAGGCCGCCGATCAGCATCGCCACGAGCCACAGGAGCGTGATGACCGCCGTCTGGCGCACGTACGAATCCTCGTCTATCACTGGCATCGTACGGGGCTACCACGCCCCGATACTTAATCCTCGTCTCTCGCGCCGCCGACCGGCCACATACGGAATGGCGCGGTCTCCTCCTCGCAGATCGTGGACGAGTTCGACACGTCGGCATATCGCGTTTCCCCGGCTGAATCCCTCGATACCGCCGGTCAGTGGACCGAACCAGCCACGACCGGTATCGCGCTCACCCGTCCCGCACCAACGGTGGTTCGACCGTGGGCTCCGTCTGTCGGGTGTCCGGTGGAAACAGTCCCGTCGAGCCCTGCCAGAGACGGACCGCGGTTCCACGCGCGGAGCGGTCCCGGTTCCGATTTCACGCCGCGTCGGGAACCAGACCCCGTGCCGACGCGCCGAGCGGGCCCGCTATCAGTGCCGCGGCGACGCCGACGGCGACGAGCGGCCACGTCCCCACGACCCCGGCGAGGGTTCCCGCCAGCGCGAACCGCACGGCGGCGACGACGAGCGCCGCGACGCCGAAACCGAACCCCGCGAGGAGCGCACGACGGAGCGTCGGCTGTGCCAGTCCCACGAGCGCGCCCCCGACGAGCAGGCCACCCCAGTGGAGCGTCGCGAAGCCGAGTCCCGCTGCGAGCGCCGCGGCGGTCAGTACCCGCCGCCGGCGCGGGTCACACTGGACGGCGTACAGGCCCACGAGTGCCTTTGGAACCCGATTCTCGCCGTCAGGCATCGTGCTCACCCCGGAAGCGCAGGTCGACCGGACCGTCCGTCCTCGCCGACAGTTCGAAGTACTCCCCGTCGGCCCACTCGTCCAGCTGGTCGTGGTACTGCGCGGAGAAGTAGTCGCCGTCGTTGCCGCCGGGGATGACCCCCAGCGAGGGCTCGCCGTCGAGCCGGGCGACCAGGCGGAAACTCGTCCCGTGGCCCGACTCCCTGCGGAAGTTCCTGACCGTCGCGGGCGACCCGTCCGTCGGCCGGCGCGGGTAGTTCAGAAACCCCAGGTCGAAAGGGTGGTCGATGGCCGTCCGGTTGTACTCGCCGTAGGTCTCGTGGCCGCGCTCGTCTACCTCTGCGGCCGCCTCGGCCATCGCCCTCGCAACGACGTCCGCCCGCTCGCGTGGTTCGCCCGCCGGCGGGTCCGTGAACCAGAAACTGTCGGGTTCGAGGGTCAACAGGACCCAGTCGTTGGGGTAGTAGGGCGCGTCGAGGCCCGCCGCGTCGAGCGCCCCCTCGAAGACCGCCCGGCGGTAGTGGCCGACGAACAGTTCGAAGACCAGTGCCGCCCGCGAGTCCCTGTCCATGTGGTAGTCCCACTCCTCCAGGCGGTCGGCAGCGCGGCGGGCGCGCTCGCTCATCGCGTCGCGCGCGTCGAGGACCACGTCGACGAACAGGGCGGCGCGCTCGTCGCGGGTGTCCAGTTGCACCCGACGCATGAACGCGATGTCGAAGGGCGCGTCGTCGGCGGCTCGCTCGTCGAGCATGTCGTAGATCCGCCGCGCACGAAAGGGCGCAGAGGAGGCCTCCGCGAGGTAGTACCTGGAGTCGTCGACGACGCGCTGGTTGGCCGTCGCGAGGTAGCCCGGGTCCCGGACCTGCGGTTTCTCGTCGAAGGGGATCCACCCCGAATCGAGGTCGGGTTTTCCGTAGGCCGCGTAGCCGGGCCACTCGCCCTCGCGGGCCGACCCGTCGAACACCCGGTCGCCCCGGACGACATCGCCGTCCGTCTGTCGGACCGGTATCAGCCCCGTCACGCCGTAGAAGGTGTTGCCCTCGCGGTCGGCGTAGACGACGTTCTGCGTCGGGCTGTCGAACTTTTCGAGTGCGGCGACCGCCCCCTCGCGACCGCCGCTCCGGTCGAGTTCGTAGACGGCAAGGGCGGTCCGGGACGCCTGGAACCCGGTCCAGGCCACGCCCACGGTCGCCCCCTCGCGTTCGATGACGGGACCGTGGACCGTCTTCCTGACCGTGACCGTGCGGTCCTCGCCGCCCGACACCTCGACCGCCCGTTCCTCCGTGTCGAAGGCGCGCCACTCCTCGCCGTGGCGGTAGCGCTCACCGTCGACGTCGTAGGTGTACACGTCGAGCACGCCCGCGTTGGTGTTCGTGAATCCCCACGCGCCCGAGCGGTTCTGCCCGATGACGACGAACGGGACGCCCGGGAACGTGACGCCGTCGACGGCCGCGCCGGGCCCGCGGTGGTACATCTGGTACCAGACCGGCGGTGCGATGAGCGTCAGGTGCGGGTCGTTTGCCACGAGCGGGTCGCCGCTGTCGGTGTGTTCGCCCGAGACGAGCCAGCTGTTGGACCCGGTTCCCCGTGGCGATTCGAACCCCGAGAGCCACCCCGCCAGCGACGCCGCTCCATCGAGGTCGACCGCGTCATCACCGCTCCGGTCATCGGCGGAGTCCCCGCCGGCGTCGTCGGGGGCGCCGCTCCCGTCCCGGATGATCGGCACGTCGTGGTCCAGCTGTGCGGGAAACAGCGAGCGAGCGACGTCCTCGCCGAGTTCCCCTGCGGCGGTCGCCCGCCGCAGCGACCGGAAACTCCCCGTCAGTCCCCAGGCGAGTTGCTTCTCGACGAGCATCGACGCTACCGGCGTCCAGGGCTCGGGTTCGTAGCCCAGCAGCCGGAACTCCAGCGGGAGCTCCTCCCCCGACCGGTATGCCTCGACGCCGGCGACGTAGGCCGCCATCGCGTCGCCGGCAGGCGTGTCTCGGACCGCCGCCCAGTTGGCCTCGGCGGCGCCGCGGAAGTCCATCCGGGTGTGAAACAGGTCCGACTCGACGCCCCGTTCCCCGACGGCGGCGGCGAGCGTCCCCCCCATCCGGCGGCGAAAGAGGTCCATCTGGAAGAGGCGGTCGGCCGCGTGGACGTAGCCCACCGCGAAGTAGAGGCCGCGCTCGTCGTCGGCCTCGACCGTGGGAACGCCCGTCTCGTCGTACCGGACGGTCGCCGCCCCGTAGGGGGTCGCGACCCGCTCGCTCACCCGGCGGGTCGCCGCGCCCCACACCGACCCCGACAGGGGCGCGAAGCGGTCGAGGTAGCTCCGCGCGTCAGTGAGTGTGACCCCGCCCACGGCCCCGGCCAGTAGCGCCGCGACGAACGCCCGACGGTCGAGTCGCATCGTCCCCCGTTCGGGCGACGGGAAAATAAGTCCCGGTGGCCGCATCGGCGCCGCAGTCACCGCACTGGCTGTCGACTCATCGCAGGTGCGGGTCCGTGAAGGGTCCTATCGTCTCCAGTTCCTCGAACACGTCGGTCACGAGTCGCCGCCGGACGAACCGATAGTCCGGTGGAAAAACTGCCCGATGGCCGCCGGTCCCGCGGGCGGGACGTCCGCAAGCAGCGGGTCGACGGTGCCGCCCTCGGGGACGTGGGTCGTCTGGCGGACCGACTGCGCGGGCGTCGGGTCGGCCGCAAGCAAGTCCATCGCGACGCGCTCGGACTCGATGTCTTCGAGACCGCCGTGGGACCAGACGTGGTTCAGGTGGCGCAGTTCGTAGGAGACGGCGTCGACCCCGTGCTCCTCGAGCGCGTCGACCAGTACTCGACTGTGTTCGACCGACACGACGTCGTCCTCGCGACCGTGCATGACCAGCGTCGGTGGCATATCCCCCGTGACGTGCGTGACCGGACTCGCGGCGACGAACTCCGCCTCGTTGTCGGACACGGGGCCGCCGATCAGCATCGATTCCACGACGGCCGGTTCCTCCGTGGCGAGCGTGAAGTCCGCGAACCCGTACCAGTCGACGACGGCCTGGACCGCGCCCGACTCCCCGGGCGCGACGGTCGGTTCGAGCGCCGACTCCGGGTAGGCCTCGCCCGCCAGGTCGGTGACCTCCGGGAGGGCGCCCGCGAGCAGGGCGAGGTGGCCGCCAGCCGACGACCCCCACGCCGCCACCCGGGAGGCGTCGTAGCCGTACTCGTCGCTGTGGGCCCGGAGCCAGCGGATCGCGGCTTTCACGTCGACGAAGTGGTCAGGGAAGACGCCCCGCGGCGTGGGGTTGTCGGGGTCGACCTGCCCCGCGAGTTCCGCGGGCAGGTCGTCGGGCAGTTCCGAGAGCCGGTAGCTCACGCTCGCGATGGCACAGTCCCACTCGGCGGCGTACCGCCGGGGTTCGGGAACGTTGTCGCGGGTCTCGCTGAACCACCCGCCGCCGTGGACGTAGACGACCAGCGGCGGGTTTTCGGCCTCGGGGAGGTAGAGGTCGAGTTTCAACTCGCTCGCCTCGCGGTCGGCGTAGGTGATGCCGTCATAGACGGTGACAGACTGCCTTCCGTCTTCGGCTGGGGTCATACCTGCGGAACACGGACGGCTCGGATAAATCGATGTGTCTACGGCCGGGGTGCGTTCGGTGTGAACGTCCGCGAGCGAAGCGAGCGGTTCACCGACGGCGAGGGCGGAGTCCGAGCCGTCGGCTTTTCAACCCATGTTTTTGTTCGAGGGGTGCCCGCAGGGAGCGAAGCGACCGAGGACACCCCTCGGAGAAAAAGATGGCTACATGTACCCGAGGTCGCGCAGGCGCTCCATCAGGTCCTCTTTGTCCTGGGCGCGGCCCGCGCGCTCGGTCGTGCTATCGAGGTCCTGTAGCCAGGCGGGTTCCTCGGCGGATTTCTCGGTCGAGACCTCGCTGCCCAGGGAGCGGAACCCCTGGACGTACTTCGGCGAGATCGGGATGTCGTCCCACTCGATACCCTCGGGGAGGTCGCCGGCGCCCTGGGGGACGTACCCCTCCTCGGGGTAGCCCTCGACGGTGTCGGGGACGACGAAGTTCCAGAAGGCGTCCCAGACGGCGGCCTCGTCGAACTGCAGGATCGGCTGGACCCGGTCGTGAGGCGGGTAGATGTCCGGGTCGTGGCGCGGCGAGAAGAACGTCTCGTCGGCGCGGGCCTCCTGTTCGTCCCAGCGCACGCCGCTGAGGATGCCGTCGACGTCGTGTTCCTCGATGGCGTCGTTGAGCGCGACGGTCTTGAGCAGGTGGTTGCCCACGTAGGTATCGAGCAGGAACGGGAACGTGTCCTCCTCGTACTCGAGGATGTTCCGGATGTGGTGCTGGTTGTGCTCGGACAGTTCCTCGACGGGGATGTCGTCGCCCGGTTCCAGTCCGTGTTCGTCGACGTACTCCCCGACGTCGGTGTTGCGCGCCCAGATGACGTCCAGGTCCCACTCGTCGGCCCAGCGCTCGACGAACTCGATGAGCTCGTCGAAGTGTTGGTAGTGGTCGATGAACACGACCGGCGGGACTTCGAGGTCGAACTGGTCGGCGACCTCCGCGACGAAGTAGAGGGTGAGCGTCGAGTCCTTGCCGCCGGTCCACATCACGACCGGGTTCTGGTACTGCTCGAGCCCCCGCCGGGTGACCTCGATGGCCTTCTCTATCTTGTCGTTGACGTGCGGGTAGTCCGCCGGGTCTTCGCCGGCACCGTCCTCGTAGTCGACGTCCAGGTAGTCGGGGAATTCGCCGGACATAACTAATGACATCTAATTACAGGCCGGAATAAATCTCTTGTGATGTGACCAGTCGGTGGTGACTGGAGAGACTCGACGGGGAGTCGGGAACTCGCCGGTCACAGGAGTCGAACGAGGAAGTCGTCGTTTCGATCGTCGCGTCGACGTCGTTGTGTTCCAGCATCGCCTCGCCCGCGGTCGCTGTGCGGTCCAGCCGGTCGGCGTCGATGTCCATCAGCGCGAGCGTGCTCCCCTCCAGTTCGGGGTACGAGAGGATGTCACCCATCAGATTCCGTGCAAAGACGATACTCCCGGCGCCGATAAACGCGATTTTCGGCATAAGCCACCATCGACTGTTCCTCTGAAAAGCATTCGTGTTGGGGCAGTTCGTGGCCGCTCGCGGTCGTCGTCCGCTTGTGGACCTGTGGAGGTCGGGCGGTCGGTGGACGGAAATAGGTGGAAAGCGAAATCTACCCAATGAGTGTCCCCGCAGACACGGATTCGGATCCGAACACGGACTCTGAGGGATGGTTCCCGGGCGGCGAACCGGACCCGGCGTACCGCGAGTTACGGTTCACCCGGTGGTTCCGGTGGCACCTGGCCGTGGCGCTGGCGGTCTTCTTCGGGACGGCCTTCGGCGGCTACGCGGTCTTCGGAGCGATCCCCATCGAGGGACTGTCGGAGGTCATCGGCGGCGACACGCCGCTCGCTGACGTCGAGTTCACGTTCCCGTCGATCATGTTCAACAACCTCCGGGCGCTGTTTCTCATGGGGATGGGAGCGGTCACCGGCGGCGTGCTCTCCGTGTTCGGACTGGTCGTCAACGGGTTGCTCGTCGGCGCCGTCGTCGGACTCGTCGTCCAGCAGACCTCCTGGGCGGTCGTCCTCTCGGCCCTGCTTCCCCACGGGGTCATCGAACTCACGGCGTTTTTCATGGCCGCCTCGATCGGGTTGCGCGTCCCCCACCGCATCGTCCGCTATCTCTTCGCCTGGGACGAGACGCCGCTCACGCGCACGGAACTGGTCGAACTCGCCGTCCTCTCGGCGGTCATGGTTGTGATGATCGTCGTCGCCGCGTGGATCGAGGTCAACGTCACGCCGGAGGTCATCGAGGTTGTCGGTGGACCCGACGCGCTCGAGGGGTCGCCGGCGAACTGACTGCACCGACGGCTCGACGCCGTGACGGCGGAGGAAAGGTTAGCTGATGAACTCGTTGTCGCGCCAGTCGACGCCGTCGCCCTCCTCGTTCTCGCGGGGGTCCTCGACGACGTTGATCGAGGCGGGCAGCCGTTCGCCGTCGACGATGCGGACGGCGTCGAGGTCCCCGTCCGTAGCGGTGATCGCGGTCAGGGTCCCCTTCTCGGCGATGAGTGCGATCTCACAGAGCACCTCGAACATCTCGTACTGGAGCGTGCTGTTCTGGAGGACGGTCTCGCGGTCGCCCTTGAAACAGGCGTACTCGACGAGTTCCGAGGGCGGTTCCTCCTCTTCTTCCTCGAAGGCGCCCCACTGGGGGCCGCCGCCGGTGTTGGGCGTGCCCAGCGGCCCGTCGTCCTCCTCTTCCTCTTCGACCTCCTCGTAGACCCGGTTCTCCGTGACGCTCGCTTTCAACTGCGCCGTGGGAGTGTACTTGCTGATGGACTCGTCGGTCGAGACCGCACTGATGATGAGCGTGTTGTTCCGGCGAGTGATGTCGACGTCTTCGATCTCCTCGGGCAGGTCCGGGTCCTCGAAGAAGTCGTACACGTCCTCCAGAGGCAGTTCGAGTGTCGAGTGGAGTCTGTATACGCGGCTCATAGTTGGGGGGGTGCCTGCCGCCCGCTGGCGACGGTCTTGGTGATACGTACGGCACCCTCCCATATATGGGCTACCCTTCGGTCACGACTGGCGGTACCACGCCACCGCCCGCAGACAGGTCGGACGGGCGATACGTCGACGGGGTCGTCGCCGCCCGGCGTGCCGGGCGCGGTCGGGGAGGCGAGCACGCATCCTTTTTCAGCGTCCGCACCGGAGACGGGCGTGTGAAAGACTACGAGCGCAAGCAACTCCTGGAGCGCATCGAGCGCGACGGCGCGACAGTCGGCGCGGACATCCCGGACCGCATCGACGTCCAGGGGGAGTCCGTCGACCTGCGCGAGTTCGTCGTCGAGATCAAACGCCGGGACACGATCCCGAAAGGGGAACGCGAGCGCGTCGAACGCGCGAAGAAGAACCTCCGGCGCGAGCGCCTCCAGCGCAAACAGCGCATCGAGGACGGCGACGTCTCCCGCGAGGAGGGCGAGGAACTCGCCCAGGCCGTCATCGGGATCGACCGCGCGCTCAACGCCCTGGAGAGTCTCGGTCCCACGGACCTGGAAGCCGAGATCGAGGCCCAGGAGCAAGCCGACAAAAAACGCTGGATGGACTTCCTGCAGAAGGCGCTGGGCCGGGAGAGCGACGGCCACGGCACCGGCCGCAATCGGGGGCAGCTGTGAGCGGGAGTGAGCAGCGGCGCCCGGTCCACCGCGGTCCGGGAGGTGACCGCCGGTGAGCCGCAACGACGAGGTCGCGAACCGCCTGGAGGAGTTCGCCGCCCTCCTCGAAGCGCGGGACGTCGAGTACAAACCCCGGGCGTACCGGCAGGCGGCCGAGAACGTCCGCGACCACCCGCGGGCGGTCGAGGACCTCGCGGCCGAGGGGGAGGACGCCGTCGCCGAGATCGACGGCGTCGGGGACGCCATCGCCGCGAAGGTCGTCGAGTACGTCGAGACCGGCGAGATAGCGGAACTCGAAGACCTGCGCGAGGACCTCCCCGTGGACATGGACGCGCTCACCCGCGTCGAGGGAGTCGGCCCCAAGACGGTCGGGTCGCTCTACGAGGCCCTGGGAGTACGGACGCTCGACGACCTCCAGGCGGCGGCCGAGAACGGCGAGATCCGGGAGGTCTCGGGCTTCGGCGCCAAGACGGAGGAGAACATCCTGGAGAACCTCGAATTCGCCCGCGAGGCGGCCCAGCGGGAGTTGCTCGGCCGAGCACGCCCGCGCGGCGAGGACGTCGTCGCCTACCTCGACGAGCAGTCGGCGGTCGAGCGCGTCGACCTCGCGGGGTCGCTCCGTCGCTGGAAGGAGACCATCGGCGACGTGGACGTCCTCGTCGGGAGCGAGAACGGCGCGGGCGTCGTCGACGCCCTCACCGAGTGGCCGGCGGCCGACTCGGTCATCGAGGCCGGAGACACGAAAGCCAGCGTCCGCTCGGAGGGTATCCGGGTCGACCTCAGAGTCGTCGCCCCGGAGGAGTTCGGCGCCGCTCTCCAGTATTTCACCGGGAGCAAGGACCACAACGTCGCGCTCCGGAACCGGGCCATCGAGCGCGACCTCAAGATGAACGAGTACGGCACCTTCGATATCTCGGCGGTCGAGGACCCCGGCGTCGACCAGCGGGCCGGCGAGCGGGTGGCCGGCGAGACCGAGGCGGGCATGTACGCCGCGCTCGACCTGCCGCTCATCCCCCCGGAACTCCGGGAGAACTCGGGCGAGATCGAGGCCGCCGCCGAGGGCGAACTGCCCGACCTCGTGGCAGAAGACGAGATCCGCGGCGACTTGCACGTCCACACCGACTGGTCGGACGGGTCACATAGCGTCGCGGAGATGGTCGAGGGCGCGGCCGCGTTCGGCCACGACTACGTCGCCATCACCGACCACGCGACGGGTCCCGGGATGGTCGGGGGCGTCGGCGTTCCCGACGAGGAACTGCGCGAGCAGGTCGCGGCCGTCCGCGAAGTCGCCGGGGACGTCGACATCGAGGTGTTCGCCGGGGTGGAAGCGAACATCGCCACCGACGGCTCGCTGTCGGTCGCCGACGACCTGCTCGCCGACCTCGACGTGGTCGTGGCCTCGCCCCACGCCGCGCTCGACGGCGACGGCACCGACCGCCTGGTCGCCGCGGCCGAACACCCGGCCGTCGACGTCGTCGGCCACCCGACGGGCCGGTATCTCAACCAGCGAGCGGGGCTGGACGTCGACGTCGAGCGCCTCGCGACCGCCGCGGCCGCACACGGGACGGCGCTGGAGGTCAACGCCGACCCCCGTCGCCTGGACCTGGGGGGGGCCGCGGTCAGGACCACCGTCGAGGCCGGTGCGACCATCGTGGTCGACACCGACGCACACGGTCCGCACCGCTACGAGCTGGTCCGATACGGCGTCCACACGGCCCGGCGGGGCTGGGCCGAGACGGCGGACGTCCTCAACACGCGCGACGCGGACGGGATCCGGGAGTTCATCGCATGACTGACGACGATGCGGACCGCGTCGAAACCGGAGGCACGGGCGACGAACCGACCCCGGACGTCGGGGCCGAGAGAGAACCGACGGCGGACGGGAACGGCCCGTCGGACTCCGCGGCACACACGCCGGCGGACACCGCGTTGCTGGTCGACGACATGCTCGGCAAACTCGCGACGTACCTCCGGATGTGCGGGTACGACGCCACGTACACGACCGAGCGCGGTATCGAGACCGAGGCCGACGCCCTCGCGAAGGCCCACACCGAGGACAGACTGGTGGTGACTCGCGACCGCGAACTCGCCGACCGGGCAGAGCGGGCGACGCTGCTCACGACCCGCGATATCACCGACCAGTTGCGAGAGCTCCGCGAGGCCGGGTTCGAACTCGCGCTGGCCGACGAGCCCGTGCGCTGTAGCGCCTGTAACGGGCTCCTGGAGCGGGTCGACCGGACCGAGCCGACGCCCGACTACGCGCCGGACCCCCACGAGGAGGCGGTGTGGCGCTGTCGCGAGTGTGGCCAGCACTTCTGGCAGGGCAGCCACTGGGACGACGTCGCCGAGACGCTCGCGACGCTGTGAGCCGTCCCGGGGACGGGCTACCGGGAGCGGTCACCCGGCGCGACGTCTCCCGGTCACGAGCCGAGTCCAGAACGCGCTTATACCGTGGTCGTCCTATCGGCCCACGTGACCCTCTCGGCAGAGGCTCGCGAGCGACTCGCGGACGTCGTCGCGTTGCAACCGACGAAAAACGGGGAGTTGCAGTCCCAGTGGGAGATGGACAGCGGCAGCGAGGTCCACCGGTACCTCGAATCGGAACTGAAAGACTACTACTACCGCGACGACGACAGCCTCATCCGCGCGACGCCGGAGGCCGTCGCCCTCGTCGACGGCGAGGACGCCGGCACGGTCAGCGTGTCGGTCACGCCCTTCCAGGAGCGCGTCATCGCGGCCGTCCCCGACCACGGGGACGACCCCGCCAGCGTCGTCGCGACGTTGCACGCCCTCCGTGACGCGGGCGAGGACCCGGCGGTCGACGACGTGCGCTCGGCGCTGCGGTCGCTGACCGAGAAGGGCGTCGTCGAACGCGTCCAGAAGACGGTCCCGACCTACCGGCTCGCAGTCCCTCGCGACCAGGTGAACGTCGAGACCGGCGACGAGAGTGACTGACTCGCCGGTCGCCCCGGACGTCGCCGAACTGACGGTCAGAGCCCCGGACGTCGCCGCTTCCGGCGCTCGTCGAGCAACCGCTTGAGAGCCGCCCCCGGTCCGCCCTCGATAGGCGGGCCGCGCGTCCGCCAGGCCGGCGGTTCCGGTTCGTACTCGGGACACGAGCCCGAACACTCGGCGGCGGTCTGTGAGCGCTCTTTGGCCCCGCAGTGGGGGAAGAATCCGGTGGACTCGTCTTCGAGCCGGAAGTGCCGGCAGTCGGGCCGCATCGTGTCGACGTACGACCGCCAGCCGCGGCCGTAGGCCCGTTCGGCGAGTTCGAGGCGCTTCTCGCGTTTCCACTCGGGGTCGGCGTACTCGAAGCGGGCGGCCGAGGCGGCGCGGTCGCCCCCGTCCGGTCGCTCCGTGATCTTCGTTCCCGGCTGCTCGACCGCGAGCGACGTCGGGTACCAGGCGACCGACGCGCCGCCGTCGTCGACGGTGAGGATACCGGCCTCGACGGGCAGGTCCTCCAGGAGTGCGGGTTCGACCGACGCGCCCGTGGCGGCGGTGGCGACCCACACCTCGTCGGCCAGCGCCATCGCGACGTCGTGTTCGACCTGTGGCCGGAGTCGCCGGGCGGCGCTCGCGTCCAGGTCGGGTTTGTTCTCGATGGCGACTATCCGCTCCACCCAGTCGGGGTAGCGCCACTTCCGGCGGACCTCGATGCGGTTCCCGCGCCGGCGACGCTCGATCACCCCCCGCTCGGCGGCGCGGTGGACCGCCTCGCGGACGTACCGCCAGGGGTAGCCGGGGTCGGGCAGCGCGTCGCGGTACCACGCCCAGTCCGCCGGCGCCGACCGGACGACGTGCAGCAGGTTCGAATCGAGTTCCGCGGTGCCGAAGTTCGCCCGCCGCTCCAGTCCCGCGGGGTCGCACTCGACGACGACGGTGTCCCAGCGGCGCCGCTCCGTACCGATCTGGCGGGCGACGACCACGGCGGGGGCCGCGCTCGCGTCGTCTGCACCGCCGGTGTTGTCGCCACCGTCACCGGCCGGCCAGCGTCGCTCCGCCCACTGACAGACCCGCAGTTCGAAGCGGAACTCGGCGTCGGCCGTCACGCCGCGACGTTGACGCCCGGACGACAAAAAACGCGCCCTCTCCCCACAGCGGGACCGCCAGCGGTCGAACCACCAACAGTTTCATGAGACTTCCCCGTGGGGTATCTGGTATGTCAGGAAGACGAACCGGGACCGACGACGGTCGATACCGGGCCGACGGCGGTCGGGAACCCGACGATCTGACCGACCTCGAGGGTATCGGTCCGGCGCGGGCGGACAAGCTGCACGACGCGGGGTTCGAAAGCGTCGCCGACCTGCGGGACGCGAGTCGCGACGACGTCGTCGACGTACTCGGCCCCGACCTGGCCGACCGGACCCTCGAACAGCTCCCGGCCGGATCTCCGTCCGACGAGAGCGAACCCACCGACGAATCGGGGTCGGCGGACGCGGGACCGACCGTTCCGTCGGCGGACGAGGGTGACGAGTCGGGCGGTTCCGGGCCGGCTGCAACGGACGATTCCGGCCCGTCGGTGCCGTCCGGTTCGGGGGGCGAGAGCGACGCGGGCGCCGAATCCGGCGGACAGGTCGACCACGCCTCGAGCCAGAGCGGACAGGCGGGCGGTGGCGGGGCCACGGGCGACACCGGGACGGGGGGCGCCGGAACCGGCGAGTCGACGGCCCAGCAGGGCGGGGCCCAGTCGACGTCACCAGCCGGGAGTGCGCAGACGACGAACGACAGCAACGAAGACGCCGTCCTGGCCGGACTGGTCTCGTTTCTGATCCCGGGTCTGGGCAACCTGATCAACGGACAGACCGACCGCGGCGTCGTCATCCTGGTCATCTGGATACTCTGGCTGGTCGTCGGCTGGGGGATCGGACTGTTCGTCATCGGGAGCATCGTCGGCGTGCTCACGCTCGGGATCGGGTTCGTCCTCATCGGTCTCGTGGTCGGGCTGATGGAGTTTCTCATCCACGTCCTGGCCGCTGTCGACGCCTACCGCGGCTCCCAGGTCGTCGACAACGTGACCGGCAAGGTCAACCAGGTCCGCGGGAACTGACTCCCCGACTCCCGCCGTCGTCTCGAACGGCACGGAACCCGATTTCGTCGGTCACTCCGGCGCAGGCGACCCCGGCGTCGCGAAACCGGTCCGATAGCGACTCGATACCAGCGGGTTCGGGCGGACTCGCTCCGGCCGTGCGAGTCCCCGTCGAAACGGTCGCAAAGAAACGCGGGCCCGCGGTCGTTCTCAGGGGACGATCTCGCCGGCGTTGATCTTGTTGGCCTGGTTGTAGGCGTCGTAGGCCGCGACCACGTGGACTATCGGCAAGAGCAGGTAACCGAAGACCCCGATCACGATGAACGCCAGGATCGTCGAGACCACGACGATCAGGAAGTCGACGATCATCGCGACCAGGAAGACGATGACCCCTCGCTTCATCTGGTCGTTGATCAGTGCGTGTCCGAGCCCCGGGATGAAAAACGACGCGACCGCCGAGATCGTCGGATCTGCCTGTTCACCGGAACCGCTCACACTACCACCTCTCGGTTCGATGTGCCCTGTCGACCGTACTCGGCTTTGGTATAGACCGTCATGACGACACTGGTGTCATGTATTGGGACCTATATAATACTTGGGCAGTTTTCGAGACCGACCGGAAGGAGTCGCTCGTCGACTGACGAAAACGGTACACAGAGGCGATTCGCCTCGCGTTCGACGACTGTGGCCCCGGTTAGTGCCCCGACGATGATGTATCCTCTCGTCGAGAGGACGCCAGTCGGACCCCGTCGGGGACCGGTCAGGCGCCGCCGAACGAGAAGACGGGCTTGAGCGTCTCGGAGTCGAGAAACGAGCGGAAGGCGGCCTCGGGCTCCTCGACCGAAAAGGAGCCGTCCTGCAGGGCGCCGACGTCGACGTCACCCGCGGCCATGAGCCGGAGCGCTCGCTCGAAGTCGGCCCACAGCGACCCGTAGGAGGTCTCCACGTCGACTTCGCCGCGGACCGCGGGCGCCAGCGCGAGTTCGCTCGGCTGGCCGGGGATGCCCACGACCACGACCTGGCCGCCGCGACGGACGCGTTCGAGGGCCGTCCCGGGACCGGTGTGGTGGCCGGTCGCGTCGACGACGACGTCGAAGCCGTTCGCGGTCCGTTCCTCGGCGGCCGCCGCCAGCGCACCGTCGCCGACGGTCACGGTGTCGATGCCCTGTTCCTCGACCAGCGGGAGCCGATAGGCGCGGTCCTGTTCCAGCCCGGAGACGAGGACGCGGGCGCCCATGGCGTCGGCGAGAACGGCCGAGAGCGCGCCGATGGGACCGGGACCCTCGACGAGGACGCTGTCGCCGGGGGCCAGCCGGGACTGCTCGAAGACCGCGCGGGCGGCGACGCTCGCCGGCTCGGCGACGGCGGCCTCGCGGAGGGGGACCCCGTCCGGGACCGGATGGAGGTGCTCCGCGGGCACGAGCGTGTAGTCGGCCCACCCGCCGTCGCCGTGCATGCCGGCGATGTAGACGTTCTGGCAGACGTTCGGCTGGCCGCGGCGACACTGGACGCAGTGGCCACACTCGTGGACCGGTTCCTCGACGACGGCGTCGCCGACCGCGAAGCGCTCGACGCCCGGCCCGACCTCGGCGACCCGACCGGAGTACTCGTGGCCGACGACCCGCGGGAGGGTCGTCCACTCGTAGTCGCCGTGATAGAGGAACGCGTGAGCGTCGCTCCCGCACAGTCCGGCCGAGTGGACCTCGACCAGTACCTCGCCGTCGCCGGGTTCGGGCCGGTCTCGCTCCCGTACCTCGACCTGTTCGGGGCCAGTCTGGACGATAGCTTTCACGTCCACTCACGCGACGCCCAGCGGCATGTAGCTTCCGCCCACGACGCTCTCTGCCGGCACCGCGCCGCAGGTTACACGCGCGTCCCGCGCTCGGCCACGCGGTTAACCGAACGGAGCGCGGCGATCCCCGAGCCCGAACCGGAACTGACGGCTTTTTGGTCCGCGGATTGATCGACCCATACATGCCCGAGGTCCCCCTCCGGCCTCTCCGGGAGGCCAAGCGCCGGCTGTGGGGGCGACTCGGTCCCGCGACGCGTCGGCTCGCCGGCCCGGCCCGGCGAGTCCGCCGGAACGTCGGTGGGGCCCGCCGGGCGGTCGCCGCTGACCTCGCGGACGCCCGACAGCGCGTCGTCGACGACCTGCGGACGGACCCGTATCTCCCTTACATCCTCGTCGCCGCGGCGGTGCTGGCGGGGTTCTGGGTCTGGCACCGCCTCCCCAACTTCGCGACGCGCGACGAGCGCTGGCGGGTCGTCGACCCCATCGAGGCGTTCGCCGCAGTCTCCGAGAGCCCGAGTTACGAGGGCCTCCGGGAGGGTGTTACCTACTGGCGGAGCTACGGCGCGACCTTCTACGTCGCGGCGCTGGTGCTCGTGCCCGTCCTCGTCGCGGTCGTCCTGACCGGCGACGTCGACGGGTTCGCCGCCATGGGCCGACACCAGTTTCGCGACTTCTGGGAGCACTGGCTCGGGACGCCCGCGTGGGTCTGGTCGGCGAGCGTCCTCGCCGTCCGTCTCGTCAACGTCGCGCTCACCGTGGGATGTGTCTACCTCGTCTACCGCCTCGGGGCAACCGTCCGGGACCGCGCGACGGGCCGCCTCGCCGCGCTCGTGCTGACGGTCACGTGGGGACTGCTCGTCCTCGCCCACGAGGCCGGCGAGGACATCCCCGCGCTCTTCGCCTTCCTCCTCTCGTTTTATCTCGCCGTGCGGTACCTCGAGACGGGCGATACCCGCACGTTCTACTGGGGGTGTCTCGCGGGCGGCGCCGGCGCGGCGCTGAAGCTGAGTGCCGGTGTCAGCGCGCTCGTACTCGGCGCGGCGTTCGTCCTGCGGGCCGGCCACGAGCCCGACCGGCGCGAGCACCTGTGGCAGCCCCGTTTTCTCGCGGTCGGCGTCGGGATCGGGTCGGCGGCGATCGTGTTGGGCTACCCCAGTCTCCTCGTCGGCGACCCGGCCGACGTCGGCGGGCGGTTCGTCCGCGGGGTGGCGAACAAAGGCGAACCCCACGGCTGGCGCGTCCAGCCCAGCTGGTGGTGGATCCTGCGCGGGTACCTCCACGGACTCGGCCTCCCGCTGGCCGTCGGCGCGCTCGCGAGTGCGCTCGCGGTCCTCCCGGGGCTCCGGGAGCGCTCGCCGTCGAGTGACGCACTCAAACTGGCGCTGTTCGCCGTCGCCGCCTACCTCGTGGTGTTCAGCGGCTGGGCCTACGTCCGCACGCATCACCTGCTGGTTACCTTCCCGCTGGTGGCGGTGGTGGTCGCCGTCGCCGGCGAGCGCCTCCGCGAGCACCACGCCACGGTCGGCCGCGCCGCGGTCGCGCTGTTGCTCGTGACAAGCGGCGTCTACGCTGTCGGAGGCGACCTCGCGTACGCCAGCCAGCCCCGCGACCAGACGGCCGCCTGGGTCGCGGAGCGAGCCGGTCCGAACACGACCGTCGAGACGTACGTCCGCGACCCTCAGGAGGTCGGTGTCCCTCACGGCGTCACGGTCTATCACCCCTTCGACCGGCGACTGGAGGTCGCCAACCGCACGCGCAAACCGGGGATCGAGGAGTGGACGCTCGCCATAGCGGAGCGCTGTCCCGACTACGTCGTCCTCAACTACCACAAGTCGCTGCTGTACCTCGCACCCGACGACTGGAGCAAGCGCGCCTCGCAACTGTCGGACGCCGACCTCGAGCGCTACTTCCGGGACCTGCTCGCCGGCGAGACCTATCCCTACGCCGTCGCCGACCGCTTTGGCCGTCGCCCCCGGTTTCTCGACGGGAACGGGCGGCGGCCGACCCGGCACGCACTGGTCCGGGTGGGCGTCCGTCCCCGCACTATCCAGTACGGCGACCCACAGGACTTCGGGGTCGACCAGTACTCCGTGATACTCGAGCGCACCGGCGAGTGCGACCCCCTGGAGACGTCGCCGCTGCGCTCGGGGAGCGGGCCGGCGAGCGGGTGACCCCTCCACGCCCGCGGCGTTCCGCTCTCACATCGCGCGCTTGAAGTACGTATAGCGGTAAGAACGCGATACATGACGACAACGGAATACGACGTGGTCGTAGTCGGCGGCGGACCCGCCGGGCTGACGACGGCGCTGTACGCGACGCGGCTCGGACAGGACACGGCAGTGATAGACCGCGGGGGCGGCCGCGCGGCGATGATGGCCGACACGCACAACGTCATCGGCGTCACCGAGGACGTCAGCGGCGTCGAGTTCCTCCGGACCGCCAAAGAACAGGTCGAGTCCTACGGCGCGGACGTCCACCGCGAGTTCGTCTCGGCGGTCGAACCCGTCGGCGCCGACTCCGGGGACCGGCGCTTCCGCCTCGAAACCGGGGACGCCACCTACGAGGCCCGTCGGGTGGTCCTCGCGACCGGCTTTTCCGACGCCAAACCGGACCCGCCGCTCCCGCCGACGGGCCGGGGACTGCACTGGTGTCTCCACTGTGACGCCTACATGTTCGTCGACGAACCGGTGTTCGTGATGGGGACCGGCGACTCAGCGGCGTACGTCGCGATGATCATGCTCAACTTCACCGACGACGTCGACCTGCTGACGCGCGGTGCCGAGCCGGCGTGGAGCGAGGAGACGGCCACGATGCTCGACAACCACCCGGTCGACGTGATTCACGAGGACGTCGAGTCGGTCACGCGCGACGACAGCGGGTGGCTGGAGTCGTTCACCTTCACCGACGGCACGGTCCGGGAGTACCGCGGTGGCTTCCCGATGTACGGGTCGAACTACAACACGGAGCTGGCCGAGCAACTGGGCTGTGAACTGACCGACGACGGGACCGTCGACGTCGACGACCACGGCCGGACGAGCGTGGACGGCGTCTACGCGGTCGGCGACGTCACGCCCGGCCACAACCAGATCCCGGTCGCGATGGGCCAGGGTGCCAGGGCGGGTATCGACATCCACATGGACCTGCGCGAGTTCCCGCGGTCGACCGACGCCATCGAGGCACTCGGACCCGTCGACGACAGCGAGGTGCCGGCCGTCTCCCGGGAGTTGCTCGCGACGGCTGTGGCCCATCACGGCCACGCCGCGGGCCCCCGCGACGAGACCGACCCGGTCGCGGGCGACGACTGATGGTGATTATTGTAGATTATTTCCGGATTGCGCCGGTACCGGTGCCGGCGCGTACCGGTAAATCGCTACAATAATCACTATGACCGCACCTGGTCGCCGTCGCGGCGACAGGCGCGGTCGCACCGGTCATACGGACCGTTGTACCCATTTTCGGCGATGCCGTCGACGTATGGGCGAGTCACGGCCCGATGCGTTCACCGTGGTTCGCGACGGTGGTAACGAATTACAACGGTCCGTATGAGACCCCGCTCAAGTCACGACCGGGACCAGCGAACGATCAGTACCCGAGCCTGTCGAGGACGGTCGACAGTCGGGTCCGGTAGCCGTCCTCGTCGAAGTACCGGACGTGCTCCAGTAGCGGGTAGACCGCGTAGACGTCGCGCCGACGCTCCCGGAACCCCTCGCGGATGCCACGCTCGGCGCGATAGGTCTCGAAGAACGCGCCGTCGAACCCGACGAAGTCGACGTAGGCCAGTTCCACCTCCGCGTGGACGAACGCACACGCCGGGTCGAGGAACGTCACCGCGTCCTCGCCGACGACGAGGTTCTCCCCCCAGACGTCGCCGTGAATCAGCGAGGCCGGCGGGTCGTCGGGGAGGAGGTCGTCCAGGTCGCCCGCGAGTGCGCGGATGCGGTCGAATACCGAGGGCGAGAGCCGGCACTCGTCGCGCGTCGCCCTCGCCAGCGGGAGCAGTCGCTGCTCGCGGTAGAACCGGACCCACGAGTCCGTCCAGGGGTTGGGCTTGCGGTAGGGTCCCGACAGCGAGTCGAACGGGAACCCGTACTGGTCGGCGGTCGCGTCGTGGAGGGCCGCGAGGTGGCGCGCGACCGACCGCTCGACGGCGGGGGTCACGGCGCCGTCGCCCGGCACGTCCGCCAGGACGAGCAGGGGATCAGAGGCGTACTCGACGCCGGGGACCGGGAGCCCGTGGTCGTCGAGGACACCGAGCATGCGGGCCTCTACGGTCAGCGGCGTCTCACCGCGCTTTGCGACCACAGTCCGGCCGGTCGAGAGCGTCACCCGGGAGACACTGCCGACTTCCCCGCCCTCCAGTTCGACGGTCTCCTCGACGTCGGCATCGAGTGCGGCCGCGACGGCTCTCTCGACGTTCGTCACGCCGGTCACTACTCGCGTCGAGACAATAGGCCTGTCCCGGCGGGGACGACGGCGGTCCGGGGGTCGGTCTCATCCCGCGATCGTCCCGCCGACCAGGAAGGCAACGCCGAGCGCGAGGAGACCGATACCGAAGAGCGCGTAGTTGCCGGGCGCGTCGGCGGCGAGCTCCGAGTCGGACCGGTAACACCGGTCGGACAGCGGGACGAACGGACGGACGCCGGCGGGGGTCAGGCCGTCGGCGGCGATGTGGACGGCGACGACGAACGTCCCGAGCAGGAACCCGAAGGCGAACACCCGCGCGGCGGGAACGCCGAGGAGAGACGCGCTGGCGACACCGACGAGACCGGTCACTGCGCCGAACAGGAGCGCGAACCAGACGGTGTGTGTGACACCCCGGCGAGCGACCCAGTCGACCCGCCGGTCGAGGTCGGGGACCATGGCGGCACAGAAGACGAACATCGCGCCGAGCAGCCCCAGCAACTCGAATCCCAGGGCCGCGAGCACGCCACCGAACGGTGCGTAGAGGAGCATCACGGTCCCGTGGTGGCCCGGTCGGTACATCCGCGTCGACGTAGACGTCCCAGCGATAGAAACGTGTCGGCGGACGTGTGAGCCGACCGGACGATCGTCGGCGGGGCTGAACCGCGAGTGGGTGTCAGGCGCCGCCAGGGAACTCCCGGAACACGGCTTCGAAGTCGCCGGTCTCACCGATCTCGGCGACTGTCTCGTCGGCCTCCGCGCGGAGTTGCCTGACGCGCCGGTCGAGTTCCTCGTACTCCTCGTTGTTGCGCAACTCGGCCGGGTCTTTCTCGGCCTCCAGCGTGGCCTTCTTCGCCGAGAGCGCGAAGAGGTCCTGCATCTTCTCGTCGTAGTCCTCGCGGGTACGCATGCGCTCGACCGCGTCGCGCAACTCCTCCAGCATGACCGGCTTGGTCAGGTAGTCGTCGAAGGGCATGTCGACGATGTCGAAGTCCGGGTCGACCGCCGTCACCATGACCACCCGACAGCCGAGTTCGCGTTCCCGGATGCGTTCGAGGACCCCGTCGCCGGTCATCTCCGGCATCTGCCTGTCGAGCAACACGACGTCGAGGTCCGCGTCGGCTAGCTCGAGTGCCTCCTGGGCCCCGTACGCCGTCCGGACCGCGTAGCTCTCCTCCAGCCAGGCGGTGTAGAGGTCCGCGATATCCCGCTCGTCGTCGACGACGAGCACTGTCGCCTCGTCGGTGTCGTCTGTCGGCGCGGTCATCGTGTGTCCCGTGATACGTCGGTCACCGGTTGATGGATATCAGGGAGGGGACGGAATAAATCCACCCCACTGTTATCACGTGTGAAACCACGGTGCGTGTCGACCGGGAGACGCCCCGTCGCAAGCGGAGGGGACGATACTGTGGGACAGGAGTGCGTGGCCGTGTTCGTCGGAGACACCGCCGACGGACTCGTTCCCGGTCGAACGGGCCCCGGAACTGTGGTAGCGCTCGTGTCCGACAGTATTAGGACCGAGGGCCCGTAGCCGGGAGAGATGGGAGAGGACCACTCGGACCCGGGCGTGATACGGTCGATCGCGGTCACGGCAGAGGACGTCGTCGCCGCGGTCGAGAGCCGCCGCCAGCGAGACGAGCGGGTCCTGTTGCGAGTGACGCCGCCGTTCAGCGGCCGGATGCGTGCACGCATCCACGTCCCGGCCGGCGGCGACGCGGAGGGGAGCGACGCGGTCCACCTCGACCCGACGACGCTCCTCGAACCCGGGGCACCGCCCTATCCGCGACCGGGCGACACGGAGGACGAACTGCGAACGGACCCCGACGTCGAGTACACCGTCGAGCGCCACCACGAACGCCACCGGGAGGCGCTGGAACGCTGGCGCGACCGACTCCCCGACTACGTCGCCGACCGCGTGACCGTGGAGACGGCCGCGGGGTCCGTCACCGTCGACGTGGCGGTGCTCGGCTGACCGGCCGAGCGACCGGCGCCCGCCTGACGCCCGTCGGACCGCGGTGGGCCCTCACGCGGGCGGACGTACGTCGCGCCGTTTGACGACTCGATAAAACATCTCCCGCCCTCTCGTCGCGTCGTGAAACGTCGACGCTCGCGCGGCGGCGAGCGTGAAACGTGGTGAAATAACGCCAACCCTCGTTCGGTTATAAGATATCGGCAGCCCATCATGGGAACAGGTGTCCCCGTATGGCAGCACGACTGACTGACCTCACGATCCCCGAGTCGGAGACGACCATCGGCAACGTCAGGGAAACCGTCGTGGCGCCGGTCACGGCGGCGGCGTTCTGGAGCGCGGTCGCCCTCCCGTTCCTGCACCTCCCGCTCCTGTTGCTGACGGGTCTCTCCTCGCAGAGCACGACGACAGCGTTCCTGGCGCTCGTCGCGCTGAACGTCGTCACCCTCCTCGTCGGTCACCCCTACTACCGCGACTAGTCCCGGGAATCGGCCCGTCGACGAGGCAGTACAGCCCTCCGTTCTCCGGCCGTCACCGCTCGACCGACTCGTCGTCGCGACCGGCGAGTGCACCCCTCAGACGCGGGAGTTCCTGCCGGATAGCGCGGCGCTTGATCAGGAGAAAGCCCGCGAAGATGAGGAGAAAACCGACCCCGGTCCAGGCGTCGACGACCTCGTCGAGGAAGAGAAAGCCCGAGAGCGCGGCGAAAAGCGGCGCGACGTAGGAGACGAGGTTGATCTCGATGGGCCCCAGCCGTTCCAGCAGCGTGAAGTAGACGAGAAAGCCGGCAGCGCTGGCACCCAGCGAGAGGTACCCCAGCGCCCAGAGCGCGCGCGACGACCACGTGACCGACGCGAGCGATTCGCCCAGGCCGAGGCTCACGGCGTGCATGACCACCGCGCCGCCGACCATCGACCACGCTTCCATGGTCTCGTGTTCGAGCCCCGCATCGAGACGGGTCGTGAGGACGCTCCCGAGCGCGAACGACAGCGCCGCGAGGAAGACGAGCAGGTTCGCCACGACGCTCGTCGAGAGCAGCGCGGAGGGGTCGGGACTGGCGACGGCCGCGACGCCGGCCAGTCCCAGGAGCGCACCGACCACTCCGACGACCGAGAGCCGCTCGGCCGGGAGGAGCACGCGCGCAAAGAGCGTCGTGAGTACGGGCGAGAGGCTGACGACGACCGCCGCGGCGGCGCTGGTGGTATCCTGCTCGCCGACGAACAGGAAGGCGTGGTAGGCGGCGATGAGCAAGAGCGCACCGACGCCGACGGTCGCCCACTGGCGGCGGTCGGCGGGGACCCACCGGTCGGCCCGGAGGACGGCGTAACCGAGCATCAGCACACCCGCGATGTCGTATCGCAACGCAGCGAAGAGGACGGGCGGGAACTCGGAGAGCCCGGCCTTGATCGCCATGAACGCCGAGCCCCAGACTGCCGCGAGTCCCACGAACAGCGCGAGGTTCCGGTAGCGAGACACGAGGGGACGTCGGCGGCGTCGCGCCTGAACCTTTCGTCTCCGGTCGAACTCGGGGCATCCGACGGGCGGCCGCAACCGTCCCGGGCGGCGGCCCCTCGCCGCGGTTGGCCGGTTGCAGAAAGCGCGCCGGCCCACATATTTACATTTGGTGACCTCGAAACGGTACCATGGCCGCCTACGGCCGGCCGACGTTGCGCGACCTGTTCGACGAGGCACCGACGCCCCACATCGCCCACCCGCCGCGAACACATCACCGCGATTTCTATCTCGCCACCGATGGCTCCTACAGGGACCCCCGTGGCGCCAGGGGCGAGCCCAACGGCGGGCTCGGCGTCGTGATCGAGACGCGGGACAGCGAACGCGTCGCTCGACTCTCGGTCCCCAACAGGACACCCGACAACAACGTCGCGGAGTACCGGGCGCTACACCTCGGACTCGACGTGCTCGCCGAGCGCGCGCCCGCGAACGCTCGCGTCGGCGTCCTCATCGACCACGACGACCTCGCCGGTAACGTCAACGCCACCGTGCTCTCGGGGCGCGACGCCGGTTTCGAGCCCACACACCGGGTGTCGGTCCCTCACGCCACGGGCGTCCACTGGCGCGGTATCCGCGCCCGCATCCGGGACTTCACGGCGTTGCGCGCCGCACGCATCCCCAGCGGGCACAACCCGGCCCATCCGCTCGCCAACGCGCCCGACGAGTACGCCCACGTCAACGACGAACCCGACCGCTGTGTCCTCCCCGAGGACCCCGGGTCGGGCGACGACCGCTATCCGCCGCCCTCCCGGGCCAACCGCGGGGAAGCGTCGGACTGACCGCCTTTTTCGCGTCTGCCTCGCACGCTCTCCGACCGCGCTGCCGAGAGGGCTCCTCGCGAAAGCCGGACCGAAAAACGGCCGCGAACCGGCCCGGCGCTTCGCGCCTCGCCGGACGGGCACCCGCCCGTTACTCGCCTTCCTGTTGCTGGGCGTCGACCACCGCGACGCCGGCGAGGTTGACGATGTCTTTGACTTCGTCGCCGCGCTGGAGGACGTGGACGGGCTTGTCCATGCCGACGAGCATCGGGCCGATGGCCTCGGCGCCACCGAGGCGCTGGAGGAGTTTGTAGCCGATGTTGCCGGCCTCGAGGTTCGGGAAGACCAGCACGTTCGCCGGGTCGTCCAGCTCGGCGAAGTCGTACGTGCCGTTCAGGATCTCCTCGACGAGGGCCGTGTCGGCCTGCATCTCGCCGTCGACCGGGAAGTTCACCTCGGGGTCGTCGTGGAGGTCAGCCACGGCGTCGCGCAGTTTGGCGGTCCCCTCGTTCTCGACGCTCCCGAAGTTCGAATACGAGAGCAGCGCGGCCCGCGGGTCGACGTTGAAATCGCGCGCGAGGTTCGCGGTGTGTCTGGTGATCTCCGAGAGGACGTCCGCCCCGGGGTCCAGGTTGACCGTCGCGTCGGCACAGAAGACGACGCGATTGCGGAAGGTCAGCATGTACACGCCCGCCGCGTAGTCGGCGTCGGGCGCGGTGCCGATCACCTCCAGGGGCGGACGCAACGCCGAGGGGTAGTGGTGCGTGAGCCCCGTGAGCATCGCGTCGGCGTCGTCCTGTTCGACCATGACGCTCGCGAGGTAGTTGGTGTCGTTCTCCACGAGGTCGGCGGCCTCGCTGCGGGTGATCCCCTTCCGGCGGCGCAACTCGTGGAGGCGGTCGGCGTAGGCCTCGTAGTCGCCGTTCTCGGGGTCGACGACCTCGGGGTCGAAGTCCAGCCCCAGGTCGCGGGTCGTCGCCTCGATCTCCTCGCGGTCGCCGACCAGGACCGGGTTGGCGATACCCTGTTCCCGGATCTGGAACGCCGCCCGGATCATCTTCTCGTCGGTGCCCTCCGCCAGCGCGAGGCGCCTGGGGTCGTTTTTCGCCTTGTTGAGGACGACCCGCATCATCTCGCGGGACTTCCCGAGGCGGGCCTCCAGGCGCTCGACGTAGGCGTCGGTATCGATTTCCTTGCGCGCCGCGCCGGACTCGATGGCCGCCTTCGCGACGGCGGGCGCCACCTCGAAGAGCACCCGCGGGTCGACGGGCTTGGGGATGATGTACTCGGGGCCGTACTGCAGGGGCTGGTCGCCGTAGGCCTTGACCACCTCGTCGGGGACGTCCTGGCGTGCCAGGTCGGCCAGCGCCTCGGCGGCGGCGAGTTTCATCTCCTCGTTGATGTCGGTCGCGCGGACGTCCAGCGCCCCCCGGAAGATGAACGGGAACCCCAGCACGTTGTTGACCTGATTGGGGTAGTCCGACCGGCCGGTCCCCATGATGACCGTGTCCTCGCGGGCGGACTTGGCGGCCCCGTAGTCGATCTCGGGGTCGGGGTTGGCCATCGCGAAGATGACCGGGTTCTCGTTCATCGACCGGACCATCTCCTGGTCGACGATGCCGCCGACAGAGAGGCCGACGAACACGTCGGCGTCCACCATCGCGTCGGCCAGGTCGCCCTCGGGCACGTCGCGGGCGAACTCCCGTTTGTACTCGTTGACGTCGCCCGCCGCGGCGCGCTGTTCGGTGATGATCCCCGAGGAGTCACACATCAGGATGTTCTCCTTTTTCGCGCCCAGCGAGACGTAAAAGCGCGCGGTGGCGATGGCGCTGGCTCCCGCACCGGAGAAGACGATGCGCATGTCCGCCAGCGACTTGCCGGTGATGTCGGCGGCGTTGATCAGGGCGGCCCCCGAGATGATGGCGGTGCCGTGCTGGTCGTCGTGGAAGACGGGGACGTCCATCCGCTCGCGCAGTTCGGCCTCCATCGTGAAACACTCGGGCGCGCTGATGTCCTCCAGGTTGATGCCGCCGAACGTCGGTTCCATCGCCGCGACGGCGTCGATGAACGCCCCCGTGTCGTGCTCGTCGAGTTCGATGTCGAAGACGTCGATGTCCGCGAAGCGTTTGAACAGGACGCCCTTGCCCTCCATGACCGGTTTCGAGGCCTGGGCGCCGATGTCGCCGAGTCCCAGTACCGCGGTCCCGTTGGAGACGACGCCGACCATGTTGGCCTTTGTCGTGTACTCGTAGGCGTCGTCCGGGTTCTCGCTGATGCGCCGGCAGGGCGCCGCGACTCCGGGCGAGTACGCCAGCTGGAGGTCGCGCTGGGTGTTCGTGGGCTTGGTCGTCGATATCTCGACTTTGCCCGGCGGGTCCGTCCGGTGATACTCCAGTGCGTCCTCGTCGAGTCCCATACGACGTGGCCGCCCGGCACGGAAAAAAAGCTTCGCGTTCAGTCAAACGACGACACCGACTTCGCCGTTTGACGAACCCGCCGGGAACGACGCCGGTCCGCGCATCGACGGGGGTGGCGAAGGTATTCGGGCCGTCTTCGGCGAGAAATGGCGAGGAATAAGTAGGCTGGCGGTCAAAGGGGCGAGCATGGACCTCCGCTTTCGCCACCTCGCGTTCGGGACGACGGGGTTGACGTTCGGACTGATCCTGCTGGGCGTGTACACCGGCGCGATGGGCGCAGGCCTGGCCTGCGCGGGGCGCTGGCCGCTGTGTGACGGCGCCGTGTTCGGCCTCTTCCCGGCCAACTGGCCGAGTTTCATCGAGTGGTTCCACCGTTTCGTGGCCATGATAACCGGTTTCGCCATCCTCGGGACCGCTGTCGCCGCCTGGCGGGGCGACCACGAGCGCCGGATCAAACTCGCCAGCGCCGTCGCGCTCGTCGTGTTGCCGGTCCAGGTCCTGCTGGGCGCCAACACCATCTTCAACTTCGGCGTCGTCGCACAGGTCGCCCACCACGCCGCCGCCCTGAGTATCCTCGTCTCGCTCGTCGCCGCGACCGCCTGGGCGTTCGAGGAACCGACCGTCGAGACGGCGACCGACGCCGGCGCGGACGCGACCGTCGAGACCGGCGCCCGAGCGGACGACTGAGACAGGTCACGATGTGGCCGATCAGTGCGGACGCCGGCCGCAAGGAACTCACGCTCACGAACGGGGCGAGCCGGGTCGAACTCCGGTATACGATCGCCCGGCAGTGACGCGGCTGGCCCCGCTCACATGAAGTCGGAGAGGCCCGACTGCTGGTCGTCCTCGCTCGGGTCGTCGTCGCCGCCGTCTTCGCTGTCGGCCGCCGCCTCCGATTCGGTCGTGCTCGCACGCCCGCCGAGTGACGCCTGGGCGGGCGCCTCGTCCGCCCCGTCAGCCTCGCCGCCGCCGTCGGTATCGCCCGCGTCGCCGTCACCCTCGCTCTCGGACTCGCTCTCCGCGCCGATCCCGCCGGCGTCGCTCTCGCCCTCGAAGGCGCCGCCGGCGTTCTCGACGGCGAGTTCCTCGCGGAGTTCCTGTGCGTCCGCGACGATCGACTGGACCTTGTTGGTGTCCTCGCCGCTGCCCGTGACGAACGAGACGTGCTTTTCCTCCAGGTCGTAGCGAGCGGCCATCGCCACCGTCAGTTCGCGGTTCTTGCAGTGGTGAGTCATGACCGCGAGGTGTGGCATGATCTCCCGGCGGGCCGTCGACATGCTGACGCCGTTCTCGGCCGCGACCTGGCGGGCGACGTAGTCGCGGGTCTGGCGCGTCCCGCTCGTGCGACCGAGTTTCGACCAGTAACTCGGCGGGCCGTAGCGGGTCCACCCGCCCTTGGGTTCGCGGCGGGCGGCGGCGACGCCCGCGGTCATGTTGTCCCCCGCGTACTTCCAGAACGTGTAGTTCTGAGTTTCGCGCACGCGGCCGAGCCACCGGTCGGCGTTGGCCAGGAAGTCGTACGCGACGGCGAGTTCCTCCCCCTCGTAGTCTTTGGGCATGTTGTCCTCGATCCAGTTGATGAGGTCGTCGGGCGTCTC
>JAZKRZ010000020.1:0-26238 GCA_036626395.1 Haloarculaceae archaeon
GTGACGGTGTTGCCGCCGGCCCCGCCACAGCCGACGACGGTGATCTTCGTCTCCAGATCGCTGACGACGTCGGCCAGTTCCTCGTCGGTCATCTGCCCCGAGGTCGACATCTCCTCCGTGGCCGTTCCGCCCGACTCCCCGGCCGGTTCGGCCCCCTGTACCGGCTCGCCCTCGCCCTCGGCCTCGTCGATCGCGTCGTCGATTATCGAATCCATAATTTAAAAGTCCGTTTTAGTCCCGACCGTTATTAAGCTTCTCCCGTTGTCTGACGGGTGTCTGACGCGCCTTCGGGCCTGAAACGCCGACTGCGACGCCCTCCGGCGTGATCGACTGGCGCGGCCCGATCTCGACACGAAACGGTCCCGGTCGGGCGGTTTCGGCCGTCAACCGGCCGGAGCACTCGCCCGTGTCGGTCGGTCACTCCTCGACGGGGAAGCGTCGCTCGCGTTCGACGTGGACCGTCTCCGGGTGGACGGTCTCGCCGTCGACCTCGACGGGCTGGCCCGCCGAGAGCTTGCCGAACGCGGGGCCCTCGGGGACGCCCAGCGTCCGGGCGCGGTCGGGGTCGAACGCCGCCTCGCGGGCGAGCACGGCGTCGTCGGTCCGTTCGACCTCGTACTCCCCGGCCAGCACGTCGGCGAGGCCGTCGACGAGTCGCTCCCGGTCGACGGCGTCGGCGAAGGCCGCCCGTCCCGTGGCGCGAGCGCCGTTGTCGGTCGTCTCGAAGGCCAGCGCGGTGTCCGCGACCGCCGCGCGCGTCGCGTCGGCGTCTATCCCCTGGGCCTCGGCGAGCAACGCGCCCGGGAGCGGGGCGACGACGAGGTCCTCGACCGCCGGCGCGCCGGGGCCAGCGGTCGCGTCGGCGGGCGTCTCGACGGCGCGGGCCGGGTCGCCAAAGCGCGTGCCGGCCTCGACAGGTCCGAGCGCGTCCTCCAGGGTGGCGACCAGTCCCAGCGGGACCCCGGTCGTCTCGCGCACCCACGTCTCGCCGACGACCCGGTAGCCCAGTTCCTCGACGGCGCGCTCGACGTCGGGCGCGTCGCCGTCGACGAGCGCCCGGGTCGCGGCGCTCGCCGTGAACGCCGCGTCGAGCACCGCCCGCCCGTCCTCGCTGTCCGGGTCGCCCAGTTCCTCCAGCGACCAGTCGGCGGCGACGTGGCCGACCGCCCAGTCCGTCTCGCGGACGACTCGCTCGAAGCGGGGCGCGTAGTGCCCGCCGCCGACCCCGACGAGGTGGCGTCGGTCGGCCGTCTCCTCGCCCGGTTCGGCGTCCGCCGCCCCGTCCGACCCCTCGTCTCCGGGCAGGTCCGGGTCGACGCCGCGCAGGTCGAGGATCGCGCGAGCGACGGCGCGTGCCCCGTCGGGGTCGTCCCACTCCCCGGGGCCGCTGCCGAGTTCGACGAACATCGAGGGCGCGCCCACGTCCGTCGGGCCGTGGTGGGTACACTCCATGCCGACCTCGTAGCCCTCCGGTGCGTGCTCGGCCAGCGCCTCCAGGACTCGCCGGTGGGCGCCGGGACAGGCTCGCGCGAGCGCGCGGTCCTCGCCGCCGAACTCGGCGGCCCCGAAGTTGCCGGTGTGGTGAGCGGTCAGGAGCGGTCCCGTCTCGCCGGCGTGGCGCGAGGCGAACACGAGCAGGTCGGGGTCCCGTTCGGGTCCGTCGTCGACGCGTCCGAACGCGTCGGCGACCCCCTCGGTTTCGAGGTGGAGGGCGTCGAACTCGCGGAGCTCGACCGGGGCCGCCGCGTCGGCCGGGTCGGCGGTCGTATCGCCCTCGAAACCGCCGAGTCGGTACACCGGTTCGCCGCCCTCACCGTCGGACCGGGTCGCGTCCGCGTGTTCGGTCCAGTCGGCCGCCTCGCGCAGGTGCTCGCCGACGTGAACCGACGCGGAATCCGCCCGCGAGACGACGACGGCCAGCATCAGTCGGCGAACTCGGGGTGGACGGGGTCCCGGCCGACCGCGGTGCGACCGGCGTCGGCCGCCAGCCCGAGCATGTGTTTCAGCGCGGCCCAGCGCTTGACGAACAGCACGGTCCCGACGACGACGTAGACGGCGGTGTAGGCGAGGAGGAGTTCGTAACTCGACAGCGGGAGCGCCACGTAGTCGCGGATGATGGCGAACTCCAGCAGGACCTGCGAGAGGAAGAGGACGAAGATCGCCAGCGACTCGCGGACGCTGATCTCCAGGTTGACGAGGACGGCCAGCGCGAAATAGGACTGTGCGGCGGTGATCCAGATCTCGGCGGCCTGTTTCGCGTCGAACGGGAGGACGCCGTACTGGCCCAGCGACAGCGAGAACACGACCGAGAGCGTCCCGATGAGCAGCGTCCACTGGTTGAGCTTCGAGGAGATGAGCGCGTTGAACCCGGCCGTCGAGCGGGCCTTGTTGACGAGCACGATGACGACGATGAGTTCGGGCGACTCGCTGGCCAGCGGCGCGATCCACTGGATCATGAAGAACTCGGGGATGCCGTTGGCGATGCCGATCTCCTCGAGGCCGTGGGCGAACGGTTCGACGGCGGTGAAGATCATCGCCCCGGAGTATCCGAACAGGGCGAGGACGACCAGCGGTCGCCACGGAAGCGACCAGTCCTGGAAGTACTTCGGGACGCCGACGTGCTCTTCCTCGGCATCGACGTCGCCGCGGATGATGATGGCGATGTAGGCGACGTACAGGCCGACCAGGAAGACCGTATCGAGCGCGTCGATACCGCCACTCAGGGGCACGAAAAAGGCCCACGCGGTCGCCAGAAAGAGGAACGCGACCTCGGTGGCGATGGCGTTGTCGAGCGTGACGGCGTCGGCGAGGAAGCCGTCGCGCGACCGGACCGCGGGGTCGGCGGTCTTGGCGGCCCGCCAGACGGTGAACACGGCGATGCCGGCCCACCCGATGCCGATGAGGATACGGTTGGCGCCGGTCATGTTCGCGACCGCGAGGTTGGCGTCGTGACAGGCCGCGGCCAGCGGCGTCTCCTGTGTCTCGACGACCGCGGGCGCGAGCGCCCGGCAGGCCTCCGTCGTCGCGCCGCCTGCGCCGGCGTTCCACGCGTAGAGGGCGTCGACCGCGTACTCGGGTGCGACCGCCAGCACCGCCAGCACGGCGATGGCGAACGCCCGCGGGACGTCTTTCTCGGCGGTCTCGGCGCCCCACGCCAGGAGAAAGGAGGCTCCGAGGACCGCGACGCCGCTGACGGCCACCGTCGCGACCGTCCCCGGGTGAGCCCCCGTCAGGACGACCCCGACCCACCCGGCCGTCAGCGCCAGCGCGGCGGCCACCTGGACCAGCGGATGACTCAGTCGGCTCACTGTCGCTATCCATACGGCGTCCGTATGAAACAGTTGCGAAACGCCCCGCCCCTTGCTGTCGACCTGCCGTCGCGACGAGACAGCGGTCGAACGCATCCGTTATGTCGGCGGCGCCGCTGTAGCCGGCATGGACGTCTACGGACTCGTCGGGAACCCGGTGGGTCACTCGCTGTCCCCGCCGATGCACGAGGCGGGCTACGAGGCCGCCGGCATCGACGCGCGCTACGTCACGTTCGAACCGCCGACCGACGGCGCCGTCGCGGCTATCGAGGGCGCACAGGCGCTGGGCGTCGCCGGCCTCAACGTCACGATCCCGTTCAAACAGGACGTGCTGGACGCGGTCGACCCGGACCCGCTGGCGGCCCGGATCGGCGCGGTCAACACCGTCGACTTCGCCGGCGGGCGCCCGACGGGACACAACACCGACGCGGCCGGCGCGGTCCGTGCGCTCCGGGACGGGGGAATCGAACTCGCGGGGACGGCCGTCGTCGTCGGCGCCGGCGGCGCCGGCCGGGCGGTCGCGTTCGCCCTGGCCGACGAGGGGATGACGGTCAGGGTCGCCAACCGCACCGAGTCGAAGGCGCACGCTCTCGCGGCCGACGTGCGCGAGAGCGAGAGCGGGAGCGACGACGAAAACGACGCGGGCGAGAACCCGGACGCGAGCGGGCACGGCCTCGACGGACTCGCGGCGCTGCTCGCGGACGCGGACGTGCTGGTCAACGCGACGAGCGTCGGGATGGAGGAAGACGCGACGCCCGTCCCGGCGGACGCGCTTCACGCCGACCTGGGCGTGCTCGACGCCGTCTATCGGCCCCTGGAGACGCGCCTGCTCCGGGACGCCGCGGCGGCGGGCGCGACGACTGTCGACGGGGCGGCGATGTTGCTCCACCAGGGCACCGCCGCGTTCGAGCGCTGGACCGGCCGCGACGCGCCGGTCGACGCGATGGACGAGGCGCTGCGCTCGCGCCTGTAAGTTGAAGTGGCGCGCGCTCGAGGTGTTCGTATGGGACTCATAGAGCGCATCAAGTCCGCGCTCGGCCTCGGAACGTCGGCCTCGTCGCCGTCGGGTCCGCCGTCGACGCCGGACCGACAGACGGGCGAGGCGGCCGACGACGCGGAGTCGGACGACGTCGACGTCACCGTCGAACACGAACCGGACGCCGGTTCCGAGGAGGCGGTCAAGGGCACCGACACCGCCGCGACCGGGACGTCCGCGGACGTCGCACCCGCCGACGGAGCCGGGGACGACACCGAGAGCGAGGCGGACGACGCCGCGAGCGACGACGCGCGGGCAGGTGCAGGGGTCGACCTCGAAGAGATCAAGGGCATCGGCCCGGCCTACGCACACCGGTTGCGCGAGGCCGGAATCGAGGACGTTGCGGCGCTGGCGGCGGCGGACCCGGCGGAGGTGGCCGACCGGACCGACCTCGGCGAGGGGCGCCTCCGGAAGTGGATCGACCGCGTCGGCGGTGTCCGTCCCGGACCGAAAGACCGTTAGTCGCCTCGCGCCTTGTGCCCGCCAATGGAACCGCGGGTCGCGACCGACCTGGCGAGTTTCCGCGAGACGGCGAGCGACGCCGCCCCGGCGGCGCGGGTGCCGGTCGAGGTCCGCGTCGCGGTCGCCGACCCGTTCGGCGCCTACCGCCGCGCCCGCGAGGGTCGGGGCGGCTTCTACCTGGAGACCACCGGCGGCCAGGACGGGTGGGGATACTTCGCCGTCGACGCCGCCGACCGCCTGACGGTCGGTCCCGACGACGGCTCCGCGATCGGGGCCCTGGCCTCCCGACTCGACGACGAGACGCTCGCCCGCGGCGACTGCGAGGTGCCCTACCCCTGCGGTGCGGTCGGCTGGCTCTCCTACGACGTCGCCCGCGAACTCGAGGACCTGCCCGACCAGGCCGAGCGGGACCGGGACCTGCCCCGCCTGCAGGTGGGCGTCTACGACTGCGTCGCCGCCTGGGAGGAGCCCCGCGCGTCGGGGGAACCGGCGGGTGACGGCACCGAGCGCGAGCCTACGCTGCGCGTGACCGCCTGCCCACGCCTCGACGAGCATCCGGACGCCGCGAGCGCCTACGAGGCGGGGCGCGAGCGGGCGCTCGCCCTCGCTCGCGACGCGCTGGACGGCGACCCCGCCGTGGGTGACCCGCCGGTCGAGGCCGACGAGGCACGCTTCGAGAGCGACTGTGGGCGGGCGGCCTTCGCCGACCGGGTCCGCCGCGTCAAAGAGTACGTCCGCGAGGGCGACACCTTCCAGACCAACGTCTCCCAGCGGTTGCGCGCGCCGGCGGCCGTCCACCCGGTCGAGACGTTCGCCGCGCTCCGGGAAGTCAACCCCGCGCCCTACTCGGGCCTGCTGGAGTTTCCCGGGGTGGACCTGGTGAGCGCGAGCCCCGAACTCCTCCTCCACCGCGACCCCGAGGGAGACGACGGCGACCGCCTGGTCACCGAGCCGATAGCGGGGACGCGTCCGCGGGGCGAGACCCCCGAGGAAGACGAGTTCTTCGAGGCGGACATGGTCAGCGACGAGAAAGAGCGCGCGGAACACGCGATGCTGGTCGACCTGGAGCGCAACGACCTCGGGAAGGTGAGCGCCTACGGGAGCGTCGAGGTCAGCGAGTACCGCCGCGTCGACCGCTACTCCGAGGTGATGCACCTCGTCTCGCTGGTCGAGGGCCGTCTCCACGACGAGTACGACCTCGGTGACGCCGTCGCGGCCGTCTTCCCGGGGGGGACGATCACCGGCGCGCCCAAACCCCGGACGATGGAGATCATCGACGAGGTCGAAGCCACCCGTCGGGGCCCTTACACCGGGAGCATGGCCCTGTTTGGCTTCGACGGGCGGGCCACGCTGAACATCGTCATCCGGACGCTCGTGCGATACGGCGGGGAGTACCACCTCCGGGTCGGCGCCGGCATCGTCCACGACTCGGTCCCCGACCGCGAGTACGAGGAGACCCTCGACAAGGGTCGCGCGCTCGTCACCGCCGTCGACGAGGCGCTGGGCGACCGCGCCGCCTTCACCGTCGAAGAGGCACATGGGGAGGACGAATCGTGACTGAAGAGCGACCCTGGGAGGACCCCACGGGACCGACCGTCCTGGTCGTCGACAACTACGACTCCTTTGCCTACAACCTCGTCCAGTACGTCGGCGAGGTGGTCACGACGGAGGGGTGGCTCCCGGGCGTCGCGGACGGCGAGGTGGTCGTCCGGCGCAACGACGCCGTCGACGTGGCCGGGATCGACGAGTTAGACCCCGACGCGGTCGTCGTCTCGCCGGGGCCGGGCACGCCCCGGGAGGCGGGCGTCTCGATGCCGATATTCGCCGACCTCGAGTACCCGACCCTCGGAGTGTGTCTCGGCCACCAGGCGCTGTGTGCGGCCGCGGGCGCACCGGTCGGCCACGCCGAGGCGGTCGTCCACGGGAAGTTCTCGCCGGTCGACCACGACGGGAAGGGGGTCTTCGCGGGCCTCCCGAACGGGTTCCAGGTGGGGCGGTACCACTCGCTGGCCGTCGAGCGCGCGGACCTCCCCGACGCCCTGGAGGAGTCGGCCCACACCGACGACGAGGCCGGTGTCGTGATGGGCGTGCGCCACCGGAAACTGCCCCACGTCGGCGTCCAGTTCCACCCCGAGAGCATCCTCACCGACCACGGCAAGGAGATGATAGCGACGTTCTGTCGCATGGCCCTGGGGGGAGACCTGTGAGCGACGCCGGACGCGGTGGCGACGGCACTGACGGTACCGACGACGGCGCTGCCGTCGAGGATGGCGAGCGACTGTTCCACGTGAACGGCGGCCTCGTGCCCGAGCGCGAGGCGACGGTCTCCGTCCGGGACCGGGGGTTCATGTACGGCGACGGGGTCTTCGAGACGCTCCGGGCGTACGGCGGCGAGCCCTTCGAGTGGCGCGAGCACCGGGAGCGCCTCGGTCGGACTGCCGAGCGACTCGGGCTCGCCGACGCGGTCCCCGGGGACCTGCGCGAGCGCGTCGCGGAGACGCTCGAAGCCAACGACCTCGCCGACGCGTACCTGAAGGTGGCGGTGACGCGGGGCGCCCAGCCCGGGACGCTCACCCCCGACCCCGACGTCGCCCCGACGGTGGTCGTCTACGCGGCCGACCTCCCGCGCGGCGGGACCGAGGGGGAACCCGTCTGGGACGGCCCGGCGACGGTCCAGAGCGTCCGCCAGCGCCGGCCGGCCGACGCGGCGCTGCCCGCCGACGGCAAGACCCACAACTACCTCCCCGGCGTCCTGGCGCGTCTGGAACTACAGCGGGCGGCGCGCGACGGCGCCCCCGCCGACGAGGCGGTGTTGCGGACCCCCGGGGGACACCTCGGGTCGGGCGCGGCGAGCAACGTCTTTTTCGTCGACGGCGGCACGCTCAAGACGCCGACGACCGACCTGCCGATACTGCCGGGCGTCACGCGCTCTGTCGTCCTGAGCCTGGCCGCCGAGGAGGGGTTCCCGGTCGAACGGGGCCGGTTCGACGTCGACGACCTGCGGGGCGCAGACGAGGCGTTCCTGACGAACTCCACGTGGGAGGTCCGGCCGGTCGAACGCGTCGACGGTATCGACCTCGAACGGGGCCCGATGACGAGACTCCTCGCTCGACTCTTCGACGAACGCGTCGAACACGAGCACTATTGACGCGTTCGACCAGGACCCACGACGCAGCGCCGTTCGACGGCCGGAGCCGTCAGTTCTCGCTTCGCCCGGTGAGCGCTTCGCGTCGGTCGACGAACGTCTCCACCCACTCGTCGAGGCCGGCGTCGGTCGCCAGGTCGACGCCCGTCTCGCACCACTCCACCGCGGCGTCGAGGTCGACCTCTCGACAGGCGTCGACCAGCCTGTCGAGGACGTCGAGCGCCTCCCGCGCGGCGCCGATCTCGCGGTATCGCTCGACGCTCTCGCGGTAGCGCTCCCGCGCGAGGTCCGCGTCGCCCCGCTCGCTCGCGAGGTCGCCGAGACTCGCGGTGGCGGCCGCGACGCCCCGTCCGTGGTCGAGGTCAGCGTGGACCGACCGCCCCTCCTGCAGGTGTCGGTCGGCCTCGTCGAACTCGCCGCGCTGGAGCGCGAGGCGGCCGAGCCCGTCGCGGACCTGTCCCTCGTGGCGGCGCATGTCGTTCTCGCGCGCGATGGCGAGGCTCCGCTCGAAGGACTGCTCCGCTCCCTCCTCGTCGTCGCGGCGCAACTGCAGGTCGCCGAACTCGTAGAGGGCGTGGGCGATCCCCTGCGTGTCGCCCACCTCGCGTTTGAGTTCGAGGCTCCGCCGGTAGTGCTCCTCGGCGCGGTCGTAGGCCTCCCGCTCTTTCGCGACGTCGGCGAGCAGTTTGAGCGAGGCGGACGTGCTCCCCCGATAGCCCAGTTCGCGGTCCATCTCGACGGTCCGGGCGAGCCACTCCTCGGCGGCCGCCAGGTCCCCGCGGAACTGTTCCAGTCGCGCCAGGTAGTACAGCGTGTCAGAGTGGGCGCCACAGACGCCCAGTTCCGCGACGACGTCCAGCGCCTCCTGGAGGCGCTCCTCGGCGCGGTCGTACCCGTCGACGGTCATCGCGACCCACGCCAGCGAGTTCAGCGCGCCCGCCTCGCGCTTGGCGTGGTCGCCGGCCCGCGCCGCGTCGAGCGCCCGCGAGAGGTGCTCCTGTGCGCGCTCGGTCTCGCCGCGGTCGACGACGAGTTCGCCCAGCGCCCAGTGTCCCTCCGCGAGATACAGCGTCCGCGCGGGCTCGTCGGCGCCCTCGGCGCGGTCGACGAGCGCCGTCAGTTCGGCCTCGGCCCGGTCCACGTCGCCGTAATCGTACCACATGTTCCCCCGGCAGGAGGCCGCTTCGAGCCGCGCGCCGGTCGAACACGCGTCCGGGAGTTCGATCCCCGAGTGCTCGGTCGTGCCGAACAGGGGCGCGAACGCCGACTGGTAGAGCCCGAGGCCGAACAGCGTCTCGACGAACTCGTCGACCGCGTCGGGGTCGTCGAAGCGCCGGACCGCCGCGGACTCGCGACCCAGCCACGCCTCGACGCGGTCCCGCCGGTCGGGGTCGTCCGCGAGCGCGAGAACGGCGTTGACCGCTCGCTCGAACAGGTCGACGGTCTCGCGCTCGGCCCGGTCGAGGGCGCGTTCGAGAAACCGGGTCGCCCACTGGGGGTGCTGGGTCCGGTAGGCGGTCGCGTCGTCGCGGGCGACGAGCATGCGCCCGTCGAGGTCGTCGACGACCGCCTCGACGCGACGGTGTGGCAGGTTCGGATGGTCGTCGCCCGCGTCCCGTGCGGCGGCGACCGCGTGCAGCAGACCCGGCGTCACCGTCAGTTCGGCGGCCGCAAGCGTCGCGACGAGGAGCCCGACCTCCAGCGGGAGGGTGTCGTCGCCGGTCGGCCCGGCCGAGGCGGTCGCGTCCGGGGGATCTGCGGGGTCGATGGCGCCGGGTCCCGAATTCGACCCGGGCGCGAGCCGCCGGTAGGTGTCCCGGACGTCCCCGTCGAGCACCGACGGCCCGACCGGGTCGTCGAGCCAGGGCACCGCGACCGCGTGGGCCACGACCTGGTAGCTCAGGACGTACATCTCGCCGATCCCGCCCTCGTTCGCGACGCGGTCGCACAGGTCGGCCGGCGACAGCGGCACGTCGCGCCCGGTCGCGGCCTCGAACCCCGCGACCGCGCGCCGGCAGGTCACCTCGTCGACAGCCGGCGGTCGGTACGTCTCGAACCCCTCGCGGGCGGTCTCGCGGAGGCGCGGGTCGGTCACGTCGTCGACGGCCCCGTGCCACGCCTGCCGGCGTGCCTCGCCGAGGACCGTCACCGTCGGGTCGTCCCGCGTCGCCCGCACCAACCGCAGGAACGACTCGGTCACGTCCGCGGCGTCTTCGACGACGACCAGCGCGTGGCCGTCGGCCGCCGCGACCACTTCCGAGAGCGCCGAGAGGCCCTCGTCGCTGGCAGCGGCCGCCTCCCGGTAGAAGACCGGCCCGTGGCCCGCCTCGACCCACCGGCAGGCGACCAGCCGGCAGACCGTGCTCTTGCCCGTCCCGGCCGGCCCGAGAACGAGGTGGTCCGCACCGGCCGCGAGCCGGTCGGCGAGCACTGCCGACGCCGCCGGCCGACCGTCGCCCGCGCCGAGGCGCTCGCGCTCCCGGCCGGGCGTGTCACCCGAGTCGCCGGGGACGGGGAGCTCCTCCGGGTCGGCGGAGGGCTCGTCGAGCGACGGGTCGGTCCGTTCGACGGCGTAGCCGTAGTAGACGTCGACGAGGTCGAACCCGAGCCGCCAGGCCGTCTCGGGGTCGCCCGGCGTGCGTTCGGTGAAGTAGTCGCGGTCGAGCCTGACGGCGCCGGCGTCGGCGAGCGCGCGCTCGGTGGCTCCCGCCAGCGAGAGCGACGTTCCTCGCTCGCCCGACGCCGCCGGCGGGTCGACGGCCGCGGCAGACGCCGCGGCGGACGCGACGACCGCCCGGGCGCGCTCGGCCGCCGCGTCGCCCTCGGTCTCGACGGTCCCGACGAGCGTGCCGGCGTCGTAGGTCGCGAGGACGACGTCCGTCGCGTCCCCGCTGGTCGCGACGACGAGCCCGTACGCGGGGGCCTCGCCCCGGCGCATCGAACACGACTCGGCGTCGACCAGGTCGGCGACCAGTTCGGGGAACTCCTCGCGGAGGCGGTCGGCGAGCGCGTCGGCGACGACGACGTCGGCGTCCAGGCCCTCCTCGACGACCCGGGCGTGGAGCAGTCGGAGGTGGCGCGAGTCCGCGAGCGTCGGGAGCGTCGCCCGGTACCCGTCGGCGGTCCGGAGGCGGCGAGCGACGCGCTCGAACGTGCGGTGTGGGTCCCCGTCGGCGGCGTGGGCGGTCGCGTCGGTCACCAGTTCCGGCGGGACCGCACTGCCGGGGTCAAGCGCCGAGAGCACCCCCCGGGCGTCGTCGATGGCTCGCTGGTCGCGCAGATAGGCGCGGTAGCGCTCGGCCGCCAGCCGGCCCGTCGGCGTCGCGACGTAGCCGTCGGGCGTCCGTTCGACGAGGTCGGCGTCTTCGAGCCGCCGTATCGCGCGGTCGATCGTCGAGCGCGAACAGTCGAGGTCCGCCTCCAGTCGCGGCTTGTGGGCGGGCTCGTCGCCCAGTCGGTCGAGAAAGTCCAGCCGGTCTTCGACGAGGCTCGCCCACGGGACCGGGTCCCACCCTCCCATGTCCGGTCCATGCGGACGCACGTTCTTAACAGCGAGGGTGAACGTCCGCCCGCCTCGCGTTCGTCGCCTGGGCGGCCACCTGGACATCTGCGTGTCGGGGGCGCTCCCGGCGTCAGCCGAGTTCCCAGGTCGCCCGGCTCGTGCGGTCGTCCCGCGAGTTCCGCCAGGACAGCGTCGCGTCCCCGAGGGAGACGCCCGCGGGCACGTCGAAGACCAGCCAGCCGCGTCTCGCTTCACCGACGGGGATCTGCTCGCCGCGGTGGCTGTTGAGGGTAGTCCCGGAGATGGGTCGGTGGAAATCGTGGTCTCCTTCGGGGGCCCCTCCCCCTTCGTAGGTGGTTTCGCCGTCGTTCAGCAGGAACCCGTTCGAGTATCGGGCAAGCCGCCCGAGATTCGGGATTGCGACCTCGCGCTGGCGGTCGTACTCGACCTCGATAAACACGAACTGGCCCGCCTCGGGCGTTTTCGTGGTTTCGTTGTTCCCTCTGCCCGGCGAGGAGACGAGTTGGTCCCCGGTCGCGGCCGTCGTCACAGTGATCGAGCCGAACGGTGTCGCGAGCGATTCCCCCACGGCGAGCGTCGGGGCGAAGAAGTCGACGGTGCGCGTCTCGCCGAGCGGTCGGACCCTGAACGCGTGGTCGTCGACGAACCGCCAGTCGTCCGCGAGTTCGAACGTGTGCGACCCGCCGGCGGGGATCGGTTGACTGAGCTGGTGGCTCACGCGCCAGTTGCTCGCGTCCGAACCGCCCCGGTCGACCACGCCCCGGAAGACGCCGTCGGCGTCGCCCTCGTTGCGGACGGTCACCGAGTAGGTGATCTCGCCGGGTGCCGACTCGGCGGGCAGCGTCCACTCGTCGAGCGCGAACGACGGCAGCGCCGCTCTCTCGACGGTCCACCGGCGTTCGGGCGCGGTGTCGGGCGCGTCGCGCTGCCAGTCGACGGCGATGCCCTCGTCCGCCGCCGACCGGGGGAGCTGTGTGAGGAGCCAGCCCTCGACGCGCTGGCCGGCCTGGATCCGGGCGCCCCGTTCCTGCGCGTTCAGGAGCGACGACCCGTCGAGCGTCTCGGTCGCTCCGAGCGAGTTCCGGGGGTACTCCGGGAGCACCGATCCCCCCGAGGGAGCCACGTTCGCGCCGAACCGCCGTCCCTCGGTCGCGGTGTTCTCGACGGCGAACCGGAGGACGCCCAGCACCTGGTCCCCACCGGGGGCGTAGTAGGCCGGCGGTGACGAACCCATCTCCCGCGCGGTGTAGAAGACGCCCACCTCGTAGACGACGTCGGTCAGCGTCACGCTGAGTCCGTTCCCCAGGTCGAGCGTCCCGCCGACCTCGGCGGTCCGGGCGGTCGCCGCGATCTCGTGTGTCGCCGCGGCGTCGCCGTCACTCACGCGCAGGACGTAGTCGTCCGCGAGTTCGAACGTCGCCGTCACGTCCGTCGACGCGTGCTCGCCGGGTTCGATGGCCGCGACCGACACCTCCCGTTCGAGGGACTGTGCGCCCTCGGCCGTCGTCAGCGTGCCCGCGAAGTCGCCCGATTCGCCGCCGACGTTCGCGACGGACACCGTGAACGTCACCTCCTGGTCCACTCGCGTCTCGCCCGGTCCCTCGACGCGGACCCTGTCGAAGGTCGCCGGCCCCGCCACCGTCGTCAGCTGCGGGGTCGGCGTCCCGCCGTTCGATTCGCCGCCACCGCCGCCGTTGCCGTCGCCTCCGTCGGCGCCGCCACCGCCGAGGAGCGCGCTACATCCGGCGCTCCCCGTCGCCGCCGCGAGTCCGGCGAGCGCGAGATATCTCCGTCGACTGGTCCTGTCGCTCTGTTCGTCCGCTTCGTTCGTCGGGTCGCTCCCCGCCATCGGATCGGCCTGTGCCGCCGAAGCGCCCTTCTCTCACCGGCTGGACCGGTCGCTCACACCGTAATCTATTTATACGACTTCGATACTGTCGGCTGCGAGGCGACCGGGCCGCCGTCCGGACGGCAGGGTCGGGCGAATCAGTCGCTGGCCGCCCGCGCGTCGACCGGTTCGTCGGCCCGCTCGACGCCCTCGACGTCGAGGACGAGGTCCGGGCCGCAGGCGCCGGCGGGCGTCCGGAACCCCGCGGGCGGGTTACTGTCGAGGACACGCTCGGCGACGGCGAGCGCCGCGAGTTTCGTCAGTCGGTAGGTCTCGGGGCCGCGGAGCCGCGACACCGCTCGCCGCCCGTCGGCGTCGACCACCTCGCCCCAGACGTAGCTGACGCCCGTCTCGCGTGCCCGCTCGTCCGGGCCGTCGACGCGCCGCTCGACGAGCGTTTCGAGTGCCGACCGGACCGGGCCCGCCGAGAGTACCGGCCCCAGCAGGCCGGCGGCCCTGACCGCCCGGACGACCCACGGACTCGCGGCCGTGTAGACGGTGACGTTCGGGATACCCGTCGTGTGATAGGCGGTGGAGACGTCGCCCCACGGGATGGCCATCCCGGGGCGCTCGCCGTTGCCGAAGTCGATCCGGCGGGTGACGGCCCCGGCGGGGACGTGCTCGATGCGCCCGTCCCGCCGGACTGCACCGGCGTCGCCGAGGCCACGGACGGTCGTTTTCGCCGTCCCGGGCGACATCCCGCCCGCCGCCTCGAACCCGAGCGCGAGCTGGGTCGGGTCCTCGACGCGTTCGGCGAGGTGGGCCGCCAGGCAATCGGTGGGCACGACGTCGAACCCGACGCCTGGCAGCAGGGTTACGCCCGCCTCGCGCGCCCGGTCGTCGACCGCCGCCAGCGCCTCGAAGACCGCGACCTCGCCGGTGACGTCGAGATAGTGGGTGCCCGTCCGCAGGCACGCCTCGACCACCGGTTCGTAGGTGTCGACGAACGGGCCCGCGCAGTTGAGCACGACCGGCGCCGCCTCCATGGCGAGGTCGAGCACCCGCGGCTCGTCGAGCCCGACGACCCGTTCCTCGCAGTCGAGTCGGACGGCCTGGTTCTCGACGGCGGTGCGGTCCCGCCCCGCCACGACGACGTCGAGCCCCCGGTCGACGGCCTCCCGCGCGACCAGCGCGCCGGTGTACCCGTAGGAACCGTACACGAGGAGGTCGGCCATGTCCCGTGTGTTGCTCGCGCCGGGAGGTAAGCGTTCGCGTGGCGGTCCCCGAGTTCTTTCCCGGCGCCCCGAGAACGCGACCCCATGACCGAGTCGCCCGGGACCTGCGCTGAGCGCCCGGTACGACCGGGGCGAACCGGGTAGTTGAAGCGACACCGAACGTACGGTGAGAGCCTGCTGGCTCAACGTCTGCCAGCACATGACCCACATCCCGCTGGACAAGGGGTCGGGCGCGCCCGTCCGGGACGGCGAGGTCCTCTGTGCCAACCACGGCGCGATGTTCGACGCCGACACCGGCGAGTGCACCTACGGCCCCTGCGAGGGCGCCTTCCTCACCGAGGTGGACGTCACCGTCACCGGCGGCGCCGTCCACCTCGACGACGACGCCTACGCGTTCGCCGGCCGGGGCCCCGTCGAATCCGACGACGACCTCTCCTCGGACTCCAACGTCATCCTCTGATACGGATCGCTGTAGCCGTGGACCGGACGACTGCACGGTCCCACGCGGTCAGTCGGGAAACGATGTCCGGCAGTCCGTACGAGGGTGTGTCACTCGCCCGGGAGTGCCGGACCCGGCTTCCACGTGTTCCCGTCGAGCCGGACGAGGTCGTACAGTTCGAGGACGCGGAGCGCGTGGATGACGGCTTCGGCGTCCATGTCGACGCTCGGGTTCGACTCCGCGGCGATCGCGCTTTTCGTCGCACCGCCGGTCCGCGCGACGACGTCGAGCACCGCGGCCAGGTCCTCCGTGACGACGGACAGTTCCGAGTACTCCGTCGCTTCGACCCCGAGGATGTCGACGACGTCTTCGTACGTACCGCTCAATTCGACCGTCGTCGTGACGGAACCGCCGCTTTCCTCGTTATCTGACATCGACTTCTCGTTATCGGCGCCAGTATTAGGATATTTCGGCGGGTGCTCCGTCGTTATACGACCACGTCGACACCAAACAGAGACATTCGGGGGTTGATACCCTATTCCAGGGGTAGCAGTGCCGGTCGTCGACGCCACCGGACGGTGAGAGCGCCGTCCGGGCGGTCCGGGCGGTCCGGCGTGGCGCATGAGCGCTCACTCGATAGTGAAGGCGGGTTCGGAGACGGCCTCGCTCTTGCACTCGGGACAGCGCGTCGGCCGGTTGACGGGGTCGTCGAAGCCGTCGAAACCACAGGTCTCGCACTCGGGCGGGGCGACCAGCAGCGTCTCGTCGGTAGACCGGACCGACCGGGCGACGTGCTGGACGTGGTCGAGCGCGGCGTCGGTGCGGACGTCGAACTCCCGGGCGAGCGCGCCGGCGGTCATCGGTTCCTCGCGCAGTCGGTCGGCGATGCGCCGGCGCGTCGTCTCGCTCGCCTCGCGCATGCCGGGGGTAGGGCAACCGGGTACAAAACCGTTCGCACGGGAACCACCCCCAATGAAAAACGACTTACCGGCAGGTGTTGCAAGGTCGGACATGGACGCAGTGGTACTCGCGGGCGGGTACGCCACGCGGCTCTGGCCCATCACGCGCAACCGCCCGAAGATGCTCCTCCCCATCGGGGAGACGACGGTCATCGACCGGGTCCTCGGCCAGCTCGAGGACGACGACCGCGTCGACACCGTCTACATCAGCACCAACGAGCGGTTCGCGGACGAGTTCAGGGACCACGTCGCCGACCGCGACTACGGGAAGACGCAGTTGAGCGTCGAGGAGACGACCGACGAAGACGAGAAGTTCGGCGTCGTCGGCGCGCTCGCACAGCTCGTCGACCGGGAGGGGGTCGAAGACGAGGACCTGCTCGTCGTCGCCGGCGACAACGTGATCAGTTTCGAGATGAGCGAGTTCATCGACAGCTTCGAGGCCGCCGACGGCCCGACGCTGGCGGCCTACGACGTCGGCTCGACGGAACTCGCCTCGGCCTACGGGACCCTCAGCGTCGACGAGAACGACGTCGTCACCCGGATGCAGGAGAAACCCGAGGACCCGGACACGACGCTGGTCTCGATCGCCTGTTATGCCTTCCCTGCCGACGCGGTGCGCTTCGAGGAGTACCTCGCCGGCGACAACAACCCCGACGAACCCGGCTGGTTCATCATGTGGCTCGTCGACCACGAACGCGTCATCGCCTTCGAGTTCGACGAGGCCTGGTTCGACATCGGCACCCCCGAGAGCTACCTCGAGACGGTCGCCTGGCAACTCGACGGCGGGACCATCGTCGCCGACGAGGCGACCCTCGCGGACGTCGAACTGGGCGAGAACGTCCACGTCATGGGCGACGCCCGCGTCGTCGACTCGACGCTCGACAACTCCGTCGTCTTCCCCGGCGCGACGGTCCGCGACTGCGAGGTCACCGGGTCGATCGTCGACCGCGACGCCAGCCTCGACTCGCTCGTACTGGACGGCGCTCTCATCGGCGAGAACACGCGGATCCCGGGCGGGCGCGACGACTGAGACGGATCGCTGTAACTGTTTGCCGGCGTTCACCGGAGGACTTCCACTTCCGGCTCGGGTACGGTCCGGGGAGTACGAAACGCGAGTACGTCGACGCGACCGACCGGGCGACGTTCGTCGTCGCCGCCGACACCGGCGACGGCTGGAAGAGCGTCGTCGCGCGCGGCGAGCTCGCCCACCTCAGTACCGTCGAGAACCTCGACACCGCCCCGCCGTCCGACGCGCCCGACGAGATGGTCTTTACGCTCGTGCGCCTCGAGACCGACGAACTCACCGGCGTCGTTGAGGGCGGGGGCTGAGACTGACTGCTGTAGAGTCTCCCCGGATCGACCGCACGCCGCCGCGCGGTCGTCCCGGGGCACAGTTCCGGCAATCCGTACGAGAGGACAGCGAGCGGCTGGCTACACCTCATACTGTCGGACACAAGTAAGGCCACCGTCGGTGGTTCGTTCGACCGGGAACGGGCCTTTCGATAGCGTGTTCCCGGCGAGTGTGTTCACGTACTTGTGTCCGACAGTATCACGTCCGTGGGCCGGGCAGCGAGGACGGGAGCCCGCGTCCGCGAGCAACAACCCGAGCCGGGGGCTGCTGTCCACGTAGTATCAGTCCGCAATTACGTCCACCGGAGGGGGCACGTTCCGGCCCGAGCGGACTGCCGGTCGCGACTACTCGTGACGGTGGATGCCCGTCCACTCCTCGACCCGGAACTGATAGGGCCTGACACCTCGCATCGGGCTGGCCGAGCTGAACAGGTCGGGATGCCACGCGTTCTGCATGGCGCTCCGGACGTCCCCCCACTCGTCCTCGGCGGCCGCGCTTATCTGCCCGGTGAGGGTCACGCTCTGCCAGTCGTGCATGGACCGGGCGCGGTAGACGAGAAATCTGCCCCCCTCTGCGCTCTCGGCCAGCGTCTCCTTGTGACTGGCCGTGCCGAACAGGAGGAACACGAAGTAAAGCGTCGAGTCCCCGTCGTATCCGAACGACATCGGCACGACGTACGGGAACGGTTCGTCGGGGAGTGCCAGAATCCCGACGCCCTGCTCTCTCAGGAACTCCCGTATCTGGTCGTCCGACATCAGGTCGGCGCTCGTCTCCAGTAACTCCTCCAGTGTCATACACCCCACTACCGGCTCCGGACCCGTAAATTGTGAGTCGCTCGACCACCGCCTCGGCGCAGTGAGACCGGTCGACGTTACTGCAGGCGGCCGCCGGTCGACGCGTCCCGGTCGTCACGCCAGCCGGGCGTCCTCGACCCGCAGTGTCCCCCTGGTCCCGTCCCACACCGTCTCGTAGTCCAGCAGGATCCGCCGGTCCATGTGCGGTCCGTCAGTAACCAGCGTCTCGAACTCGCCGCCCTCGCCCAGGAGGTGGACGCCGTAGCGCTCACCGAGCGCTTCGAGTTCCTCGAAGGCAGCGGCATCGAGTGTCCGACCGAGCCAGGACTCGTCGAGGCCGGCCGCCGCGACGCGGATGACCCGTATCTCGAAGCCGGCGGCGAGCATCGCGTCGGCCAGCTCGCGGGGGTCGCGTCGCCACAGCGGCGCGAACAGGTCGGCGTCGAGACGGCCACACATCGCCTCGATGCGGGAGGTCTGGTACTCGCTCTCGACGGCGCCGGCGGTGACCCCCGCGACCCCCCCGGGAAGTTCGCGGTCCAGCGATTCGAGGGCGCGTTCGAGCGGTTCGAGTTCGGCGTCGCCCTGCGCGCCGGCGTCGGTCGCCGCCTCGGCCCCGAAGTCGTCGGGTTCGACCTCCAGGAGTTCGATCCCGATGCTCTCGGCGGCCAGCGCCGCAAGCCGCGTCGCCGGGACGTGATACATGTACGAATCCCCGGCGGGGTGGACGGTGACGAGGCGCTCGACGGGGAGCCCGCGTTCGAGCGCCCGGTAGAGCGCCCACGAGGAGTCTTTCCCGCCCGAAAAGAGGCTGACCCAGGCGCCCACACAGGCCTCGTCCGCGCCGGTGTCGCCGGCGTCGTCGCTCATACCCGAGGGAGGGACGGGCGAAGTAAACCCCCTGCGGTCGGCGGCGCCGCCCGGTCCCAGACGGGACGGCCCCGCCGGGTCACCTCGACGTCGAAAACGGGTCGCCGGGTCACGCCGGGCCTCCGGGAACGGGTGGGTCATACGGACCGTTGTAATTCGTTACCGCCGTCGCGAACCACGGTGAACGCATCGGGCCGTGACTCGTCCATCCGTCGGCGGCATCGCCGAAAATGGGTACAACGGTCCGTATCAGTCGGTGGTCTCGCGCTCGGCGGCGAACTCCTCTTCGATCTCGCGGCTGCTGACGTAGGCGGCGAAGCGAAAGCCGACGAGGCTCACGACGATGCCGGCGACGATGAACATGGCCAGGCGGGTGCCTGGCTGGAAGGTGTGCCCCTCGAACATGAGCGGGCCGAGTTCCATCGGCGGGAGACGGAACGAGTTGAACCCGGCGGTGAGTTCGAGCAGGAACCCCGAGAAGCCACGGACGACGAGCCCGACCGCGACGGCGCCGAAGGGGAGGTTGAGGTACGCGCTCCGGAGCCCCTCACGGCGGATGAGTTCGTCCAGCAGGCGGCCGGTGCTCGCCGCGAGCGCGGCGCCGGTCAGCCACGGGACGCTCCGGAAGGCGAATCGTAACCCGAGGACGAGCGGACTGCCCGCGCCCGCGTCGGAGACGCTGATCGCGCCGGCGAACACGCCCACGAGCGAGAGCCCGGCGGCGACGACGTACGTGACCAGCGCGACCTGACCCGAGTAGAGTGCCTCCTGGATCTGGCCGGGCAGCGCGGCGAGGTAGGCGTCGACCCCCAGCCCCTTGTACAGGAAGAACAGGCCGACCACGGCGATGATTGCGCCGGTCGCGACGCCCGGGCTGGAAACCATCCAGAGGACGGGGTAGGCGATGAGGGCGACGCCGATGGGGACGAGTATCGTCTTGCGCAGTTCCTCGTCGGCGAGGAACTGCTTGAGCAGGTAGTACGTGGACTCGATGTCGCGGGCCTGGCGGACGACGACGCGGTCGACGGCGTCGACGGCCAGTCGCGACTCGATGATGGGCACGAGACGTTCGTCCTCGGCGCTGTCGACGACCACGACCGCGGAGGTGAGGTCGTACTCCTCGATGAGGCCTTCGACCTGGCGAGCGATGGCTCTGTCGGCGCCGATGGCGTCGTCGGTCCCCGAGAGGACCGCCACCAGCGCTTCCTCGTCGTTCGCCCCGAGGTCGCCCGCGACGCGCAATCCCTCGAGCAGGCAGTTGACCTGACTGTCCTCCGGGTCGGTCACCCCGACGTCGACCACGAGCGATTCGACCGCCTCGCGCCCGACGACCGGCGGTTCCGTCCCGCGCACGAGGTCGCCCGCGCGGTCGATGCACGCAACCAGCGTCGTCACACTCGAGGAACACGCGGTGACGGAACAAAAAGCCTCCCGCCGGGTCGACGCGCGCCCGACGTGGAACGCCGGGGAGACGGCCGGAAGGTCTCGCGTCTCCCTGCCGCTCGTACTGTCGGACACGAGTGATGGCCCCGCTCGGTGGCCGCTCCGGGGTTGTCGAGACGTCAGGAACTCGAACGTCGACGAGTCCGTTCACGTACTCGTGTCCGACGGTACTACTCGTACTCGAAGGCCGTCCACGGCCCCTCGACGAAGGGGTACTCCTCGACGACGCTCATGTCGACGTCGACGCCCAGCCCCGGGCCGTCGGGGACCCCGAGTCGCCCCTCGGCGACGTCGGGTTCACCCGCGAGCACGTCGAACGCCAGGTCGAAGGGATACATCCCCGGGTCGCCCGAAGCGTCGAGCAGCGGGTCGTCCTCGAAAACGGGGTACTCGACGAGTTCCGCCTCCGGCGTGGCCGCGACGAGGTGGGCGTTCGCGACGAGTCCGAGCCACGTCCCGAAGTTGTGCGGGACGAACGTGACGTCGCGGCCCCGACACCACTCCGCGGCCGCCCGACAGCCCGTGAACCCGCGGTGGTGGCGCACGTCCCCCTGCAGGAACGAGACTGCCCCCGTCTCGCCCAGCGCCCGGAGACCCTCTGGCGACTCCTCGCTCTCGCCGCCCGCCAGCGCCACGTCCGAGTCGGCAGCCAGCGTCCGGTAGCCGTCGTAGTCGTCCGGCCCGACGGGTTCTTCAAGCCAGTAGAAGTCCTGCTCGGCGTAGGACTCGACGGCCGCGTCGCGTTCGGCCTCGGTGTAGGAGTCTTCGAGTTTCCACCAGGTGTGAGCGTCGGCCATCAACTCCGTCTCCTCGACGGCGTCGGCCAGGAGTCGGGCCGTTTCGCGGTCGGCGTCAGGACCCACGCCGGGCCGGTACTTGTACCCGAAGAAGCCACACTCCTCGACCAGCGTGGCCTGCTCGGCGTAGCCCTCGGGGTTCATGTACATCCCGGCGCTGGCGTACAGCGGCAGGTCCGTCGTGGGTTCGTAACTGTCGGGGCAGAGGAGGTCGTAGACCGGCACGCCGCGGCGCTTGCCGGCGATATCGTGGAGTGCGACGTCCACCGTCGAGAGCGCCTGTGACTCGACGACCCCCGAGACGGCGGCGTCGAGGTCGACGTCGTGGACGTCCGCAGGGTCGTCGAGTTCCAGTCCCTCCAGGGCGTCGGCGACCGCGGTGTCGATGGTCTCGGCGAACGCCTGCTGGGAGGCGCCCTCGAAGAACTCGCGCATGGCCGAACTGCTGGCGCCCGCGGGCGCGAAGCCGCGCTCGCCGTCGGCGGTGTCGACAGTCACGAGCACGAAATCGCGCTTGTAAAGCGTGCGCACCCCGCCGTGGAATGGCCGCTCCTGAGGCGGGTCAATCGGCGAGGACAGGGCGTAAGCACTGACGTCTGCGACCTTCATCACCCCCGCCTACTCGGACCCGCGGAATAAACGGCGTGGTCGTGGCGACCCGTGAGAGCGTCGACGGTCGCAGTGACGCGACTGCCCGAGACGGCCGCCGGCCGCGTTCAGACGAGACGCTCGATGGCGTCGTCCAGGTCGGCGTACAGTCGTTCGGCCCGCCGCTCTTTTTCGGCGGTGAGACCCCGGATCGGCTCGCGGACCGACCCCCCGTGCATGCCCGCGAGTTCGAGTCCCTTCTTGACGACGGGGACGCTGATCGCCCCCGGAATGGCGTTGTCCGTGCCGGTCTCAGCGCGCAGGCGCTGGTAGGGGAGACAGGCGTTCCTGAGTTCGCGGGCGCGTTCCCACTCCTCCGCCGCGAGGGCGTCGTACAGCGCCAGCCCCAGTTCGGGTCGGAAGTTGCTGACGCCCGCAGTAAAGCCCTCGGCGCCCTCCGCCCAGAACGAGACGGCGTGGGGTTCGGCCGCGCCGTCGACCCAGACGACGTCGTCGGCGCCCGTGCTCACCGCCGCGCCGAGTTTGACGTGGTCAGCCAGGGCGTACTTCACGCCGACGACCGCGTCGACCCGGGTGAGGTCCGCGAGGTACTCGACCGAGGGACTGAACCCTCGTACGTAGGGGACCAGCGGCCGGTCGGTCGCCCCCGCGACCTCGCGGTAGTACGCCAGGAGACCGCGCTCGTGGACGTATGTGTGGTCGGGCGGCATCACCATTATCGCGTCGGCGCCGGCCCGCTGCTGTGCCCGGGCGAGATCACGGGCGTCCGCCGTCGACCCGCCGACGCCCGCGAGGACGCACGCGTCGTCCGGGAGCGCGTCGACGGCCGTCTCGGTGACCGCGGACCGTTCGGCCGTCGAGAGGGAGTGGTACTCGCTGATGTTGGCGTTGGCCAGGAAAGTCGTGGCGCCCTCGCCGGCGAGGTGTTCGGCGTTGGCCGCGAGGTGGTCGTGGCGGACCGCACCGTCCTCGTCGAAGGGGGTGAGCAGCCCGACCGCGACGCCCCGCAAGTGGTCGCGAACCTCGGTCGCGTTCATGCCTCGGGGGTGGCGACCCCCGGGTAAAAAACCACGCCCCCGGCGGGGGACCGACGGCGGGGTCGGGTCGACCGCACGCGGGTGCTGGAAGCCGACCCGGGCCCCGCCGGGTTTCCGCTTCCCGCCGATTTAATGCCCGAACCGCCCACGGGGCGGTATGAACGCACTCGCGACGGGGGTCTACGGGCGCTGTGGCACGGCGCTCGTCGACCACCTCTACGACCGCGACGAGTACGACTGGACGCTGTTCAACCGTTCGGACCGTCCCGACGACCACCCCTACGGCGGTTACGACACCGTCATCGGGGACGTCACCGACGGCGCCGCGCTCCGGGCGGCCGCCACAGGCCAGGACGCGATGGTCCACATGGCCGCCTACCCCTACACCGGCGGCGACTGGGACGACGTCCACGACCCCAACGTCGGCGGGCTGTACAACGCCCTGGAGGCCGCCCGCCGCGAGAAGGTCGAGTCGGTCGTCTTCCTCTCGACCAATCACGTCATGGGACTGTACGAGGACGAACACGCCCCCGAGCTGTACGAACCGGGGTACGGGCTCGTCCTCGACGCCACCGACCCGGTTCGGCCGGACTCGCTATACGGCGTCACCAAGGCCTTCGGCGAGGCGCTGGGCCGCTACTACGTCGAGACCCACGAGTACCCGAAACGGTTCTACGCGCTCCGGGTCTGTAGCGTCCGGATGCCCGAGTACGACCACCCCTACGGCGACGCAGAGGCCAGCGTCGACGAGGGCGAGTTCGAGCGCGACAGCGACACCTACGAACGACAGGTCGCGCGGATGAAGGCCACGTGGCACTCCCGGCGGGACTTCGCCCACCAGGTCGACCGGTGTCTGCGCGACGAGAGCGTCACGTTCGACGTCTTCCACGGCGTCAGCGACAACACCACCCGCTGGTTCAGCATCGAGAACGCCCGCGCTCGCCTCGGCTACGACCCTCAGGACGACGGTACCGAGTGGGACGAACCGCCGGCCTGACTCGCGAGAAGCGACGAGTCACCGTTCAGTCGCGACGGTGTCGATGACCCCGCGCAGGTAGCCGACGGTGAACCCGCGCCCGCGGTGGCGCCAGTCGGTGTCGTCGGCCATCTCGGGAACGTGGTCCGGGAGGACCGCCCCGTCGAAGCCGACGTCGTACAGCGCCCGCACCGCCTCGACCGTGTCGAAGTTGCCCTCGTCGACGAACGTCTCGTGGAACTGGGGGACCGTGCCGACGACGTCCCGGAAGTGGACGAAGACGATCTGGTCGCGCTCGCCGAAGTGGTGGATGACGTCGACAGCGTCCTCGCCCATCTGCGAGAAACAGCCCAGACAGAGTTTGAGTCCGTGGTTGTCGCTGGGGACCATCTCCATCGCGCGGTCGAAGTTCTCCCGGCTGCGGAACAGCCGCGGGATCCCGCCCAGCGATTCGATGGTCGGCGGGTCGACGGGATGCAGGGCCATCTCGACGCCCGCGTCCTCGGCGACCGGGACGACGGTTTCGAGGAACTCACGGTAGTTCTCCCAGAACTCTTCTTCCGTGTATTCGCGGTCGATCCCCTCCGGGAGCGCGTCTGCGTCTTCGATCTCGTCCAGGTCGAACGCCGTCGCCTCCGCACCGCCGCGCACCTCGACGGGCGTGGTCCGCATCGGCACCACGCCGCGGGGGTTCCACTGGTAGCCCATGACCGGGATGTCGGCCTCGCCGAGGTGCTCGACCAGCGTCGCGATCTCCTCGAGCGCCCGGTCTTTGCCTTCGCGGCCGAACATGATGTCGCCGTACAGCGAGTAGGGTAGCGAGTGGATGCCCGACAGCCGGAGGCCGGCGTCCTCGACGCGTTCGCGCGCGGCCTCGAGTTCGGCGACGGACGGAACGGTCCCGGGGCCGACCGCCACGGTGTCCGAGGCGATGCGGTCGTTGAACTCGTCGGGTTCCTCGTCGGTGTCGGCGTGGTTGACGAACACGTCCGTCACGCCGAGCTGGCGTAGATACCGGAGTCGCTTCTCGCCCAGGTCGCGGGTCCTGACGCCGACACGCACGGCGGCCGCGGGTTCGCCCATACCGACCCCACCGCGCGGACGGCCTAAACACTGCTGGAACCCGTCCCGTGGTTCCGCGACCCGGCGGATGGCTCCGCCGATCAGCCACGCTCGGGCGACCCTACTCGCCGGGGTCGACCCGAAGCGCGTAGATGATACACACGAGGCCCGCTACCTCGGCGGTCTGGATCACGAACTGGTAGGCGGCCTGCGGGATGGACGGCACAACGAGGAAGGGGATCGTCAGCAAGACGGGGACGCCGACGACCAGCACGAACCCCAGCGACATGAACAGCATCGGGCGGCTCTCGTTGCGGCGGTACCCCCGGTAGGCCTGGTAGGCGATGAACAGCCCGAGGACTGCCCCGACGAGTTCGTACCCCGTCAACCAGACCTGTACCGCGCTGTCGAAGCGACTCCCGGCCTGCAGGAGTCCGCTCGCCCACACGGTCGGGTCGACGACGCCACGCACTGTTAGATCCCCTCCACGAGACGGGTGAAGCGGTCGGCCATGTCCTCGCGGCGCGAGACCTCGACCTCGAAGCGGCCGTCCCGCAACTCGACCGTGACCCGCCGGAGGTTGGGAGCATACACCGTGTGGTGGTGGCCCCCCTCGGGGTCGGGTCGCGTGCGCTCGACGACGAGGTCGTGTTCGCGCAGTCGTTCGAGCCGCCGGTAGATGGTCGGCCCCGACGCGTCGCAGTGCTCTCGGAGGTCGCTTGCTGACATGGGTTGCTGGCTCGTTTCGGTGAGGATCGTCCGGGCCGTCTCGTCTTCGAGCAGCCCCGCGACGGCCTCGACGTCCGGTTCCTCACTCACGGTACCGGCTTGTCGCGGACCGCCCATATAACAGTAGTCACCGCTTCACGCGCTGAAGGGTCGGCGAGCGGAAATCGGCCGCGACGCGCCCGGCCTACCCGCTTACCGAACGACCCACTCAGTCGCCGAACGGGCCGCCACCGCCGCCGAGACCGCCCATCCCGCCGCCGCCCTGCTGTTGCATCTTCTGCATCATCCGCTCCATGTCGCCCTCGCCCATGCCCCCGAACTGGTCCAGCATCCTGCTCATCGCGTTGTACTGTTCGAGCAGTTCCTGGACTCGTTCCTCGGGTTTGCCCGACCCGCGGGCGATGCGCTCGGTGCGCTGTTTGCCGACGATGCGGGGGTTCTCCAGTTCCTCGTCGGTCATCGAGTCCATGATCACCTCGAAGTCGCGCAGGCGCTCTTTGGTGACGTCCATCGCGTCGTCGGGCAACTGGTCCATCAGGCCGCCCCCCATCCCGGGGATCATGTCCATCACCTGGTCGAGCGGCCCCATGTTGTTCATCGTCTGCATCTGCTTGCGCATGTCCTTGAGGGTGAAC
>JAZKRZ010000021.1:0-26120 GCA_036626395.1 Haloarculaceae archaeon
ACCGTTGTCCCACGCCGTGTCCAGAATTTCGTGGGCCTGCTCCCGGTCGGTAACGACACGCCCGTCGTCGGTCTCCGTACCGAACATCCACGTACCGAGACAGAGGGGAGATACTTCGATCCCGGTCCGCCCGAACTCGACGTACTCCATACGAAACGTATCAATTCACCTCGAGGAGCGAACCGCGTCGGCGAGAGCGAGTGGGCAGGGGTAGTTCGCCGGGCACTACCGCGTCCTCGCCGGCTGGATCGATGCCCCGGTGGGCCGTTCCCACTACCAGTCTTTTCTCTCACTGAAAAGCCTGCACGTGGTTTATCATTCTATCGGGTGGAGTGGAGATATGGACAGTTCGAACGCATCGGACGAGCTGGATAGGCGCGTGGCCGACGAGCAGCGGGACCGATACGCCGAGTTGAACATCGGCGACGAGGAGTTCGTCATCTACGACCGGAAGAACACCCGGGCGTGGATCCAGTCGTCCGTCGCGGTCACTCTCCGTGAGGACCGCTGAGCGGGTTCGGTCCGGACCGCGGGACGGACTGGACGGCTAATCCCCGATCCAACCGGACGGCTGTAATCTCTCGTGACAACGGTGTTGTTCTTCTCGGGTATCAGGTCGTGTCTACGGGACTCACCCCCGCGTGTCATAGAACTTCACAGGGGCCCGCTTCTCGTGAGCGATAGACTGCATAGCTGCGATTCTCCTCTCTTCGGTTGCGGCGGGTGGCGAGCACTCCCGGGATTCGCCGACGGCCTCCGTATCCAGCACCTGCTGGCGGCCGTCGGAGAGCGACGAGCGCGGCGAACGGGTCGACGTTTAGCGGTCGCTCGCCTTCTCATACTGTCGGACACAAGTGATGCCACCGCTCGATGGCCCTCTCGGGGTCTTCGAGTCGTCACGTCCCCGTACGTCGACGAGCAGGTTCACGTACATATTTCTGCAAGCGGGCCAACTGAAGGAGATTTCACCGGGCCGGGCGGCGTTCGGAGTCGACGACCGCGAGGGCTTCGTCGAAGACGAGCCGGAGTGCCTCGCTGTCGACGCTAACCGTGACGCCGATGCGAACGGGACCGGTCGAAACGACAGTCTGCTCGTGGGCGCGCAAGCGTTCGAGGACCGCGCGGACGGCGTCGAAGTCGGTGCTGTGGCAGTAGACCTCGACGTCGTGGTCGTGGTAGAAGACGACGACATCGGGGTGGGCGATTACGGCGGCGCTCGGCGCGGCGCCGCCGATTTACTTGCAGACGGGATAGACCCACCTGACGCGCGCCGCGGCGGCGTTCCCGCAGGCGTCGCAGGCGTCACCGCTCTCGGCGTCGTGGTCGTCACAGACCGAGACGGTCGTCTCTACGGCGCTCGCACACCGCGGACAGAGCCCGCTCAGTTTGGTCGCGACCGACTGCAGGAGGCGAACGACGCCATCGGCGAATAGTTCCTCGGGCGTGCGGTCGGCGAGAGCGGCCGCCGGGATCGGTTCCGTGAACAGCAGTCGCGCCGACCGCGGCCCGGAGGCGCGAGAACGACACGACTGCGTCGGGGTCGGCCGGGTCGTAGGCCTCCCACAGCGCCAAGAGGATAGCGAGTCGCGTTTCATTGCCCGGCGTGGCGAACGCGTCGGTCGCGTGTGCAGTGTCCGTCCCGGCCGCCGCCGCGACTGGCGCGCCGGATGCTCCGTCGTTTGACATGCCCTCCCTGTACTCGCTCCGAAACCATCTGCTGTCGCGGCCGGGGACGGGCAAGCGCTCGTCCCCGGTCAGACCCGGAACGGCGGCGTCGCTAACGGGGCAGGAGTGACAAAACGAGTGCACTCTCGGTCGGAGATCAGTCGTCGGCCGGACTGGTGGCTTTTCCCTCGGCCGTCACGCGGTACTCGTCTTTCTTGACGATGCGCGTGTTGTGACACCGGGGACAGACGTACTCCGTGAGCTTCGTCGTCTCGTCGTTGTGGCTCATTCGCGTCCCACACCGGGAGCAGTCGTGCATGATCGTATATTATGTGTTCAAGGTATATTAAGACTTGCCCGAGGGACTCGGCGCTGATACCGGGGGAGTGGGACACGGCTGGTGGAGTCGACACTCGAAGGCGAGACAGGCGAGGGGCGGCTCCGGGCGTCGCTACGCCACCCGGACGGGTTCGCCGCGCTCGGCGGACTCGTAGATGGCCTCGATGATCTCGACGGCCTTGCGCGCCTCCCTCGCGTCGAGCATGTAGTCCTCGCCGCTGGCGCGAGCGTCGAGGAACGCCTCGATGTTGCGCCGGTGGTTCGCGTAGTCGATGGACATGGGGTCGGCCGCGCCGCCGCCCGACTCGGTCTCGCCGAACCGCTCGCGCACCTCGGAGTCGTCGTCGCGCGCCTCGCGGAACTGCCAGGTGACGAGTTCGTCCTCCATGACCTCGGCGGTGCCACCCCGGCCCGCCAGCTGGATGCGCTTGAGCGAGCCCGGATACATCGAGGTGGCACCCAGCACCTGCCCCAGGGTGCCGTCGCGATAGCGCAGGACGGCGACGGCGGTGTCTTCGACCTCGACGATGTCGCCCTCGTGGGCGCGGGTGTCCGTGTAGGCGAACACCTCCTCGACGGGGTTGACGTCGGGCGTCCCGTCGTCCGCGGTACCGGCCGGTCCGTCCCCAGCCGCCCCGGCCGCCCCCGCGAGCCACTGGATCGCGTCGATACCGTGGATGGACTGGTTCATCAGCGCGCCGCCGCCGTCCAGGTCCTCGGTGCCCTGCCAGGCGCCGTCGTAGTAGTCGTCGTCGCGCCACCACGGCACGTAGGCGTTCGCGACCGCGAGGTCGTCGAAGCGCCCCTCGCTCGCGGCCGCGTGGAGCTGCCGGACGACGGGATTGAACCGCTGGTTGAAGACACCGCCGAGCCGGATCCCCGCCTCCTCGGCGGCAGCGACCATCTCGTCGATGCGCTCGGTGGTGATCTCGAGCGGTTTCTCACAGAGGACGTCCACGCCGCGCTCGGCGGCCGCCAGCGTCGGTTCGAGGTGGGCGCCGCTGGGCGTACAGACGTGCAGGACGTCCGGCGACGTCGCGTCGAGCATCGCCGCGGTGTCGTCGTACCAGGTACAGTCGAACTCGTCGGCGAACGCCCGGCCCCGACTTTCGGTGCGGCAGGAACCGGCGACCAGGTCCGCGCCGTCGATATCCGCGATGGACATGGCGTGCATCTCGGCGACAGCGCCGGTCCCGGCGATAGCGATGTCCGTCATGGCCGGGGGGTGGACCGCTCGCGAGAAAAGCGATCGGATGCCGGCGAGGGCCTCGGCGTCGTGCCGGCCCGGCGAGGCTCGCGGCAGCGAATTCCGCCGTACCCGTGGTTCGGTGCTACGCCCGCTCGGCGGTAAAGCCCTGGAGGGTCACGTCGAACCCCGCCCCCTGGGGCGCGGTGGCCATCGGTCCGTCGGTGCCCGCAGTTCAGTCCTCGGCGGGCTCGGGAGTCAGCGCGCCCGATTCGACCATCGCCTCGAGCGGGTTGTCCTCGACGTCCAGCGGGAGGTCGACCCGGCCGCGACGACGCGAGGACTCCCAGGCGGCGAAGATGACCTCCGTCACGGCGAGGGCGTGGCGTGCCGAGATCTCGGGTTCGACGCCCTCGTCCAGACACTCGACGAGGTGGTCGATGGCCGGCGGGACCGCCGCGGAGTTCTCGACGCCCCGGACGAGCGGTTCCCAGTCACCGCCGTCCTCGCGGACGCGCGCCTGAGGGTCCCCCCAGGGCGTGACCTCGATGGTACCCCCGGTGCCCCGGAGACGGTGGTGGACGCCGACCCCGTCCTCGCCGAAGCCCGTCGTCGCGATGCCCTGCACGCCGGACCGGTAGGCCCACTGGACGAGTCCCTGGTTCTCGTTGTGCGCGCCGTACTTGACGTGTTCCTCGCGGTAGTCGACCTGGCCGATGACCCACTCGGCGGGTGACTCGTCGGCGTACATCGTCGCCAGGTCGATGTGGTGGGTGCCGTTGTCGAGCAGGGTGCTCGTGCCCACCTCGACCCGTTGCAGGTCGCCGATCCGGCCCGCGTCGAGGGCCGCTTTGGGTTCGCGCCAGACGGGCGAAAAGCGGCGCTGGTGGTTGAACGTGAGCTGGATGCCCCGGCGGCGGGCCTCCTGGGCCATCAGGCGGGCGTCGCCGTAGGCGGTGGCCATCGGCTTCTCGCAGTGGACCGCGTCGGGCACGTTGCTGTCGATGCAATCGAGCACGATCGGCGCGTGGGTCGGAACCGGCGTGGAGATACTGACGATACCGGGTTCGACCTCGGCGAGCATCGCCCCGTAGTCCTCGAATATGTGGTCGTCGGCGACGTCGAACTCGGCGGCGAAGGCCTCGGCGTTCTCGCGTACGAGGTCGGCACAGGCGACGACCTCGCAGTCGTCGCGGTCGCGGTACCCCTCGGCGTGCTGGTAGGCCATCGCGGCGCTTTCCCCCCAGACAGGGTTGTCCGGTTCGGGGCCGGTACCGATCAGCGCGACGGTGCGTGTCATGATTCGCACCTCCGGCCGTCCGCACAAAAGTCCACGCCTACCCGCCGCGACGTGCCGGTTCGCGGTGAGCCGACCCGACCGGAGCAACGCGTCACAACCGGCGAGGGCCGCCGTCTCCCGTACAGTCAAGCGGCGGCCGCTACTCGACGGAGTATGGTACGGACAGCCATCAATCTCTACTCGGTTCGCGAACTGGACCTCCCGATGGAGGAAATCCTCGATCGCGTCGCGGCCGCGGGCTACGACGGTGTGCAGTTCTCCGGCGACTACGGCGACCTCTCGCCCGGCGAGACGGCCGACGCGCTCGCCGAGCGCGACCTGGACGTGACTGCCGCCCATATCGACGTCGACCGGATGGAATCCGACCCGGAGGGCGTCGTCGCGGACCAGCAGACGATCGGCGCGGACGGCGGCGTCGTCCCGTGGCTGGGCGCCGAGCACTTCGAGACGCGCGAGGCCGCAGAGAGCACCGCCGAACGACTCGACGCGCTCGCCGCCGCCCTCGACGCACACGACTTCGCCCTCCACTACCACAACCACGACCACGAGTTCGTCGAGTTCGACGGCACGAACGGGTTCGAGGCGTTTGCCGAGGCCTCCTCCGTCCTGCTCGAACCCGACGTCGGCTGGATCCGGACCGCCGGACACGACCCCGTCGAACTCCTCCGGCGGTACGGCGACCGGGTCGAGATCGTCCACATGAAAGACATGGACACGAGCGTCGAACGCGGCTTCGTCGAGATCGGCGAGGGCGACGTCGACATGGAGGCGTGTGCCGACGCCGCCCGCGAGGTCGACGCCGAGTGGCTCGTCTACGAGCACGACGACCCGGACGACCCCGCGGCCTCTATCGAGACCGGCGCCGCCTTCCTCGCCGACCTCTGAGTCGCGCCCCCTCGGTTCCGTCGCGCTCTCGGCCGCGGGACCCGTCCCCACCGAAATCACGCGAGTCCCGACGGATCCCTGCGAGGGGTCACGAAACGACCAAAAAGGAGGAGAGCGAACTCCGGACGTGCTCTCGACGAGGAGACGATGGACGGTGGTCCTCGTCGCGGTCCTGCTCGCGGCGACGCCGGTTGCCGGTGCAGTGAGCGCGCCCAGCGACGCGGTCGAAGCGCCGGCCGGGTCGGTCGATACCGCTGACACGGGAGGGGCGGTCGACAGCGTTCACACGGACGAACCGGGAGACACCTCTCCCGCGAAAGTGGGGGGGCACACCGGTGCGGCCAGGGGAGACCGGTTCGTCAGCGACGCCGTCGCTGCCCGTCGATTTCGCTCGCAGGTGGTCCTGGCTAACGCGACTGTGACCGATACCGGCGGTCACGCGTCCGCGTCGGGAACGGCCGTCCTGGAGACGGCGCCGCGGTCCGTCTCGGTGACCCAGCGTATCGCGCTGACGCCCGACCGGCCCGGAGAGGTACGAGTCACGCACACCTTCGAGGTGCCCGGGACCGTCACGTCGCTCAGGGCGCCGGTGCCCGAGCGGGCGAACGTCACGGCGACGACGGGCTTCCGGTTCGTCGAAGGGACGGAATACGCGTGGGACGGGAACACGACGCGAGCGCGGATCACCTACGCCTTGCCGGCCGACGAGACGGTTTCGCAGGCCGGACCGGAAGGGGCACAGGGGCGGTATCTGCTGGTCGACGCCGGCCGGTGGGCGCTGGTCCGTCAGCCGCGACTGGCGGCCTCCTGGCGGTGGCAGGGACCCGAACCGGTCGGGCTGACCAGCGAGACGACCGTCGCCGGCCCGGGGTACGTCGGGGAGCAACTCGTCTACCTCGGCGCCGTCGAGACCCGCGAGCGGCGGGCGCACGGGCAGACGTTCACGCTCGTCGTGCCCGACCGGGCACGCATGACGGCCTCGCCCGACGCGGTACTCGACGCGCTGGCGGACGCCTCCGACCGGTTGCGGGTGGGCGACCGCGACGAGCGAGTCACGGCCGTCGTCGCACCGACGACGACGACCGTCGACTGGGGCGTCCGCGGCCTCCAGCTCGGCGATAGCGACTTCTGGGTGCGCGACGTCGAACCGCTGGGCGGGCCGGACGACGTCTGGCTCCACGAGTACGTCCACACCAGGCAGTCCTTCGAGACGGCGCCCTCGGGCCGGTGGCTCACGGAGGCGACGGCGACGTACTACGCCGCGCTCCTGGCGCTCGAACGCAACGAGACGGACTTCGCGTCGTTCAGGGAGTTCCTGGGGCGGGGCGCGATGCCGCCCCAGTCCGGGGCGATACTCGCCGAACCGTGCACGTGGGACAACGCCGCGAACTACTGGAAGGGGGCGCTGGTCGCCGCGGCCATCGACCGCCGGATCCGCGTCGAGACGGACGCAACCCGCTCGTTCGGGACGGCGTTCTCCCGCCTGAACGCCTTCCCGCGGCCGGTCGACCGGGCGGTCACGCTCGAACTCCTCAGACGAGTCGGCGGCTCCGCGCTCGACGAGTTCGCCGGCACGTACGTCGCGACCAGCCGCGTGCCGCCAGCGTGGTCGGCGAGCGAACACGAGGCCGCCTTCGGCCCGACACCGGCACGATTCACCTTCCGTTTCGCCGACCGGGCCAGCGACCGCACGAACGCCACCGACGAGGGCGGACTGACCGGGAATCGGGAGAACGTGACCGTCGGGTTCCGGGTCTCGGGACCCTATCGCAACGAGACCCTCACCGGGTCGCCGCTGACACTGTACGCCGGCGAGACGCTACACGCGACGGGCGTCGTCGTCAACGCCGGCGGCGCCAGCGCCCCATACGAGCAGTTCTTCGCCGTCGGTGGCAGCGTCCAGCGCCTCGTTTCGGGGGCGCTCGCCCCTGGCGAGACGGCGACCCACGCGCTCGACGTCACCGTCGAGACGACCGGGAGACGGACGGTTTCGTTCGGTGCCGACTCCGTCGAAGTGGCGGTGTACGACCCCGCGCCCGCGAGGCTGGGCGCGGTCACGGTCAACCGGACGACGCTCCCGCGCCCCGGCGTGGTCGCGGTGAACGTCACCGTCGTGAACCCCTACGCCGTGCCGGCCCGCCGGAACGTCACGGTCACGCGGGCCGGCGAATCGGTGTGGTCCCGACGGGTCGGCGTCGCCGCCGGGGCGAACCGGACGCTCACGGTTCCCGTCCGCCTCCGGTTCAGCGGCCAGTACGCCGTCGGCGTCGGCGGCGGTCCGGAGGCGACGGTCACGGTGGGCGGCGGGTCGGACGACGGCGCCGGGACGGGAACGTCGACCCGGACCATCGACGCGCGGGTGGGGGAGGCGACGGCTGACGGCGGGGAGACGGCCTCGCCAGCCGGCGACGTGACCGCCGGTAACGGCTCCGGGTTCGGCGCACTGAGTGCGCTCGGTGCGCTCGTCGTGCTCGTCGCGCTCGCAGTCGGTCCCGGGATACGGTCCCGTCACGACCGGCGGCGCTGAACCCGCCACCCGGTCGGCGCCGGCCCGTCGTCGACTCCGGTCTCGCGCGGACCGCTCTCACTGTGTCCCGGGACGACCGCGCGCAGTCGTGCGGTCGGTCCGGAAATGACTCACAGGAGTCCGTATCAGTCCGCGGGTTCGACGGCGTCAAGCAGCGCCGTCGTCCGTGCGACCAGCGTCTCGGGGTCGGGCGCGAGCAGGGTCACGTGGGCGTTTTCGCCGCCGCTGGAGCCCTCGACGACCGCCGCGGGCGGCCCGTCGGCCTCGGCGACCGCCGCCGCGACGGCGTCCGTCTCCGCCGTGCTGGCGTCGTCGGAGTCGACCGTGGTCACCGCCCCGTCGAGGGCTTCGAGGGCGGCAACGGCGTCGTCCCGGACGTTCGCGCCAAAGCGCACGGTCGCATCGGCCTCGCGGGCAGCTAAGACCGTCCCGGCGACGCGGGTCGAGGCGTCGAAACGGACGCCACCGGCGGGTTTCGCGCCCGACAGCGTCCGAATGACGCGACCGTCGACGGCGGCGACCTCGTCCGGGCGCTCCGCGTAGGGGGTCGCGCCCACGACGTCCGTCCCGGCTTCCGGGACGAGCGGGGCGACGTCGCGCTCGACGAACGCGTCGACGACCGACTGGACGGCCTCGGCCGTCGCCTCGCGTGCGGCCGCGTCCCGGAGTTCGACGAGGTGGTGAACCGCGCCGGGCCCCTCGCCGACGTCGTGGTTGTACCGGACCGCCCGCCCGAGCAGGTCGATGCCCGCGGCCACGGCGTCGCTGACCGACGCGCCCTCCGCGAGGTGAGTGGCGATGGCCGCCGAGAGCGTACACCCCGAGCCGTGGGTGGCGTCGGTGTCGACCCGGGGGTGGCGGAACGTCTCGACGCTGTCGCCGGTGACGAGCACGTCGGCGACCTGTTCGCCGGCGACGTGTCCCCCCTTGACCAGCGCCGCGTCGGCGCCCATCGCGACGAGTGCCTCGCCGGCCCGGCGGGCGGTGGACTCGTCGTCGGGGTCGACGTCCGTGAGGACCGCCGCCTCGTCGACGTTGGGCGTGACGAGCGTCGCCTCGCGCAGGAGGTCCTCGTAGGCGGATTCGGCGGCGCTCGCGAGTAGTCTGTCGCCCGAAGCGGCGACCATCACGGGGTCGACGACCGCCGGCGCGTCGATGGCGGCGACGCGGCCGGTCACGAGTTCGACCACGTCGGCGGTCGCGAGCATCCCCGTCTTCACCGCGCGCACGTCGAAGTCGGAGCGGACGGCCCCGACCTGGGCGTCGATCTCGGAGACGGGAAGCACGTGCGTGCTCTCGACGCCGGTGGTGTTCTGAGCGGTGACGCTCGTGACCGCGCTCGTCCCGAACCCGCCACAGGCCTCGATGGTCTTGAGGTCCGCCTGGATGCCGGCGCCGCCGCCAGAGTCGCTCCCGGCGACGGTCAACACGACCGGCCGCGAGACCGGCGCTGGTTCCCTGGTCATGGTCGCGAGTAGTCGGCCGGATACCAAAGACGTGACGAGACGACCGCGTCGATCGAGTGTCCGCTCAGCGAGCGTACGCCTCGAAGGGATTGTCGTGCGTGATCCGTCGAACCATCGCGTCGTCGAGACGGTCGCGCAGTTTCGGCAGGAACTCCTCGGGAAGGTAGGTGTAGGGCCGCTGGTCGCCGCCCCCGGGTTCGGACGGGTCGTACCAGCCCCGGTCCTGGCTCAACAGGAGGCGGTCGGCGTACCCGTCTGCGACCATCGCTTCGACCCGGTCGAGGTAGTCGGCGTCGTCCTGGTCGTCGCCGCCGATCCAGTCGTACTCGACGTAGGCGCCCCGGTCGGCGACCTCCCGGTGGTATTCGAGGTCGTCGGCCTGTGCGTGGACCCAGACGAAGCGGTCGGCGCTGTACCCCGCCGACTCGACCACGTCGAGTTGCCTGTGTACGAGCCCGCCGTACAGCGTGTGGCTTCCGATCAGGGCGCCTGTCTCGGCGCCCGCCCGTCCCGCGGCGCGCAGCACCTTCTCCTCGTCGGGCGACAGTCCGTCGGGGTCGTCGTCGTCCGTGCTGACCTTGATCCAGGCGGCCCTGACGCCCGTGTCACCGACGCCCTCGGTCAGGTCTTCGAGCAGCCACTCGAGGAGTTCGTCCTCGGTCGCGTCGCGGACCCACTGTGGGATCGACGGCTCCTGGTAGACCCCGGTGGGGACGACGATGGGGAAGTCGGTCGCCTCCGAAACCGCCAGGTCGACGTCGACGCGGCGCCCGACGCCCTCGGGTGTGGCCTCGACCAGCGCCGTGACGCCCGCGTCCCGGGCGCGCTCGATCTCGGGGGCCATGACGTCGACCACGTCCGCCGGGTCGGCGTCGCGCCAGTGTTCGGCCTCCATGGGCCCGAGGTCAACGAAGACGTGTTCGTGCGGCAGTATCAGTCCCAGGTCCTCGCGTCCGAACGCACCCTGGGTCGTGTGCACCTCCATGTCACCCCCAGGACCCGTCGACAGTAACCGTTTGCGCCGCCCGGACGCAACGCCCCGTCTCCACCCGAACGCCTCGTCCGGGCCGGTCGTCCCGGCCGGCCATTCATACTGTCGGACACACGCAATGCCACCGTGCGATGACTGTTTCGGGGTTTTTGTGACGGGTCATCCCCGAACAGCGGATCCCCCGTTCACGAACGTGTGTCCGACAGTATCGACCCTTATACACGTATCGAGTGTGTGTAACGTTCCCACGGAAAGGTTTATGTGAAACTGTGACACGGTAGCAGTCGGTAGATGTCGGAAACGCGCACGCGGCCGGAGACGGCCGACAGGTACGGTTCGTTCGAGACTGCAGCGGGCGACGTCGTGCTGTACGACCGCGAGGACGGCACGGCCTGGATCCAGTCGGACTACGCCATCGACTTCGAGGAGGTCCGGGCGACCGGGCCGGCGGAGTAGCACTCCGGAGCGTCCCGGACGCCACAGTGGGTCGGGGCCCCGGCGGCGTGGGGTCGACCGGGAACGACCGCTCGACGAGTCACAGGTCCGACCGCGGTCGACCCGTCGGCCGCCTGTGTCGGCGTCGACGCCGGACCCACGCTCCGGTTTCGCGGCCGGTTCGCGACGCCGCCCGTCCACGGACGAGGCCGCGGTCACTCCGCCTGCAGTTTCTCCATGTACTCGGCCATCGCACCCCAGAAAGGGTCGACGCCGGGGTGGTCGGTCGGTTCGCCGTCGACGACGAGTCCCGACCCTTCCGTCACTTCGCCGACGGCGGCGGCCGGGATGCCGTCGTCGTCGAGCGCCCCGAGGACGTCGTCGACGCCGGACGGGTCGACCGTCGCCAGGAGCGTCCCCTCCGAGATCGATATCCACGGGTCGATGTCGAAGAACTCACAGGTGGCCTCGACGCCGGGCAGGACGGGGACGTCCTCGCGGCGGAGTTCGATGCCTACCCCTGCCGACCGGGCCATCTCGTAGAGGCCGCCGTAGATGCCACACTCGGTGGCGTCGTGCATCGCCGTGACGGGGCCGGCCGCGGCCGCCGTGAGCGCGTCCTCGACCGGACTCATGTCGTAGAACCGGTCCATCGCCGCGTCCAGCGCGTCGTCGTCGACCTCGCCGCGCATGAGCGACTCGAACTGGATCGACAGGAGGCCGGTCGTCTCGATAGCGGGCCCCTTCGTGACGACAACCCTGTCACCGACCGTCGCGCCGTCCGGCCGCACCAGGTCCTCCGGGTGGCCCACGGAGACGGCCGTGCCGCCACCGACCATCGGGTAGTTACACCCCTCGTAGCGGCCGGTATGACCCGTGACGACGGAGACATCGAACGCGCGGGACTCGCGGTCGAAGGTCTCCCAGACGGTGGCGAACTGCTCGTTCGTGATCTCGGGCGGGAGGTTGAAATCGACCGAGAGGTGACTCGGCGGGATGCCCGAGACGGCCACGTCCGACATGAGGATGTGAACGGCGAACCAGGCGGCGCGCTCGAACCCGACCGAGGGCATGACGAAGACGGGGTCGGTGGCCAGCACGACGGCCGAGCCGCCCGTCTCGAAGACGCCGAAGTCGACGCCGTGTTGCGGGCCGAGCGTGACGTCCTCGCGGTCGGCGCCGAGATTCGGGTAGATGTACTCGTCGAAGAAGCCGCGGTCGACCTTGCCGAGTTCCGGCATGTCGGTTCGATCCGGCGTCGGGGGACAAAGGACTCCCTATTCGGTGTCCGCGAGCGCTCGCCGCGCGAATCGGGTCAGATCCCGGGAACACCGACGGTGTCGAACACGCCCAGCAACGGGCCGAGGACGAGGAAGACCGCGAACACCGTCACCCAGGCGACGAGCGCGACGCCGCCGGCCTCCAGCCAGGAGACGCCGAAGGCCAGTTTGAGTACCGTCAGGTACGCCAGGAGGGTCACGAGCGGACCGAGAAACGGCACCCACCCGAAGAACGTGCCGACGACCGCCCAGACGACGGCGCCGACCAGGGCCGTCGTCACCGCCTCGGCGTAACTCCCGCCGCCGGCGACCAGTCGGGCGCCGACGTAGATGCCGAGTCCCCCGACGAGCGCACCGAGGACGAACGTGACGAGCCCGGTTATCAGTCCCATACGAGACGACAGGGGTGCCACGGACAAAAGGCTGTCCGGTCGTGGAGCCGGAGACCCGCCGAAACCGACGATAGCTACTGATACTGTCGGACACACGTGAGGCCACCGTCGGTGGCTCGTTCGACCGGGAACGGACGTTTCGCCGGCGTGTTCCCGGCGAGCGTGTTCACGTACTTGTGTCCGACAGTATGAGCAGCGGGTTACCGGGAGACTATGCCCCCCAACCGCGAAGGGATCGACATGAGCAGGACGGAAGAACCCACAGACGTCGCCGACCGGGTTCGCGTGTCCTACCGGCCGGTCGACGACGAGGGCGTGCCGGTCGAAGAGGACGACTACCTGGGCGAGAGCGTCCGGGCGGACACCTTCCGGACGTACCTCCGGCGGGCCCACGCCGGCCCGGTCGGGGTCGGTGACGAGTGGGCGGAGTTCGTCAACTGCGGCTGTGGCACCACCGAGGACGTCCACCTCCACGTCGAGGCCGTCGAGGGCGGGTCGGCAATCGGCGAGACGACCGACGTCGTCGTCGAGAGCGTCTGATATCGGGGCCGGCTATTCGTCGCGCAGGAGCGCGTCGTCGCCGTGGCGCTCGCGGAGCGCGCGCAGGTACTCGCGGGACTCCCGAACCCGGGGCGTCGGCGTCTCGTAGGCGCTGGCGAACCACTCCTCGACGTCGGGTTCGTAGGACTCGGCGACCTCGATCAGGTCGGCGGCCTCCGCGCGGCAGCGCTCGTGGATGGCGTCGACGCGCTCGTCGTCGAGCAGGCCGCGCTCGCGCAGGAACGTCTCCATGCGCGGGATGGGGTCGCGCTCTCTCCAGCGTTCGACCTCCTCGTCGTCCCGATACACCGAGGGGTCGTCGGCGGTGGTGTGGGCGCCGTAGCGATACGAGACGGCTTCGACCAGCGTCGGTCGCAACTCCCCCTCGGCGGGGTCGCGGGCCTTCGCGGCGGCCTCGCGGGTGACGGCGTACACCGCCAGCGGGTCCATCCCGTCGACCTGCACGCCCGCGAAGCCGTAGGCGTCGGCCTTCCCCGCGATCGTGTCGCTGGCGGTCTGGCGCTCCCGGGGGACCGAGATGGCGTACCCGTTGTTGTTACAGAAAAAGAGGACGGGCGCGTCGAAGACGCCGGCGAAGTTCAGTGCCTCGTGGAAGTCGCCCTCGCTCGTGGCGCCGTCGCCGAAGTGACAGCACGCCACCGTCTCCTCGCCCTGCAGGCGAGCGGCCCACGCCAGCCCCGTCGCGTGGGGCAGGTGGCCCGCGATGGAGACGTTCAGCGGGAAGACGTGCCTGGTGGCGAGCCACTCGTTGCCGACTTCGTGGCCCTTCCAGTAGAGCAGGTACTCCGGGCCGATCCCCCGGACGACCACGGCGCCCATCTCGCGGTACTGGTCGACGATCCAGTCCTCCTCGCGGAGGGCGTGTGTGGACCCGACCTGTGCGGCCTCCTGGCCCGCGAGGGGCGGGTACGTGCCCATCCGGCCCTGGCGCTGGAGACTGACCAGTCGCTCGTCGAGGTGGCGGGCGTACCACATCTGCTCGTACATGTCGACGAGCGTCCGCTCGTCGAGGTCCGGGACGGTCGCGCCCTCGCGGACGCGGCCGTTCTCGTCCAGGATCCTCACCTGCTCGTCCGCCGGACGTGAGAGGTACGCGCGGTCGCTCACTGGCGGGTGGTGGGGCGCGCTCTACAAAGGGATTCCCCCCGGGCGGAGGTCGCGACGGGCGCCAGAACGGCCGCGTGACCCTACTCGAGCTGGTGGTAGTCGAGTTCGTAGCCCGCGTCGAGGGCGTCCTGTACGGCGTCGCTCGGCCGACCGGGGCGGCGCGAACTCACGCGCATCGCGCCGACGGAGTCACGCTCGACGACCAGGTTGCGACGCCAGTCCGGGTCGGTCTCGGGGTGGTCGACCCGGGTGTGGGCCCCGCGGGATTCGGTCCGCTCGCGGGCGCCCCGGAGGAGCGCCTCGGCGACGACGAGCGCGAACCCGAGGTTCAGCGCGAACTCGTAGGAGCGACTCGTCCGGCCGCCGACGGCCAGGTCGGCGGCACGCTCGCGCACGCCGTCGAGCTTCGCGAGGCCCGCCGCCAGCCCGGCGTCGTCGCGGCGGATGCCAGCGTGGGTCCAGAGCAACTCGCGGACCTCCTCGAGCAGCGCCTCGGGGTCGTGTGCGCCGTCGCTGTCGGCCAGCGCGGCCAGGTCGTCGAAGTGTCGTCCCGCGCGTTCCTCGAGGGCCGCGGTGGCGTCGTCGGCCGGCGCCACGTCGCCGTCGGCGAGTCGTTCGGCGATGGCCTCGCCCGCGACCTCGCCGAACGCGAGCGTCTCGGCCAGCGAGTTGCCGCCCAGGCGGTTGGCACCGTGGACGCCTGCCATGGTCTCGCCGATGGCGTAGAGGCCGTCGACCCGCGTCTCGCCGAGGCCGTCGACGACGACCCCGCCCATGCCGTAGTGGGCGGTCGGGGACACCTCGACCGGCTCCTCGGCCATGTCGACGCCCAACTCCGCGAACCGCTCGCACATCCGCGGGAGTCGCTCCTCGATGAACGACCGGTCGCGGTGCGAGACGTCGAGGTAGACGCCGCCGTTCTCGGTGCCCCGCCCCTCGCTGACTTCCCGGGCGATGGCGCGGGCAACGACGTCGCGCGCATCGAGTTCCATCTGGTCCGGCGAGTACCGCTCCATGAACCGCTCACCCTCCGCGTTGTAGAGGCGCCCGCCCTCGCCGCGGACCGCCTCGGTGACGAGTCGGCCGTCCCAGTCGTCGCCGTAGCGGTCGCCGACCATCCCCGTCGGGTGGAACTGGACGAACTCGACGTCCATCAGCCGTGCGCCGGCGCCGTAGGCCAGCGCCGGACCGTCACCGGTGTTCTCGTCGTCGCGCGAGGAGTGGCGTTCGTAGAGACCGGTGTACCCGCCCGCCGCGAGGACGACCACGTCGGCGTCGAACCGGACGAACGCCCCGGTGTCGAGGTCGGTCGCGGCCGCGCCGAGCATCCGGTCGCCGTCGTCGGTCAGCAGTCGCGAGACGAAGACGTTCTCGCGGTAGGGTATCTCCAGGGCCTGTGCGCGCTCGACGAGCGCATCGAGCATGGACTCGCCGGTGTGGTCGCCGGCGAAGGCGGTCCGGCGGAACGACTGGGCGCCGAAGTAGCGCTGGTCTATCTCGCCGTCGTCCGTCCGGCTGAAGTCCATCCCCCACTCGTCCAGTTCCCGGAGGAGGGCGGGCATCCGCTCCGTGACCGTCTCGACCTTCTCGGGGTCGTTGAGGAAGTGCCCCTCGTTGAGCGTGTCCGCCGCGTGGACCGTCCAGTCGTCTTCGGGGTCGTGGGTACCCAGCGCGCCGTTGACGCCGCCCCGCGCCCACGTCGTGTGCGCGTCGCCGTGCTTCCGCTTGCCGACAACCAGTATCTCCCCGGGATCGACGCCCTGCTCGACGAGTTCGATCGCCGTCCGGGCGCCCGCCGCGCCCGCGCCGACCACCAGCACCGACAGGTCGACGGTCTCGTAGTCGGGGCCGAGCGTCTCACCGGTCGTCGTCTGCGGGGGACCGTTCATGTCGATAGTTGGGCCTGGATAAACTTAATACCCCCGAGCAGGATATCACGTATTTCCGGCACAGAGAGTTCGAGAGTGGATTTATCGGCACCGCAAGGCGTTTCCACAGATACTTAAACCACTCGGTGGGGTCGACCGGGCTCGGGGTGACGGCCAGCCAGTCGAGCGGGCCAGCCGCATAGTTTTAAAATGAGACGCTCGGTACAGAGGGGTATGTTCGAGAAGGTCCTCGTCGCGAACCGCGGCGAGATCGCGGTTCGCGTGATGCGTGCCTGCGAGGAACTGGGCGTGGGCACCGTCGCCGTCTACAGCGAGGCGGACAAACACTCCGGGCACGTCCGCTACGCCGACGAGGCCTACAACGTCGGCCCGGCCCGGGCCGCCGACTCCTATCTCGACCAGGCGGCCATTATGGAGGCCGCCCGCAAAGCCGACGCCGACGCCATCCACCCCGGCTACGGCTTCCTCGCCGAGAACGCCGACTTCGCCGCGCGCGTCGAAGACGCCGACGGGATCACCTGGGTCGGCCCCGCCAGCGACGCCATGGAGCGACTCGGCGAGAAGACCCGGGCCCGCCACGTCATGCAGGAGGCCGACGTCCCTATCGTCCCCGGGACCACTGACCCCGTCGAGGAGCCCGGGGACATCGTCGAGTTCGGCGAGGAACACGGGTTCCCGGTCCTCATCAAGGCGGAGGGCGGGGGCGGCGGTCGCGGCCAGAAGATCGTCCGCGGTCCCGACGAGGTCGAGGACCAGCTGGAGTCGGCACGACGCGAGGGCGAGGCGTACTTCTCGAACGCCACCGTCTACCTCGAACGCTACCTCGACAACCCCCGCCACGTCGAGGTCCAGATCCTCGCCGACGAGCACGGGAGCGTCCGCCATCTCGGCGAGCGTGACTGCTCGCTGCAGCGGCGCCGACAGAAGGTCATCGAGGAGGCCCCCTCGCCCGCGCTGACGGACGAACTCAGGGAGACGATCGGCGAGGCGGCCCGCCGGGGCGCCGACGCCGGGAACTACACCAACGCCGGCACCTTCGAGTTCCTCGTCGAGGACGAAAACCGCAACGAGGAGGGGCTGCTCGACGCCGACGCCGATTTCTACTTCCTGGAGGTCAACACCCGCATCCAGGTCGAGCACTGCGTCACCGAAGCGGTCACCGACATCGACATCGTGAAGTGGCAGATCCGCGTCGCCGCCGGCGAGGAACTCGCCTTCGAACAGGACGACGTCGAGGTCGACGGCCACGCCATGGAGTTCCGGATCAACGCCGAGAACGCCGCCGAGGACTTCGCGCCCGCCACGGGCGGCGAGTTCGAGGTCTACGACCCGCCGGGGGGCATCGGCGTCCGCGTCGACGACGCCCCCCGCCAGGGCGACGACCTGGTCACCGACTACGACTCGATGGTCGCCAAACTCATCACCGACGGCGGGGACCGCGAGGAGTGCATCGCCCGCGGGAAACGCGCCCTCGCGGACTACGACGTCCGGGGCTTCCCGACGATCATCCCCTTCCACCGGCTGATGCTCACCGACGACGCGTTCGTCGCCGGCGAGCACACCACCAAGTACATCGACGACCACCTCGACCCCGAGCGCATCGACGCCGCACAGGAACGCTGGGGCAGCGAGACCGAACCCGCCGGCGACGAGGGCGAAGCGGTCGTCGAACGGGAGTTCACGGTCGAGGTCAACGGCAAGCGCTTCGAGGTCGAACTGGAGGAGCGCGGCGCACCCGCCATCCCGGTCGGTGACGTCGAGGCCGGCGGCGGTGGGCACCAGCCCCGTCCGGGCCGCCCGGATTCGAGCGGCGACGACGGTGGCGGTGCCGCCGCGGAGGGCGAGGAGATCACCGCCGAGATGCAGGGGACCATCCTCGACGTCAACATTGCCGAGGGCGACGAGGTCGGCCCCGGGGACGTCCTCTGTGTCCTCGAAGCCATGAAGATGGAAAACGACATCGTCGCCGAGCGCGGCGGTACCGTCACCCACGTCGGGGTCAGCGAGGGCGAATCGGTGGACATGGGCGATACCCTCTTCGTCCTCGACTAGGCACGGTACTAGTTTCTGGCCGGTTTCCGACGTGGCGCGCGCTGTCGCTGGCGAGGCGCGACCGCAGGGAGCGCCTCGATGCGAGCGGTGAGCGGAGCGAACCGCGAGCTGGCCGAGTGCTTTCGGTAAGTCCGGACGAGTTGGGTCGCTATCTCAGTGAAATTGACCGCTCTGGACCGCACAACCGCTCGTGGGCGATAGCGTGTCGAAAAAACGGAAAGAGAGCCGCCGAAGCGACCGTTCAGACCGTAGTTAGTTGCGAACGACGTTCGTCGCGCGGGGACCCTTGGGGGCCTGCTCGATTTCGAAGTCGATGTCCTGTCCTTCTTCGAGGTCCGCACCGCCGACGTCCTCCATGTGGAAGAAAACGTCCTCGTCCGCGTCCTCTGTCGAAATGAAACCGTAACCGCCTGTGTCGTGGAAGAAATCCACCTTACCGTTTGCCATTGCGAATAAACACTATCGGGGTATACGGTTAAGTATTCCGTATTCGTCCCGAAGTCGGTGGAAATTCGAAAAATATTATTCCTGAACCCCGAATCAAACCGAATTTCGATCACTCTGGTCGGTTCCAGCGGGTATCCCCGACCGCATCGGCCACCACCGCCGGTCGTTCCGTGGTATCCACAGTTCCGCAGGTGGTCGACGTGTCCCGGTAACGCGGGGCGGTGAGGCCAACATTGATGCCCGGTCCACCGGAGGGCGAACCATGACCGGCACACATCCCACAGTCCAGGTCGGCTGCGGCGACCGGGGGCAGGTCCACGCCCGCGCGCTCCACGATAGCGACCGCTTCGACGTCCGGGCGGTCTGTGACCGCGAGGAGTCGAAGGCCCGCGACACGGCCGAGGAGTTCGACGTCCCCGCGGTCTACACGGGTCTGGACGAGGCTATCGCGAGCGAGGACCCGACCCACGTGACGCTGGTCACGCCCGCTACCGCCAGGAGCGAGGTCATCGCGGCCGTCCTGGCCCACGAGCCCGACTCGCTGCTGTTCGAGAAGCCGGTCGCGACGACCCACGGGGAAGTCAGCGAAATCGCCGACCTCGTCGCGGCGAGTGAGACGCGAGTCACGGTCTGTCACCAGCACGTCTACGGCGACGAGGTCGCGACGCTGGGCGCGTGGATCGACGACGGCCGACTGGGCGACCTCGAACGGCTCGTCGGCTCGACCAAGTTCGGCCTCTACGAGCACGGGACCCACTTCGTCCACGCGCTGAACTGGCTCCTGGGTGCGGTCCCCGAGCGGGTCCGCGCGCACGCCGAGTGGGGCGAGAACCCCTATTTCGACGACTGGCACGCCGAGGTCGAACCCACCGACATACTCCTCGAACTCGCCTATCCCGGCGGCCAGCGGGCAGTCGTCCACATGGGCGGCGACGCGCCAGACGTTCCGGCTCACGCCGACAGACCCTGGTTACAGTACCGACTGGACGTGGTGGGGACGGAGGGCTATGGCCAGTTCGTCCTCGGGAGCCACGCCGGCGCCCGCTACGGGACGGACGGCCGCGACCGGGTCGAAGTGCCGGGCTTCGACCCCGACGGCCGGTCGACGGGGCGACTCTACGAGATTCTCGCCGACTGCCTCGACGGCGACCGCGAGGACCACCCCTCCGATTTCGCGAGCGCGCTCGCCACCCACCGCGTCGTCGAGGCGGCGCTGCAGTCGGCCGAGCGGGGCGAGGCGGTCGCCGTCGACGACGTCGCCTGACCGCGGCGCGTTCCGCGAAACGCGACGGATCACTTACGGTCGCGCCGCGGCTACCCCGGAACATGCAGGAGACGCGCCGGCTGGTACTGGACGCGCTCGCCGAGGGACCGGTCTCGGGTCCGGACCTGGCCGACCGACTGGGAGTCTCGCGGGCGGCGGTCTGGAAACACGTCGAGGCGCTGCGCGAGGCGGGGTTCGAGGTCGCGAGCGGCGACGGCGGCTACGAACTCGCGGGCGTGCCCGAGTTCGGCGGGCCGGCCGTCGAGTACGGCCTCGACACACCCTTCCAGGTGGAGTACCACGACGACATCCCGAGCACGAACGCCCGCGGGCGCGACCTCGCCGCCGAAGGCGCGGGCGACGTCGTCGTCCTCGCGGACCGCCAGACCGGGGGACGGGGGCGGCTCGGCCGGGACTGGGTCTCGCCCAGCGGCGGCGTCTGGCTGTCTATCGTCTGTCGGCCGGACGTGCCGGCCACCCACGCGCCCGTATTCACCCTCGCGGCCGCCGTCGCGACCGCCCGGGCCAGTCGAGCGGCGGGCGTCGACGCCCGGATCAAGTGGCCCAACGATGTCGTCGTGCCGCGGTCGGGCGGGGACAGGGACGGCCGCGAGCGCAAACTCGCGGGTGTCCTCACGGAGATGGAGGGGGAAGCCGACCGGGTCTCGTGGCTCGTCGTCGGGATCGGTATCAACGCGAACGTCGACCCCGCCGACCTCCCGGGGGAGGCGGACCCGACCAGTATCCGCGCCGAGGCCGGCGACGTCGACCGCCGGCTGTTCACCCAGCGCCTCCTGGAGGAGTTTCACGCCCTTCGGCAGGACCCGGTGGCGGTCGTCGACGCCTGGCGCGAACACGCGAGTACCCCGGGTCGGCGCGTCCGCGTCGAGACGCCCGGCGGCGAAGTCGTCGGCGAAGCCGTCGACGTCCAGTTCCCGGGGACGCTCGTCGTCGACACCGGCGAAGAGCGCGTGACCGTCACGGCCGGGGACTGCGAACACCTGCGACCCGTCCCCTGACCGTCGTCCCGGGCGCGACACGACCGTCTCGCCGGTCGGAAGTCATGGCGTCAGGTCGACGAAGCGGACTCGCGGCGCCGGGCCGAGCGGGGACTCTCGTCCGGGCCCTACCCGGAGCCGGCGGTCTCGGGTTCCGGGTCGCTCTCGGGCGTCTCGTCGACCTCGTCGGCGGCCGAGAAGCCGACCGTCACGACCGGCACTGGAGCCGTGCGGACGACGCGCTCGGCGACGCTCCCGAGGATGAGCCGGTCGATCCCCGCGCGGCCGTGGGTCCCCATGACGATGCAGTCGACGGGTTCATCGCGTGCGACGCGGACGATTTCCCGGCTGGGCCGCCCTTCGACCGTCATCGTCTCCACGTCGACGTCGTCGAGCAGTCGTTCGACCTCGGCGAGCGCTGTCTCCCCTTTCCCGTCGAGGACCTCGCGCACGCCCTCCCAGGACGCCTCCATAGGTAGCCCCGTGTAGCTCGTCGCGTCGACGACGTAGAGCGCGAGTACGTCCGCGTCGTGGAACCGGGCCAGTTCCCCCGCGTGTGATATCACTCGCTCGCACCCCGCTGACCCGTCCGTCGGCACCAGTATCGTGTCGTAGATCCCCATGTCATGATTGATCATGCCAGACGATATAACCCTTCGGTCGCCGGACCCGGGGCCCACCCTTTTTTCCGCTCACGCACCTAGACGTCCTCATGGCTACCCACGAAGCGAGCGTCGAGGGGGTGGGCGTCGGGGTGAGCGACGACGGCGAGCGCGGGAACCCGGTGGTGCTCCTGCAGGCCCGCGAGGAGATCCTGCCGATCTTCGTCAGCGCCGACCAGGCCCAGTCGATGCAACACGCGCTCGACGGGACGCCCTTCGAGCGGCCACTGACCCACGACCTGTTCGTCGACATGGTCGCGGAGTTCGGCGCGGCCATCGACCGAGTCCGCATCGACGACCTCGCCGACGGCACCTTCTACGCGAAGATCGACACCGAACAGTACAGCGACGGCGAGCGCAAGGACATGGTCTTCGACGCCCGTCCCAGCGACGGTATCGCCCTCGCACTGCGCGTCGACTGCCCCATCCTCGTCTCCGACGAGGTCTTGGACGCCGCCGGCCGGGACCCCGACGAACTGGGCTACGTCGACGAGGGCAGTGAACGGGACCCCACCAGCGACCCCGACGTCCTGGGCGATGACCCAGACGTGCTCGGCGACGAGGACGACGACCCAGACGTGCTCGGCGGCGACGACCCGTTCTGACCGACCGTCTCCGGACCGGGGCTTCTCGACGAGCGGTCCCTCCGGTACCCACGTGCACACCGCCGCAACTGGTTTGGGGCGGTCGGGCACAGAGTCCGTATGGTCGACGCCCGCGAGTACCACGAGCGGACGAACCACTCGCCCGAGCGTCTGCGCAGGCAGTCGTTCGAGCTCGACTGGTCGAACCAGCCCCGGCCGTACAAGGTCTACGAGAACCGCCCCCGCGTCGCGCCCGAAGCGGACCCCTCGCCGCCGGAGACGCCGATGCTGGAGGCGGTCCGGCCGGCGAGTCCCGACCCACCGGACGCGGCGCCGGCGCCGGACGGCGACCCACATCTCCCGACGCTGTGTCACTACGCGGCCGGGGTGACGAAACGACTGGAGCGGGGGAACGAGGAGGTCGCCTACCGCGCCGCGGCCTGTACGGGCAAGCTCTACCACGTCGACCTCTACGCGGTCGCGGGCGACTGTGGCGCGTTCGACCCCGCTGTCTACCACTTCGACCCGGACTCGGGCGGGTTCGACGTCCTCCGCGAGGGTGACTACCGCGGCGTGCTCGCGACCGCGGCTGGCGACTATCCCGCCGTGGCGGAGGCCCCCGTGACGTTCGTCGCCACCTCCGAGTGGTGGCGCAACGCCTGGAAATACCGGGAGCGCACCTACCGCCACGCGTTCTGGGACTCGGGGACGGTCCTCGCGAACCTGCTCGCCGTCGCCCACGGGAGCGGTCACCGCGCCGAGGTCGTCGCCGGCTTCGCCGACGACCCGGTCGTCGAGACTCTGGGACTCGACCCCGACGAGGAAGCCCCGCTGGCGCTCGTCCCCGTCGGCCGGGACGCCCCCCCGAGGGCGGCCGACGACGCTCCCTCGGTCGGCGACCCGGCCGAACTCGCCCTGATAGACCCTGCGGTGGTCCGCGACTCCGACCCCGTCGACTACCCGCTGGTCCCGGACGCCTGGCGACAGAGCCGCCTCGCCGAGGGTACAGTCCGGGAGTGGCGCGAGCGCTTCGCCGCCGAGTCGGCGGACGCCTCCCTCGGTGCCCGACGACCCGACGACTGGGTCGAACTCGACCCCGTGGACAGCGAGACGGCCTCCGCGCGACCCGTCGGGGCGACGGTCGAGCGTCGCGGGTCGCTCCGCGAGTACAGCCACGAACCGGTCAGCGCTCGCAAGTTCGCGACGATACTCGACCGCGCGCTGGGTGGCGTCCCGGCCGACTGTTTCGGGTCGAGCCCGCTCGCCGGTCTCGTCGACGTCTACTGTCTCGTCCACGCCGTCGAGGGGGTCGAACGCGGCGTCTACGAGTACCACCCCGGCGCCTGCGCCCTAGAGCGGGTCGGCGACACCGACCGCGAGACCGCCGGTGATCTGGCGCTCGGGCAGTCGGTCGTCGGCGACGCGGCCGTCAACGTCTACCTGGTCGCGGACGTCGACGCCGTCGTCGAGCGCTTCGGGAACCGCGGCTACCGGGTCGCACAGCTCGAGGCCGGTCTCGACCTCGGACGGCTCTATCTGGCGACCTACGCCCACCTCGGTCTCGGCGGGCGCGGGTTCACGTTCTTCGACGAGCGCGTCGCCGAGCACCTCGGGACCCACGGCCAGGTGCCGATGACACTGTTCGCGTTCGGGAGACCGGGCGAGTCGGTCCGTTCGAGTTCGTAAACGCGACGAAAACCGGTGTGTGGCGGAGAGAGCGACCGGCCTTCGGGGGAATTTATTTGCGACGCCGGAGTAACGCGGGTGTGGACACAGTGGTCGTCGGCGGCGGTATCGTCGGCGTCGCGTCCGCGTACTACCTCGCGACGGGCGGTGCCGACGTCACGCTGGTCGAGAAGTCACACCTCGGTGCGGGGAGCACCGACCGCGCCAACGGCGGGATCCGGGCGCAGTTCTCCTCGCCGGTCAGTGCCGAACTCTCGCTCGCGAGCATCGACGTCTGGGAGACGTTCGGGGCGGAGTTCGGGACGGATATCGGCTACCGCCGCCCCGGGTACCTGTTTCTCGCCCGCAAGGCGGATACCGCCGACCGGTTCCGCGAGACCGTGCGTCGACAGAACGAACTCGGCGTCCCGAGCGAGTTCATCGGCCCCGAGGAGGCCAGGGAACACTGTCCGCGACTCCGCGCCCAGAACTACGTCGGCGGGACGTACTCGCCGACGGACGGCTTCGCCGACCCGCACCTCGCCCTGCAGGGCTTTGCAGCCGCCGCCCGGGAGGCCGGCGTCGAGATACGCACCGGCGTCGCCGTGACGGACGTTGTGGAGGACGCTACCGGTCGCGTCGCGGGCGTCGAAACCGACGAGGGGACACTGGCGGCGGAGTACGTGGTGAACGCCGCCGGCGCGTGGGCGAGTCGCGTCGGCCGCATGGCCGGCCTCGACCTGCCGGTGTCGCCCCGGCGCCGCAAGCTCGCCGTGCTCCGCCCCCGGGAACCGGTGTCTCGCTCGGTCCCGTTCACTATCGACAGCGACGCTGGCGTGCACTTCCGGCCCGAGCGCGAGGGGGACGTCGTCGCCGGCGGTCACTTCGGCGAGTCGGACCCCGAGCACGACCCGGACGACGTCGCGACGGACGTCTCGCTCGAGTGGGCCGCGGACGTCATCGAGGGGGTCGCGGACGTGGCGGGATACTTCGGCCCCGACACGGCGTTCAAAAACGGGTGGGCCGGCCTCTACGCGGTCACGCCCGACCACCACCCTATCATCGAGGAGACGCGTCCCGGGTTCGTGAACGCCGTGGGCTTTTCCGGCCACGGATTCATGCAGGCACCCGCGACGGGGCAGCTCGTCGCGGAACTCGTCTTCGCGGGCGAACCGTCGCTCGTCGACGTCTCGGCGCTCGCGGCCGACCGGTTCGAGCGCGGCGCCCTCCTCGAAGAGGGGGCCGTCATCGACTGACACCGTCGGACGGGCGACGCCACCGGTCGGGAGCCGTTTCGGGTCTTCGAGACGTCCCGTCCCCCCGGCGCCGACCTGTGTGTCCCCGCTCTCGAGTCCGACAGTACGAACCGCTCGACGCGTCCAGACCCTGTAGGTCAAAACTACCGCGGCCAGAACCTATTAACTCGCGTCACGTGGCTGTCTGAGTATGACAGCCGGACTCGAGGCGCGGTTTGCACGCATCAGCCGGGACGGCCGGATCGTGAACGTCCCGATGGACCACGGGATCACCATCGGGGCGACCGACGGACTGCGGGACATCGAGTCGACCGTCGACGCCGTCACCCGCGGCGGTGCCGACTGCGTCCTCACGCAGAAGGGGCTCGCGGACCGCGTCCACCCGAACAAGAACGGCAAGGGGTACGTCGTCCACCTCAACGCATCGACGACCATCGGGCCGGACGCCAACGACAAGCGACCCACCGGGACCGTCGAGGAGGCGGTCCGCGCCGGGGCCGACGCCGTCTCCGTTCACATCAACGTCGGCAGCGACCACGAACCCCGGCAGATCGAACACCTCGCGACCGTCACCGACGACGCACAGCGGTACGGCGTTCCGGTCCTGGCGATGACCTACGCGCGCGGCCCGGGCGTCGACGAGCACGACGCCGCCAGCCTCGGCCACGCTGTCCGGCTCGGCGAGGAACTGGGCGCGGACGTCGTCAAGACCGCCTACAGCGGCGACGCCGGGAGCTTCGAACGCGTCGTCGAGTCGACCGCCGTACCGGTCATCATGGCCGGTGGCTCCCCGCGGAGCGACCGCGAGATGCTCGCCAGCGTCCGGGGCGCGATGGACGCCGGGGCCGCGGGCGTCTCCATGGGGCGGTCCGTCTTCCAGCACGACGACCCCGAGGCGATGACCCGCGCCGTCGCGAGCGTCGTCCACGAGGACCGCTCCGCGGACGAAGCGCTCGAAATCGGCGACCTGACCGGGGACTGACAGACCCGCCGCGCACGCGAGTCCGGACGGCGGGGAACCGCGACCCATCGCATACGGACTGCTATCAGTCATTTCCACATCGACCGCCCGTACTCGGGCAGTCGTCGTGGTTAACGGTGACAGCAGTCCGTATCATACTGACCCGATGGAAATTCTGCTATGGAGTACCAAACCAAACTATGGGACG
>JAZKRZ010000022.1:0-26070 GCA_036626395.1 Haloarculaceae archaeon
CTGTCGGTGATTCAGGAACGACTCCGAGTTCTCGGTGACGACTGGATAGTCATCGAGGTCAATCATCGTCCGGCCTCCGTACAGCGGTTTGCTGTCGGCCCTGTGAGCTTGTGAGCGGTGGGCAAATTTTGGAACCGCCCGACAGCAGTCGATTAGACGGTGCGTCCTGCGAGTCCAATAGGTGGGGCAAAACGGAAAATCGCAAGACGGCGCGGTTGTGTGTGAATCCTTCGAATCGCATTGGTCTGAGCATTGGGTCGAATCACCTGGTTCTTCGCAAACCAGAACCGCAAGAAGGAAGCCGGATTGGAGTGCTCCGACGGGGATTTGAACCCCGGTCATTGCCTCGAGAGGGCAATATGATTGGCCGGACTACACTATCGGAGCGGATGTCGCCTCACCCGAAACGTAGAGAGTGGCCGGTATAATCGTTGCGCTTTCCCTGCCTTTCGGCAGGCTCTAGCACGTCACTCGTCGTCGAACGGCGAGCCCGCTGCCTCCGGTTCGCTCCCCTCCAGGCTGATAATGTTCTCGCGACCGACGCGGAGTTTGGTAATGTCGCCCTCTTCTTCCATCTCTGAGAGTACCATGCTGACTTTCGATTTCGACCAGTCCGTCGCGTCGACGATGCGGGCCTGTTTCATCCGTCCGTCGTTCTCGTCTAGAAGTTCAAGCACGACGTCGCGGTCAGAGAGTTCCTCTTCGACCGGTTCCGGTGATTCGAGTTCCTGACCGGTATCGGGTTGGACAGGGGCTTCCGTCTCCGCCGGAGCGGGCGCGGTGTCCGTCCCCCCGCTTCGTGTCTGTTCGGTCCCGTCGTCACCCGAGTCTCCGAACCTGGCGAGGATATCCGAGAGACCGCCGTGCCAGATAGCGACGGCTGCCAGCCCGAACCCGACGAGCAGCACCACCGCGACCAGCATGCCGCCGATATCCCCACTGCCCGTCTGTTCGAGGACGTCGCTGGCGTACGGAAAGAGACCGGGACCCGTAACGGAAAGTCGTGTCGTTTCTACCACGTGTTCCCCCGGCGTCTCGACCAGAGCGGGCGAACCGTCGTCGCCTGCGAGACGCCAGCCTACCTACGCATAACATGCCGAGGTCAGTATAAAAACACTGTGAATGCCCCGAACTTGGTGGGTAAAGCGGACGGCACGATGGGGCGCCACCGACGGACGGAATGGAGTCCCCTGCGGACTGCTGTCAGTCGTGTCCACATCGACCGCCCGTAGTCGGGCAGTCGTCGTGGGACAGTGAGAGCGGTCCGTATCAGGGTAGATCCGGGGTCCGGACCGCCGACTGCGTGAACACGCCCGCGGGCGGGAGGCCGAACAGCGCGGCGAACCCGAGCGCGCCGGGGCCGCGTGGCGACGCGCTATCGACCGACTGTGCGGGCGTCGCTGTCGGGGTGGAAGTCGTCGATTCGTCACCCGACCCGTCCGAGGGGGTCGGTGCGGGGGTAGGGGTGGGTGTCCCAGAATCACCCGAGCCGTCTGAACCGGCGCTCCCAGTCTGATTGCCGGAGGGCTGACCGCCGGTCGTCCCGTTCGTCTCTTCGGGCGGGCCGGCGAGTACCTGGCGTTCGAGCGTCACCGTCGCGGTCGAATCGTCCTCGCCGATGACCTGCCCTTCCGTGACGTTCGTCGTTCCACCGGCGCGGTAGGCGTACCCGCTCTCGTTGGTGGTGATGGCGGTCCGGAAGACGTACGGTCCGGTCGCGCGCACCTCGGGGCTGGTGTAGCCCTCTTGGACGCCGTACTCCTCGTAGCCGGTCGTCGAATACGGGACGACCATCGTGAACGCCCCGTCCGGTCCGGTCCGCGCACGCTGGGTGTAAGTGAACGTCGTGTTGCTCGCCGGCACCCGCATCCTGACGGACGCCTGGACGGTGGCGTTTGCCGGCCCGTCGCCCTCGATCGTCGCGCCGGGAACGCGTTCGAAGACTTTCACCCAGCTGGGCGTGGTCGGGTGGATCTGCCGATTGATCGAACGGTTGATGCGCCCACCCCGGATGAACGGCGAGCCGAAGCCTCCGCGGGCGACCTTCCGCATGGCAAAGCGCGTGTACCGCGCGGAACTGAACGCCGTCCGGTCGCTCGTCCCGACCAGCCGGTAGTGTTCCATCGCGGGGACGCTCTCTTCGGGGTAGCGACCGACGCCACCGACCTGCGCCGACCCGTCCCTGCGGACGAAGTCACGGGCAGCACTCAGGTTCTCGAACCGCCGGATGCCCTGACTGACGGGGATCGACCCGCCGCCGGCCGACTGCATCTCCCAGTCGAGGACGACCGGGCGGGCGGGGATGTAACTCCCGTGGAAGTGGTACAGTCGGACCACCGTCGACTCGTAGTAGGGCTGTTTCTGGCGCTGGAACCGCCGGAATGAGTTCTGTCCCACGCGGTAGAACATCGGCTCGTAGTAGTCGACTCGTTCGACGTCTTCCCTGGTCGTGAACTCGAAGGGTGCGAAGTACTTGCCGTTGATGTTGACAGGCTGGCCGCCGGTGGCGTAGAGACGCTCGGTGGTCGCCATCTTCCAGTCGGCCATGACGTAGCGCGTCTCGGCGTTCTCACCGTCGCTCAACTCGTCGAGGACGTCGTTGGCCGCCGACTCGTTGGTCGACAGCAGGAAGTTCGCGGCCTGGTCGGCGCCCAACTGGAACGGATTCGCGGTGGGTATCCGCTCGCCCATCTGCGTGATCCAGTGGCCGTAGTCCCACCAGGACATCACGCCGTAGAACCCCTCCTCGTAGTCGAAGTCGTCGGTCGCCCCGTAGGTCCCGTAGAAGTCCATCTGGTTGCCGGCACCGGCGAAGTCACCTTCTTCGGGGGTGTTCCCCTGCATCCACCCGAGCGTGTTGTTCCAGGCCTGGGGCGACGGCCCGGGTCCGCCGGCGCTGACCTGCATGGCGAGCACGCCAGACCCGGTGACGACCAGCGGCGTGAACACCACGAGCACGATGGCGACGATGCTGACCAGCTGCCAGGTGTCGATGTCCTGGACGTCCTCGAAGAGGTTGCCGAAGTCGGCCAGCGACGCGATCGTGTAGCCGACCATCACCGCCACCGTGACGCCGAGGTAGTAGTCGAAGCGGCGCTGGGTCAGCGTCGCCAGCAGCATGAAGACGGTCCAGACCCCAAGCAGAACCAGGTCCGAGCGTGCCTTCGAGAGGACCTGCCTGAGCCCGACGTAGACGACGCCGGCGATCGCGATGAAGTGGGTGAACTTGTACCGCGAGTACAGGTCCTCGAAGGGCAGCGGCTGGGCCTCGCCGACGGTGCCCGCCGTCGCGGTCACGGACAGACCGACCACCCGCTGGACCTGGCTGACGAGGAAGTCGAACGTGCTCGGGAGTGCGACGGCCATGACCCCGGCGAGGACGGCGAGGATGCCGACCACAGCACCGGGGTACTGGTAGTCGGGGATGTCCCGTGCGTCCCACTCGCGAGCGAGCCACGCCATGAAGACACAGCCGGCTGCGACGCCCAGCGCGAGGCCGGGCTGGATGACGTTGAAACTGGTCGCGCTGATGTCGACGACCTCGATGACGGCCAGCGTCAGGACGGCCGTCGTGAGCATCGACACGGCACCGACGATAGCGACCGGTTCGGGACTGTCACCGTGGGCCTGTAGCGAACTCAACTCGACGAGGTAGTAGGTGCCGAGAATACCGACGAGGAAGACGCCGGGCGGCCAGGTCCAGATGTAGACGGCCGTCGCGGCGCCCGCGACGGCGGCCCAGCCGACCGGTCGGCGGACGGCACCGAACTCGCGCTCGGCGATGAGTTCCCAGACCGGCTTTTCCTGCTGGGCGGCGGAGACGGCGACTATCGTCGTCAGGATGGCCAACGACTGGAAGAAGACCTCCGCGATGTGGTGGTCGGCGAAGCCGACAGTGCCGCGGGAGACGAACGTGCTCGCGAACGTGGCGAGGACGCCGACGGCGACGACGCCCGCGAAGCGGCCGGCAGCCCGCTTGCCGAGGTAGTAGACCGGGAGCGCGGTCGCCGCGCCGAGCACGGCGGGCGCGAAGAGAACGACCATGCGTATCGTGTGGTCGTCGGGGCTGCCGAGGCCGACGACGAGCGCCGCCGTCGCCATCAACTGGTCGAAGACGGTGCCGAACTGACTGGAGTGAGTGCCGAACGGGAAGTACGTCCAGGGGTCGAACGGACTGGTCGCCGGCCAGTGCTGGACCGTGTAACTGACCATCCGGTAGTGGTACCAGGGGTCGTTCCCGCTGAAAAACACCGTCCCGTCGACGACGAAGTTCTCCCAGCTGCGAACCCGGGTCCACAGCATGAACGCGACGAGGGCCACGAGCGTCGGGATGTGATAGTACTGCTCCAGATACGGCAGCAGGTCCCCCGGCTCATCGATCTCCTCGATACGGCCACGCCATTGACTCATTGGCCAGCACAAGTCCCAGTTCGCGCATAAGCCTTGTCATCTCCGCACGCTCGCGACGCTCGCGCGTTGTCTCGGTCGGCTGCTGTGCGGCGATTTCGGCGGTCACGGCTGCGGTGCGTCGCTGCCCCCTATCGGGGGTCATCGACCCACCGGTCCGACCCGACCCAGACGGAAAACCTATCCACTACCCGGAGCGACTGGCAGGCATGCGCGTGTCCGTGGTCCTGTGCGAACACACGATGGACCGCTACGACGACGTCGTCGAGGCCGCCCGGAGCGTCTTCGACCAGACCTACGACGACGTCGAACTCGTCTTCGTCAGCGACGGCAACCGGGCGGTCTTCGAGCGCTTCGAGGGCGACTTCGGCGACCGCGGGGACGTCCTGACCCACTGCAACGACGAGAACCGCGGACTGCTCGTCAGCCGCAACACCGGCGCGGAGATCGCGACAGGCGACGTCGTGGCCTTCATAGACGACGACGCCGTCGCCCACCCCGAGTGGGTCGCCCGCCTCGTCGCCGCCTACGAGGACCACGACGCCCTCGCCGTCGGCGGGAGGATGACCCCCATGTGGGTCGACGGGAGACCGCGCTTTCTCCCCGAGGAGCACTACTACCTCATCGGCGTCACTCACCGCGGGTTCGGCGACGGCAAGGACACCCCCGGCGAGGTCCGCAACACCAACGGCTCGAACCTCTCCTTTCGCCGCGGAGTGTTTCTGGAGCTGGGCGGGTTCGACGCGAACATCGGCGGCCGCCAGGGCGACGCGAACCTCCAGGGCGGCGAGACGGAACTCTGCGAGCGTCTCCGGGCCGAGTACGGACAGGGCGTCTACTACGTCCCGGACGCGGAGGTCGCCCACAAGGTCTTCGCCTACCGGACGGAACCTGCGTGGCTCCTCGACCGCGCGTTCTGGCAGGGCTACTCGAAACGCGGCATGGAGCAGTTCGTCCCCGGGTCGGGCGAGGAAGAATCGGACTTCCTCGGTCTCGTCCTGTGGACGTTCGTCCCGGGTCGAACACTCGACCTCGTCTCGGACCCGGACCTCACAGAGGCGAAACAGCTCGTCTGGCTCCTGCTGTTGACCGCCACGGTCGGCGCCGGGTACCTCTACGGTATCGCGAAGTGGGGCTGACGATGGCGGAGACCGACCCTGGAGCGGAGGGGAGCGACTCGTCCGAAGCCCGCGCAGACGGGAGCGACCTGCCCGACGTCTGCGTGGTCACGCACCCGCTCGCGGCCGCCGGCGAGAACGCCACTCGCAGCCTGCTCGACGTCCTGTCGGCCGTCACCTCGGTGTCGCTCGTGACGGCGGACCTCCCGGCCGACTCTGAGATCCGCGACCGCCACGAACTGGTCGAACTCACGCAAAAGAGCGTCGGCGATTCGGTCCCCGTCGCCGCCGTCCGGTTCGTCCTGAACCAGTTACGGATGTGTTTCGTCGTCGCTCGCAGGGACGAGCAGGTGGTCCTGTTCTACGGTGCGACCGCCTACCTCCTGCCGATAGTGGCCGCCCGCCTGCTCGGCAAGACCGTGCTGGTCGAACCGCGCGGGGACGTCCCGCTGACGCTGCGCATCCAGTGGGAAAAGCGCCTGCCCGGACCGGTCGCCCGCGGCCTCGCGGGGCTCGTCAGGGCGCTCGAACGCGCCGGCTTTGCCGCCGCCCACGGCGTCGTCACCTACACGCCGGGGATGGCCCGCCAGCTCGACCTGGACCCCGACGCGTCGAACGTGTACCCGACCGGCGCGCGCTACGTCCGTACGGACGAGTTCGACGTGACCACGCCCTTCGCCGAGCGCGGGCGCCGCGTCGGGTTCCTCGGCCGACTCGACGAGGAGAAGAACGTCCGCGAACTCGCCGCCGTCGCACAGTCCCTCCCCGCAGACGTCACCTTCACGTTCATCGGCGACGGCGACCTCCGGGAGTGGCTGGAGGCCGAACTCGCCGACGAGATCGACGCTGGCACTGTCGAGCTGCGCGGATGGGTCGACCACGACGACGTCCCGGCGGAACTCAACAGACTCCGACTTGTCGTCTTGCCCTCGGAACCCACCGAGGGACTGCCGACTGTCATCCTGGAGGCACTGGCCTGCGGGACACCGGTCTACGCCACGCCCGTCTCCGGCGTCCCGGACGTGGTACGCCAGGGCGAGACCGGCTTTCTCATGGAGAGCACCCGCCCCGACGAGGTCCGTGCGGAACTCCTCGCGGTACTCGACCGCGACGACCTGGAGACGCTGAGTGCGAACGGCCGCGCACTGGTCGAATCCGAGTACAGTTTCGAGGCCGCAACGCGGCGGTACCGGGAGGTTCTCTCGGCCGTCGCCTGACGGGATCACCTGACCGCCGCCGCGGTGCCCTCACTCCGGAATGCGGCTCCCCGAGGCGGTGACGTCGACGCCGGGACTGTACAGCAGTACCGGGGCGGACTCGGGGCGGGCGAACCCGTTGGTCTCGAACACCTCGTTGCGTCGGATGTCGACGTCGGCGTCGGAGAGGGGCCACCGGGGGTGCTGTATCCGGGCGTAGCGCAACTCGCCGTCGGGTGTCTCCGTGTAGTAGCGGTAGCGCTCGGTGAGGAAGGCTTCGAGCGACCCGGGGTCCGAACGCCACTGCTCGCCGACCGGTTCGTAGGTCGCCGCGAAGTCGTTGGGTCGGGCCCCGGGGTGGCGTCGCACGCTCGTGAAAGAGACCGCCCCGTCGACGACCGACAGTGAGATGTCGGCGTAGTAGTAGGGCAGGTGGTGGAAGACGCGGGCGCCGGTGACACCCAGCAGGCCGTCGGCATCGAGACTGAAGAAGTAGACACCGGTCTCGTCGCCGTGCCTGACGTACGTGCGGAGGTTGAGTTCGGGGAGGGCAAAACCCAGTCCCGCCGGGACGCCTTCGGGACGGACGGCGACGTTGGTGAAAGGGACGACCGACAGCCACGCGTCCCCGTCGTAGGTATCGACGTCCAGACCGGCGGGGAGGTGCGCGTCCACGACGGCGGGTTCGACCGGCCAGTTGGCGAACAGGACGTGACGCCACCCCATCTCGACCGGCAGATCCAGCAGCGATCTGAGGCACATGGCGGTGGTTGGGGCGGTCTGCTTTTCAGTCCCCCGTTCGCCGACTCGACGGGGACGACCCGGCGACAGGTCGACCACTCACCGCGCTCACTCCATGTAGCCGAGTTGCTTGAGTCGTTCGGCGACTTCCTCGTCGTTGCCCCGTCCCCCGGTATCGTCGTGGGCGATGGGGTCGCGCGTGCCGACATCCGGCCGCTCGGTGAACACGTCCAGTACCTCGCCGTCCATGTCCGTCGGCACGTCCAGCCCGTGACTCGCGAGGATAGTGGGGGCGATGTCGCGGATGTCGATCTCGTCGATCTCACCGCGCTCGCGGATATTGGGGCCGTTCGCGACGAAGATACCGGTCGGAGTGTTCTCGGCGGCCCAGCGGTCGGGTTCGCTCTGGACCGCGCCCCCGCCCATCCCGTCGTTGACGTGGACGCCCGGGCGCTGGTCGACGACGACGTCGGGCCCGATCTCGACGTAGGGTCCGTCGTAGACTGCCTCGGCGCGATAGACACCGGTGAACAGGGGTTCGCCGTGTTCGTCGGTGACCGCTTCGAGATCGGCGATCAGGTCCTCGCGGACGGAGTCGACGTCGAAGCGGGGATTGACGTAGATCGGACCTTGCCCGCTGGCCAGCGCTTTCGTCTCCTCCGGGACTATCAGTTCCATCTTGCGCTCGCGTTTGGCGCCGGCGCTCTGGGGGACGAGTGCCTGGACGCCCTCCGGCACCGTCCGCGCGAGGAAGTCGACGAGGCCGAAGCGCTTGGCGACGGTCAGCGCCGTCTCGCGGGTGAGGCCGACCTGCTGGAAGTAGTCGTCCAGCCCCGTCGCGCGGGTGAGATACCCCTTCTCGGCAAGCCACTCGTTGATATAGAACTCAGTGGTCGTCGCCGCCGCGCCGTGGTCGGACATCACGACGAGGTTCGCGTCGAGGTCGGCGAGTTCACCGAGCCACTCATCGACGAGTTGCCAGGCCCGTTTCGCGGGCTCGTCGTCCCAGAAGAAGTGATGCAGGACGTTCAGGTAAAAGAGCGTGACGTGGACGAGTTCGAGATCCTCCTCGACGAAGAGGTCGCGGGCGACCTCGAGACGGAGGTCGAGCAGGCGCAGGATCTCCTCGACCTCGGCGCCGCGTTCCTCGTTCGACGACAGGAGTGGGTCGGGGTGGACGTCGTAGTCGTAGCGGTCGGCGAGTTCCGCCTCGAACTCCGGGGGGTGCGTGTAGCCCGAATCGAGCGAGCGGTACTCGCCCTCGACGGCGTCGGGTCCGCCGGAGACGACGTAGCCGTCGAGTTCGCGGGGCGGATACATCGACGGCATGTTCACGACGCCCACGGCGTGGCCGGCGTCGTTGAAGTAGTCCCAGAGTTCCGCGGTCCTGTAGTCGCGGCCGCTCATGATGTCGATGCGCTCGTCGGCCAGGTCGATGCGCTCCCACCAGAAGACGCCGTGTTTCCCCGGGTTCTTCCCCGACGAGTAACACTTCCAGTTGGGGTAGGTCACCGGCGGGAGACAGCTGCGACTGGTGGCGTAGGTGCCCGTCTCGCGCAACTGTGCGAGGTTCGGGAGCAGTCCCTCGTCGATCCAGGGCTCTGTCAACCGCCAGGAAGCGCCGTCGAGCCCGACGACGAACGTCCGCGTCATGGTCCGACTGGGGCGAGGCGGGCCAAAATACGTTTCGTTCGCCCGACAGCCCCCCGACAGCAGGCGCTGCCCGCGGCGACGCTGCTACAGGCGCAGTTGCGTGACGGTCGTCCCCGCGGTTTCGAGATCCCCGCCCGCGGCGGCGGCGACTATCACCTGGTTTTCGCCGGCTTCGATGTCGAGGGTCGCCTGGAACTCGCCGGCCTCGACGTCGACGATAGTCCGGTCGACGGGCGTGGAGATGGCGACGCGGACGCCGGTGGTCTCGCCGGAGACGACGAGCGAGTCGCCGCGGAACTGCGTGTCGACCCGCAGGGCCGGGCTGCGGTCCTGTTCGCTCACGCCGCCCTCGCGGTAGCGCTCCTCGACGACGGCCGGCGTCTCGACCGGTTCGCCGCGGTCGATGCTGTGGGCCAGCCTGACGTACTGGGCCATCGCCCAGGCGAGCGGCGTCACCGCCCCGGTCCCCTCGCCGAACTCCCAGCCGTAGTCGGTCTCGTGCTGGCGGTCCCACACCTGCTCGGAGATCATCCGCCCGGAGTTGGCGAACCGCTCCAGCAGGACCAGACAGTCGGTCGGGTCGAGTCCGGCGTCGCCGATGAGTTCGTACTCGGCACGCTCGCCCGTCAGGAGCGGCCAGAGACGACCCTTGCCGCTGTGTTCGACCGTCCAGGGTGCCCCGACGTCGCCGGTCGAGCGCTCGCCGTAGCCGTCGCCGTTGTACCGGTAGAAGGCGGCCGCGGGTTCGGCGTCGACGCGGATCGTGTCGTCGACCTCCGCGAGCGAGTTCAGTATCGTCGCCTCGTCGGAATCGTAGATGCCCAGCCTGACGAGTTCGAGGAACCCGTGGTCGATGACGTCGCGCTCGTCGAGCGTCGGGCCGTGGTTGGCCAGCGTGCGGAGATGACCGGCGTCGGGGTCGCCGTCACGGGTGATACGCACGAAGTAGGGGGTGTTGTCGTGCCGTTCGGTTCCGGTTTCGGTCGCCGTCCACGCGTCGACGTTGTTCGCCCAGTGGTCCGCCAGCGCGAACCAGACGAGCGCGTCGTCCTCGTGGCCCTCCTCGATGGCCAGCGTCGCCGCAGAGACGAGCCCCGCGATCTCGGCGGCGATGGACGACGGCGAGTACCCCGACTCCTCCTCCCAGCGCTCCTGTGCGGTGGCGGGTCCGTGGTGGGCCACGTAGTCGGCCGACCGTTTGAGGTTCTCGTAGTCGTAGTCCGCGTCCGCGAAGCCGACCCCGTGCTCGGCGAGGTGGTAAGCCATCACCTGCGGGTAGGAGATGTTGTCCATCTGCTCGCCCCCCCAGTGGGTGATCCCGTTGACGTAGGTGTTCTGCGGGATGAACCCCTCGTCGTCTTGCTGGTACTCGTAGATGTACTCCAGTTGCTCGCGGGCGATGTCGAGTTTGCCGACCGTCTCGAACGCCGAGAAGACCTGATAGAGGTCCCGCGACCAGACGAAGTTGTAACCGTACCCCTTGGACTCGTCGGCGACGACGGCTTCCCCCCAGGGGACGGCCGGAGACGCGAGCGACGCGCCGTGGTAGGTCTTGTCCTCGACGGCCATGAGGCTCATCAGGGCCGACCGGTACTGGTTGGCGAGCGCGTCGTCGCCGGCGACCGAGTCGGGGCGTTCCACGCCATCGAGGAAGGTTTCCCACGTGTCGGCGTAGGTGGCGCGCGCGGTCTCGAACCCGTTGTCGAGTGCGCCGTCCGCTTCGCCCAGCGCCGCGGCGGTGTCCGCCGAGCGGGCGAACCCGAGCGCGAGCGTGTCCGAAACCTCGGGGCCGCTGCCGAGTCGACCGATGAGGACCACGTTCTCGACGTCGACAGACGAGCGCACCCGGGGGAGTTCCCCCTCGGCGAACAGCGCGTGGAGGCGGTCCCCGCCGGCGACGCCGACCGTCGCCCAGTCGAAGTGGTCGCTCGCGGCCATCGCGACGGCCACGGAGTAGCCCTCGCCGTTCTCGTCGACGAGGAGCGAGCGGTCGTGTTCGCCGGTGTAGGCGCTGGCGTCGCGCGCGACGAGGTGGTGGTGACCCGCCTCACCGAGTCGGAGCCCCCTGTCGGCGCCGCCGGAGTTGGCCAGCGCGGTGTCCGCCACCGCGAACACGTCGTACTCGGTGTCGTCGCTGGATTCGAACGAGACGTCCGCGAGTAACGCGTCGTGGTCCGGGTCGGTCGTGTACTCGACGGCGAGTTCCCACTCGTGTCCGCGGCCGTCGCCGCTCTCGGTGAAGACGTGCCGGAACAGGAGCGCGTCGTCGGCGGTCGGTTCGACCCGGCGCTCGATGGTGTCGTCCTCCGAGCGGTCCTCGCGGTGGGTCCGCACGGTGTAGTCGGACCCGTTCCGGGCGCGCACCAGGAAGTCCAGCGTCCGGAGGTTCATCACGTCGACGCGGGGGAACCGCGCCTCCGTCAGTGCGCCCTCGGTGAGCGTGAACCAGACGCGGGACGAGTCCGCGGCGTCGTGGTCGGCCGCCGTCGAGAGCCCGTACTTCTCGCCGGTCGTCCAGGTCGGGCGCTCGGTGGGCCCCTCGATATCGGTGCTCGCCGCCGGAAGCGCCTCCAGCTCGTGGAGGAGCGCGGTCACCCGCAGTCGAACGGCGTGGGGCCACCCGAGCGGCGTCGCGCTGTCGAGCGTGCCGTCGTCGAAGACCTGCTCGGCGAGATAGCCGGCCTCGGAGGTGAACGGGCCGTCGTCGTCGAGCAGTTCGTAGAGCCGCCCCGCCCGCCGGACGTACGCCCGGCCGTCCTCGCCGCGGGCCTCGAGGAGCCGACCCGTCTGGACGGCCGCGAGCGCGCCCATCGCAGTAGTGACCGACCAGACCTTCTCGGCGTCCTGGTCGGCACTGCGCCAGCGGTCGCCCTCGTACCGGGCGAGTCCGGCGACGTCGCTGTCGCGGGGGTTGCGAAAGAGCGTGTCGAGCACGAGGCCGACGTGGTCGGTGAGCCGGTCGAGCTGTTCGTCCTCCAGGGTCGTCCCGTCGAGGGCCTCGACCTCCCGGAAGGCGGCGACGAGTGCGAGCGTGCCGGCGTCCAGCCGCCGGTCGAGCGTCCCGTCGGCCAGGCGCATCCCGTAGGCGCCCTGTTTCTCGTCCCAGAGCGCGTCGAGACCGTCCAGGACCGTCTCGGCGCCGGCGGTCGCGCGCTCGCGCAGTTGCTTGCGGACCGGCGCGCGCCCGACCGCGGCGAACGCTTCGATGTAGGTCGCCGCCGTGTGCGTGAACTGGCCGACGGCGTCCTCCCAGAGGTTCTGGCAGGACGCGGGGAGGCCGTTCTCCTCGACGTCGCCCAGCATGGCGTCGACCGCCTCGGCGAGGGCCTCCCGGATTTCGACCGTCAGGTCGTCGGAGAGCTCCCGCTGGCGTTCGCGCAACAGCGTCGCGAGGTACGCCGTGACGGCCGCGGTCTGGTCGGCCTGGTACTCCTCGGAGTCCTCGTCGTGTTCGAGGTTGGCGTTGGCCCACCCGGGGGCGAGCGACCCGTCTGTCGCCCACACGCGGTGGGGCCAGGTGCCGTCGAACAGCTGGGTCTCACACTGGAAGCGGGCCGTCCGTTCGAGGGTCTCGATCGGGTTGACGTCCAGGAACTCGCTGGCCGCGAGCAGGTGCCGCGAAATTTCGGCGTCGTCGCGGAACCAGACGTACCCGTACCCCCCGGAGTTGGCGTAGAACGGGTCGAACTCGGGGCCGGCGATGTGCGCGCCCGAGGGGGCTTCGAGGAGGTCGACCACCCGCAGGTCCGTCCGGACGAGCGACGAACGCGGGAACGACGGCGGGACGTCGGTGACCGTTCGCTCGCGGGCCGCCTCGCGGAGCGCCTCGGCGACGTCGTGGTCGAGCGCGCAGTGTCGCAGGTCCGCCAGTGCCGTGGGGCGGTCGACGTCCTCGTGGTCCGAGAGCTGGCTGACGAGGGTCGTGCTGTGCTCGCGTCCGCGGGCCGCCAGCGGCGCGGTGACGACGAAGTCACCGCTCAGGCGCGTCTGGTCGCTGTGACCGTCGTCGCGGGGCATCGACGTCGGTTGGCCGTCGAGCAACTCCGCGAACCGCTCCGGGCGCTGGCCGTAGACGCCGTCGAGCCCCGTCGAGGCACCGAGATAGTCGTGTTCGCGCCGGTGGAACACCTCGAGCACGCGGGTCTCGTCGGGGCCCGCGTCGTCGTGGACGAGCGCGCCCACGCCCGCTTCCTTGCCCTCGGGCGCCAGCGTCACGTAGGCGACGAGCCGGGCGTCCGACGGGACGGCTCCCCGGAGTTCGACGTGGGTGACGTGGGCTCGCCCCAGCGTCAGGTCGTACTGGTGGAGAGTGAACGCGCCGGCGTCGAACTCGGTCTCGACGAGTCGCGTCTCGCGGTAGTAGTGCTGTCGGATCGTCTCAAGGTCCGTGAACCAGCGTGTCTCGCCGCCCGTCCGGATCCCCAGTCGCGACCGGTCGATGCCGTAGAGCCCGGACAGCGACGAGGAGTAATCGCGCACCGAACCGTCGGTCGAGACGTGCACCAGTCGGTCCCCGTGTCCCGAAAACGACCCCTCGGTCGTCCGAACCTCCTCGGGAAAGCGCTGAGATCGGCATCGCTTGTACTCGTTCAGCGCCGTCGTGAGCCGCATGCTTCCCCCAAACGCGCAGGGATATATAAATCCACGACTATGCCGCAATTCGCGTCACCGCCACCGTTACCGTCCCGGACTTCTCGCCGCCAGCGGAAGCCCGTCACCGGCCTGGCTGACCCCGAATCGCCCGGAACCGGTCTGGGCGTCACGAACGCAGTCGGCCTCGGTCTCACCGGATACCGCCGGCCTCGGTCCCACCGGATACCGCCGGTTGTGTCGGGCCCGCACTTCCGGGTCGTGTCGGGAGACCGTTCACGGGGGCGGGACCGACGCCCGCGGCGTTTATGCCGCCGCGGCGACGATTCGGCAGTGTGTTGACCAAAGACCTCCTGCGGGTGTCCCGCGCGGGCGGCGGCTACCACCCGCAGTTCGCCGGCGACGACCACCGCGACGTCGCCGCGCGGGTCCTCGGCGTCTACCAGGGCCACGTCGACCGCTCGCGGGCCGGCCTCGCGGATGCGCTCGAATCGCTGGAGCGCGAGACCGGGGATTTCAAGCTCGTCCGCGGGTTCGCGAAGCTCCTCGAACGCGACGCGACGTTCGAGACGCGGTCCGCAGTTCCCCCCGAGCGGGCGCGTCGGACGGCCTGCGACGCCGCCGAGGAGGTCGGCGTCGTCACCGAGCCCGAGCGCGAGCGAGCGCTCGCCCGTGCGGGGGACCGACTCGGCGTCGACGGCGAGGCGGTCGCCGCGTCGCTGTACGCCGACCTCGAGGACCGCCAGGTGCTCGCCGCGGTCGACCCTCGCTGGGACCCCGACGAACTCGTCGCGCAGTACAACCTCTCGCTGGCCCAGACGGCGCTGTTCGACGCGACCGAGGTGCGGGTCCGCTCGTCGGACCCGCGGGCCCTCGTCTCGGCGGTCAAGCGACTGCGCCTGATGTACGAGGTCCGCCGGACCGACGAGGGCCGCGAAGTCCTCGTGACCGGCCCCGACAGACTGTTCCGGCGGACGCGCCGCTACGGCACGCGCTTTGCCCGACTCCTCCGGACCGTCGCGAGGGCCGAAGAGTGGCGTCTCGAAGCCACCATCGACGACCGGGGCACGGAACGGACGATGACCCTCACCGGGGCGGACGTCTCGGTGCCCGGCGTCGACCCCGTGACCGAGGTCAGTTACGACAGCGGCGTCGAGGCGGACTTCGCCGCCCGATTCGAGTCGCTGGACCTCGACTGGGGGCTGACCCGGGAACCCGAACCACTGGAGGCGGGAGCGAGCGTCGCCATTCCCGACTTCGCGTTCGACTACCGCCACGCCGAGTTCCGCGTGTACTTCGAGATCATGGGTTTCTGGACGCCCGAGTACGTCGAGAAGAAGCTCTCGCAACTCGAGGCCATCGACGACGTGGAACTGCTCGTTGCGGTCGACGAGGACCTGGGCGTCGGCGAGGCGGTCGAGGCCCGCGACCACCGCGCGGTCCCCTACTCGGGACGCGTCCGGGTCAAGGACGTCCGCGACGCCCTCCGGCGCTACGAGACGGACCTGGTCGCCGAGAGCGCCGCAACGCTCCCCGAGGAGATGGTCCCCGACGCGGACGTCGTGACCATCGAGGCGCTCGCCCGCGAGCACGGCGTGAGCGAGGCCGCAGTCGAGGACAGGACCTTCCCCGAGCACGAGCGGGTGGGACGGACGCTCGTCCGCCCCGCAGTCCTCGAAGGTCTCGCGGACGAACTCGAAGCGGGGGTCTCTCTGGAGGAGGCGAGAGCGTGCCTCGAGGCGCGCGGTATCACCGACAGCAGCGCCGCGCTCTCGCGACTCGGCTACCGGGTCGAGTGGGAGGGGCTGGGCGGCGGAACGCTCCGGCGCGCGGAGCAGTGACGGGGTGCCCGCCGCCTGCCAAACGGCTTTGACCGTGCCCTCCGATCGGGAGTCCGTGTCCACACATCGTACCTTCGAGACGGCCCCGACGCGCCGCCGGCGAGCCCTCGACGGCGTCTGGGAATTCCTCACGGACCCCGACGACGAGGGACTCGAACGCGGCTACCACGAGCGCTTCCCCGAAGGCGCCGACGAGATCGACGTCCCCGGCGCCTGGAACGCGACGAGCGACTACTACGACTACGAGGGTGTGGCCTGGTATCGCCGCACGTTCGAACTCCCGGATAGCGGGCCGACCCGCGTCGCGTTCCACGGCGTCTGTCACGACGCCACCGTGTGGATAGACGGCGAACGTGTCACAGAGCACTACGGCGGCTACACACCCTTCGAAGCGGTGGCCGACCTGGAGAGCGGCGTCCACGACGTCGTCGTCAGGGCCGACAGCGCCCGAGACGAACGGTCGATACCCCGGCCAGGGACCGACTGGTTCCCCTACGGCGGCATTACCCGGGCGGTGGTCGTCGAGTCGGTCCCGGAACGGTTCGTCGAGGGCGTCGCAGTCGAGTACGACCTCGACGGCGCGAGGGCCGACCTGACGGTGACGGTCGATATCCGCAACCTCGGCGAGTCCGTCGAGGTACCGGTCGGCGTCTCGGAGTTCGGCGCCGGCGCGGTGGCGGGCGAGCGCACCCGCGACGGCGGGAAGTGGAGCGAGTCCTTCCAGGCGGACTTCCTGGCCGAAGCCATCGAAACCGCGCGCGCGACGGAGTTCGTCGCAGGGTTCGCAGTCTGGCAGTTCTGTGATACGCGGACCGACCCCCGCAACTGGGCCACCCGGCCCAAGACCAAGAACAACAAGGGCATTGTCGACGAGTATCGCCGCCCGAAGGAGGCGTATCACCGGGTCCGGGGGCTGCTTCGCGAGGAGTGACGGCCGGGAGAGACGTCGGTGACGAGGCGACGTCGAACGGACGACGAAGGGGCCGAGAGTCGGAATGGGGCCGTCTCCGGCCGGGCTGTCGGCGGGAGAAACCGGCGATAGAGGCCGGGTGCCGGAACGTTTACCCGGCGGGGCGAGACGTGTGGCCATGACCTACCGGATGGTCCAGGTCGGAACGGGCGGTCGGGGTGCTCACTGGTGCAGTCACATCCTGCCGCCGAACGTCGACCGCGGACTGGTCGAACCCGTCGCGGCGGTTGACGTCGACCCGGATGCCCTGTCGAACGCGACGGAGCACCTCGGACTCGACGAAACGGAGTGTTACACCGACGCGGCGGAGGCGTTCGCCGCCCACCCCGACGCCGACTTCTGCACGGTCGTCGTCCCGCCGTGGGTCCACGAGGACGTCGTCGACGCCGCGCTCGAACACGACATGCACGTCCTCTCGGAGAAACCGATCGCCGACACGCTGGAGGCGTCGGCGCGCATCGCGGCGAAAGTCGACCGTGCCGGGGTGAAGATGGGCGTGACGATGAGCCACCGCTTCGACCGCGACAAGACGACGCTCCGGCGACGGATACAGTCGGGCGAGTACGGGCCGCTCGACTACCTCGCCGCGCGGTTCACCTGCGCGAAGCGACAGTACGGCTCCTGGGGCGCGTTCCGCCACGACATGGCCGACCCCTTGCTCGTCGAAGGGGCGGTCCACCAGCTCGATTTTTTGGCCGACATGGCCGGCGACCGCTGTGCGACGCTGTACGCCGACACCTGGCAACCCGAGTGGGCCGAGTACGACGGCGACTGTCAGGCCCTCGTCGAGATGCGCCTGGAGAACGGCCGCCGGGTGACCTGGGAGGGCGCGAAGGCGAACGCGGTCACGCTCAACTGCTGGGGCGACGACTACGTCCGCGCCGAGTGTCGCGACGCCACGCTCGTCCTCGACTCGCGCGACCTCGAGTACTTCCCCTACCAGGGCGACGACGTGAGCGCTCGCGAGGGCGAGGGCACGCCGATCCCCCTCGACCAGCGGGAGACGTGGTCCGACGTCTGGCTCGTCGAGCAGTTCGTCGAGTGGCTCGACGGCGGCCCCGCGATGGAGACGAACGTCGCTGACAACCTCCAGTCGGTCGCGCTCGTCGAGGCGGCTATCCGGTCCAGTCGGGAGGGCGAAGTCGTCGACGTCCAGGACCTGCTCGCCGACACGCGAGCGGCCGTCGAGAGATAAATCCTCGCGCCCGAGTATCAGCGGTTGAACGGCGGAATCGTCCCGCGGAGGGACCGACCGTCGGCCCCGAACGCGTCACGCCCGGAAGTCCCGACGGCGGCCCTTTGGAACCTGCGAGCGGAGTTCGCCGTGGACGTAGAGGGCGACGCCCAGCGGTTCGTGTTCGCCGGCGAGTTCGTCGGTGACGACGAGATATCCCCAGTCGCCGTCCCAGTCGAGTTCCTGGTCGTCGCCCGCGAGGAAGGTCGCGGCCTCGTCCCGGGAGAGGGCGACCACGTTCCGGGTGGCGTGGTCGCCGAAGCGCTGGACCGCCTCCAGCGTGGGCTTCCAGTGTTCGCGCCGGGTTCGCAGAAAGACCATTCCCAGGCTCTCGATTTCGACTGGTGAGGGTGCCTCGCCGGCGTAAGCCCATATCTTGCCCGACCCGCGCTCCCAGAAGCTGTGGTCGGCGAAGACGTCGGCCGGGACCCCGAAGCGCTCGTCCCACCACGCCAGGACCTCGACGCGCGTGGGCCGGTCGGGGACCGCCCGTTCGTCGGCGGTCGCCGGCAGCCTGTCGAAGCGGTGGCTCCGGTTCTCGGCGGGTCCGTCGCTCGCCTCCCCGTCCGGCGGCCCGCCACTCATGCCCCCACCGCCAGTTTCGCACAGAAGAAGCCCCCGGTGTCGTTGTGATGGGGGTAGATGCGTTTCGCCCTCGCGACGGACGGGTCGAACGATTCGCCGTCCCACTCGGTGACGCCCGGGGCGGACGCGAGCGAGAGGTCGAACGCGACCGCCTCGCAGGGCTCCTCGGCGAGCACGTGGTCGAGGACGGCCTCGTTTTCCTCGGGCGCGAACGTACACGTCGAGTAGACGACGGTCCCGCCGGGACGGGTGGCCTGGACCGCCCGCCGGAGGATCCCTTTCTGGACGCCCGCGATACCCTCGACGTGCGAGAGCGTCCACTCGTCGAGGGTGTCGGGGTTCTTCCGGACCGTCCCCTCACACGAGCAGGGGGCGTCGACCAGCGCGCGGTCGTAGGCGACGGCGTCCGTCCCGTCGTCGGCGAAGGGCTTCAGCGAGTGGTTGCGGGCGTCCTCGTGGGTGACGGCGACGTCGGTCACGCCGAGGCGCTCGGCGTTCGAGCGCAGCGCCGAGATGCGCCCGAGGTTGCTGTCGGTGGCAACGAGCGTCCCGCGGTCGTCCATGAGCGCGGCCAGTTGCGTGGTCTTGCTCCCCGGCGCGGCGCAGGTGTCCCAGACCCGCTCGCCGGGCTGGGGGTCGAGGACGACGGCGGGGACGGCCGACACCTCCTCCTGGCCGTGGAGCCAGCCGTGGACGTACGGCCAGTTGGTCCCCGGCTGGGCGTCGGGCAGCGCCAGCAACTCGTCGTGCCAGCAGGGCTCGACCGCGATACCCTCGTCGGCGAGGGCGCGTCTGGTCCGCTCGACTGTCGTTTTGATCGTGTTCACGCGGACGACCGAGGGGAGCGGGCGCTCGCAGGCCGCCCGGAAGGCCTCGAAGTCGTCCACCAGCGGTTCGTACCGCTCCAGCACCTCCATGCACGCCGGTCGTCGGGACCCGTGAAAACCCCCACGTTCGAGTCTCCGGGACACGCTCGTCGGGTCCGGGCTCCCGTCGCGTTAGGACCACGTTTATCCTCTTCGCCGGCGCGAACCCAGGTATGGCACAGGTAGCTGTCCATCGCGAGGACGTCGAACTGGACGCGCCGACGTTCGTCGAGGGGTTGCCCGGCGTGGGCCTGGTCGGCAAGATCGCCGGCGACCACCTCGTCGACGAACTCGAGATGACACACTACGCCACATGCTACTGCGACGGACTCCCGGAGGTGGCGGTGTTTCGGGACGGGCGGACCGACTACGAGCCGCCGGTGCGGGTGTATGCTGACCCCGAGAACGACCTGCTCGTCCTCCAGAGCGACGTCCCGGTCTCGCCGGGCGTCGCCGAGGAGTTTGCCGGCTGTCTCACCGGCTGGCTCGCCCGGCTCGACGCGACGCCGCTATACCTCTCGGGACTCCCCGCGGAGAAAAACGGCGTCCCGGCTCTCTACGGCGTCGGTCACGGCGAGGTCGCGTCGCTGCTCGACGAACACGGCATCGACACCCCGCGCGAGGACGGGGTCATCAGCGGCCCTACCGGCGCCCTGCTCTACCACGCCCGACGCGAGAGCGTCGGCGCCCTGGGACTGGTCGTCGAGGCCAGCCGGAACTTCCCCGACCCCGAGGCCGCCAGGGTCCTCCTGAAAAACGGGATCGGACCGCTCGCCGACGTCTCCGTCGAGACGGACAAACTCGTCGAACAGGCCGAGGAGATAAGCGCCGCCCGGGAGGAACTCGCAAAGCAGATGCGAGACGCGGGCCAGGAGAGCTCCAGCGCCCAGCCGCTGGGGATGTACCAGTAGGTCAGAGGCGATGGCAGACCGTCCGGGTTTAGTCGCTCGGGCCGCTATCCGGACGCGATGTCGCTGATTGCGAGCGTCTGGACGCTGTTCGCCGGAGCGGTCTTCGGCCTGGCACTCGCCGCGCCGCCGGGACCGATGAACGCGGTCATCGCCGAAGAGAGCGTCCTCCGCGGGTGGCTCGCCGGCTTCACCGCGGGGCTGGGCGCGATGACTGCCGACGTCGTCTTCTTCGTGCTCTCGCTGGCCGGCGTCGTCGCCTTCCTGGATTCGGCACCCACGGTCCGGGCTGTCATGGTCGGCGTCGGCGGCCTGCTCATGCTCTATTTCGCATACGACGCCGTCCGCGACGTCCGGGGGGTGTTCGTCACGGGATCCGCCGACGAGTCCACAGACGCGCCAGACGACGCCGCCCCGGGAACCCGCGGGTTCAGGAAGGCGCTCGTGCTCGCGTTGACCAACCCCTACCAGATACTGTTCTGGCTGACCGTCGGCGTGGGGCTGTTGCGACCGGGAGAGCTGGACGTCCTCGCCGTGCTCCCGGTTCTCGGGGCAGACCTGGCGGGTCTGCTGGTCGTCAGGACGGGCAGTCCCGCGCTACTCGCGGGCCTGTTCGGTGGGATCGTCGTCTGGATCGTCGGGTTCCCGGCGACGCTCGTGCGGGTGGGCCGGCGCGTCGACGCGTTCGCGCCGACGGTCGCGGTGCTGTCGGCACTGGTCCTGGCGGGGTTCGGCGTGGCCTTCCTGTGGGCGGCCGGAACGGCCCTGCTCTAGCCCATCCCGTCGGGGAGGTCCTCGACGCCCTCCTCGAGGTCGACGACGGCCACCTCGGTTTCGAGCCACTCGCGGAACCACTTGACACGCTTGAGCCGCCGGTGTGCGATGCTCTCGGCGGTGTCAGACTCGATGCGCTCGCGGGCGTCCCGACCCCGTTCGAGGACGCGCCCGACCATCTCGGCGGCGTCGACGTGGTCGCGCGACTCGTAGCCCATGCGCAAGAGCATGAGCGCCGCGCCGTTGGCCCCGACCTTGTCGAGGACGTCCGCCTCGACGAGACACCGGGTCTCCAGCGGCAGGTCGGTCAGGTCGCCCTGGTAGGAGTGGCGTTCGACGGCCGCACAGACCTCGTCGACGAACGACTGCGGGTAGTCACAGCGCGACTGGAGGTACTCCCGGGCGATCCGGGCGCCCTCCTCGGCGTGGAGGTCCTGGTCGACCTCCAGTTTCGCGATGTCGTGAAAGAGAGCCGCCACTCGCGTCACGTCCACGTTCGCGCCCTCCTCGCGGGCGATCGCCCCGGCCAGTTCGACGACGTTCAGGATGTGGTTGAAGCGGTACTCCGCCGAGTGCCAGGGGTACCACCGCATGCGACCGCCGTCCTCCTCGTTCTCGACGCTGGCGACGAGGTAGTCGTGGACGAACGCTTTCATCTCTTCGAACTCCGCGTCCGAGACGGGCGACTCCTTAATCTCGACGCCCACGCCACCACCTCCCCGACGAACGTTCGGTACTCATGTTATCAAGTCAGAGGACCGTTCGACACATATGCGTTACGACAACCGTTTTCACACTGTCCCGCCGCCCCACGACTGATACTGTCGGAGACGAGTACGTGAACGTGCTCGTCGACGTGCGGAGACGTGACGTCTCGAAGACCCCGACGCGGCCACCGAACGGATGCAGTGCTCGTGTCCGGAGTACGGTTCTGCCCGCTTCCGAGCGGCCGTGGGCGTCCCGGGACCGTCGGGGGGTTGAAATAGGTCCGTCCCGAACGGCGCGCCGTGAGCGAACCCCGGCGCGGCCAGGACCGTCCGACCGCCGACGACGACAGCGGCGACAGCGACAGCAGCGACGACGGTCGGGACGCGGACGACGGCGAACTCGTCGGCGAGCGGACGAGTCGCCACGAACGGCTCACTGCCCACCCCACACCAGGCCCGGGCAACAGTCTCGGTCACTGGCCCGACGCAAAGGGCCCGCTGCGGCTAACGGTCAACTTCCTCCTCGTCTGGGCGATACGGTACTCGCCGAGTCTGACGCTCAAGCGGTGGCTCCTCCGGCGGCTCGGTGCCGACGTGGGTGCCGGCGTCGCGTTCGCGCTGACCGCCACGCCGGACGTCTTCTGGCCCGAACTCATCACCGTCGAGGACGACGCAGTCGTCGGCTACGACGCCACGATCCTCTGTCACGAGTTCCTCCAGGACGAATACCGCACCGGGGAAGTGACCATCGGCGAGCGAGCCATGATCGGTGCCGACGCGGTCATCCTCCCGGGCGTCGAGGTCGGCGCCGACGCACGCGTCGCCGCCAACTCGATGGTGACCGACGACGTCCCGCCGGGGACGACCGTCGCCGGCGTGCCGGCCAGACGGATAGACGACTAGCCCGGTACCTGTAACGCTCCGAAACCGGTCGTCACTCGCGAACGCGGACGACACCCGACTGCAGCACCTTCTGGTTGGGGACGATGTACTCTTCGCCCTCGCTTTCGATGTGGGTCGTGAACACGTCGACCTCCTGGACGATCCCTTCGCTGCCGTCGACGCGAATGCGGTCGCCGATACCGTAGGGCTGGTTGAGGAGGAGGTAGACGCCGGCCGCACCGGCCCGAAGGAGGTCCCAGAAGGCCACGAGCGACAGGAGGACGAGCCCGAGCGTGTAGACGACGAGCAACACGAGCAACGCGCTGATGGCGATGCCGAGCTGGCCGAGCGCGACCAGCGCGGCGATGTAGAAGATGCTGTACTTGACCAGCTCGGGGATGAGTTCGACCTCGGGGAGTTTGATGCTCTTGAGGCGTTCGCTGACCATGACTCCGGCTTTGTCGCCCAGGACGAGCCCCGCGATGACCGCCAGTGCCGCGATAAACAGCCGCGGGAGGTAGCCCGTCAGTTGCGACCAGAAGACCGTCGTCGGCACGACCTGTGCGATGTCGATGGCGAGGATGACCGTCCCCAGATAGACGAAAACCGCGACGAGCAGGGCGACGACGCCGACCGTCGAGGTTCCGAAACTCCGGACCGTCCGCTCGAAGGGCGTCCCCTCGACGGTCTCCTGGACACCCGCGCTCAGGAGAAGCCGTCTCGTCCAGCGCCACGCGAAATAGCTGACGACGATACCGGCGACGAGCACCAGTATCGCGAGCCAGAAGACCGTCTCCTCGGAGAAGACCCGCCGGATTATCTCCGGCCAGTCGATCCCCGTCTGTACCGGTGGGTCGAACGGCATCAGTACTCCTCCGGATCGATCTCCAGGACGAGTTCGCCGGCCTTGAACGCGCGGACGAGTCCGTCACTCTCGCTCAGGACGATCGCCACCGCGTTCGTGTCGCGGGTTATCGCACCCCCGGCCATGTGTCGCGCACCCAGGCCGCGGGGAATGTCGACGCCCTCCGCCGAGGGCTCGAGATAGCGGTAGGCCGAGACGATCTTGCCGCTGTCCGAGATGACGAACGCGCCGTCCAGTCGCGAGAACTCCTTGAGCATGACGTTGACGATGGGGTCGCCGACGTGGACGTGGGACTTCTCGAAGGGGTTGTACGACAGCGGTCGCGACTTGTTCATCACCTTGCCGGCGTCGCCCACCACGAACAGGGCGCCGACCGGTTTGCCTTTCTGGCCTTTCTTCCCGAGTTCGACGGCGACCTCGAGGACGTCACGGATCACGTCGGGGTCGGCCCGGGAGTTGACGAACAGGTCGTAGACGCCCGACCGGTCGAACTGGCCGGTCTGAACGCGGGCGACCGTGTCCTCGTCGTCGCCGAAGACGTTCGCGACACAGACGACAGTGGCTTCGTCGTCTACGTAACCGTTCTCGATGGCGCCTTCGACGCCGAAGCGGACCCGCTCGTCGAGGTCGCGAAACTCCAGGGGCAACTCGACGAACGCGTCGGCCTCGACCTCGTTTTCCGGGGCGACGACGACCACTTCCGCGTCTCCCGAAAGCGACTCGTAGCGCGACCTGCTCGAAGAGAACAGAAACACCGCGTCCGCGTCGCCCACCAGTTCCTCGACGAAAGCATCCAGGTCGCTCATTGTCGTATCACACAATCCGACAAGAAAAAAGGGTTGCGCTGTGGTCAGACTTCCGTCGTTCACCCGTCAGACCTCCCGGAAACAGGATCCTGTCGCTCTCGGAACGAATGCGAGGAATCGATTCCGGGGTGCCCTACCTGCCCCGGTCGCCCGCACCCCGGTTTCCCCCGCCACCGTCGTCCCGTCGCGCTCGTTGACAGCCGTTTCGACGGGATCGGGCGCGTCGCTGGCCGTCCACTTTCCCGTGTTGCCGATACCTTCGGCCTCGATGCCGTCTTCGGTGCCGAGGCTGGCGTCACCGCTGACGGTCAGCGCGACCACCACGCGACGGGGTCTCGAACTGGACGCCCCCGGCCGCCGACGACGATACCCGGATTCACCGTTCCGACGTGCCGGCGACCGGAGCGACGAATCGACTGCCCCCGACGCCGCCGCGGATCCCGGAGTTACTTTACCCGGGCCGTCGACCGTTCCAACCAACGAGACTGGCACCGTCCCCGACGCGGCCGGTCTCCCGAGGTCCCATGTCGGACGTCCAGAATCACCCGTTACGCAGTCTCGAGAGGGTCGCGCTCGTCGCTATCGGCGGGTTCGCCGGGTCGAACCTCCGGTATTTCGTCGACCTCCTGGTCGGCGGGCTCGGCGCGACCCTCGTCGTCAACGCCGCCGGGAGCTTCGCACTGGGTCTGCTCGTCTACGGGGTCGCCGACTCGGAGGCGCTGGCCCCCGAGACCCGGTCGGTGCTGGCCACCGGCTTTCTCTCGTCGCTGACCACCTACAGCACGTTCGCGCTCGAGACGGTCCAGTCGACGCCGCTGTGGTTCCTCGCCAACGTCGTCGCCAGCTACGCGCTCGGGTTCGCGGGCGTCCTCGCCGCGCGGGTAGTGGTCACGGCCCTGCACCGGAGGGGGAACTGATGGTCGAGTTCGACCCCGCGCACGTGGTCGGCGCCGGCGGGACGCTCGGCGCCGTCCTCAGGTACCTCGTCACCAGGCGAGTCCGGGTCCGGAAAGTCCCGGCAGGGACGTTCGTGGTCAACGTCGTCGGCAGTTTCGTCCTCGGGTTCGTCACGTTCCTCGGCGCTGACTCCCAGGTGCTCCTGTTCGTCGGGACCGGCGCCTGCGGGTCGTTCACGACCTTCTCCTCGTTTTCGGTCGAGACGGTCCGGCTCTGGGAGGCGGGCGACACGGCCCGGGCCGTCGGGAACGCCGCCGGAAACCTCCTGGGAGCCGTCTTCGCTATCGGGCTCGCCTGGCTACTCGCGGGACTGCTCACCTGATACTGTCGGACACAAGCAATGTCACTGTTCGATGTCTGTCTCGGTTTTTTCGTGACGGTTGATCCCCGAACAGCGGGTCGCCCGTTCACGAACTTGTGTCCGGCAGTATGAGCCGTCCGCCGACCACGCAGGGCCCGACTTTCAAGAGCCTCACGGACCCACCTCCCGGTATGGACGTCTCCGAAGCCATCGACACCCGCATCGAGGTCCGTTCGTATCGCGACGAGGCGGTGGACGGCGAGACCCGCCGCGAGATCCTCGACGCCGGCCGGCTCGCCCCCAGCGGACGCACCCTCCAGCACTGGCGGTTCGTTCTGGTCGCCGACGACGACTTCGGGGTCGTCGTCTGCACCGACCCGACCTACGACTACCACGAGACCGACGCCGGCCGCGCGGTCACGCACATGCAACTGGCCGCCTGGGAGGCGGGCGTCGGATCCTGTCTCTACACCGTCGACGATCCGCGAGCGCGGGAGTTCCTCGAACTTCCCGAGGACTACGACCTCACGCTCGTCGCCGCCTTCGGCTATCCCGAGGAAGAGGTCCGGGAGATCAAGGACCGCAAACACGCTTCTCACGTTCGTTCGAAGCAGTATGCGCGGGACCGGATTTGAACCGGCGGACCCCTACGGGACAGCGTCCTAAGCG
>JAZKRZ010000023.1:0-26061 GCA_036626395.1 Haloarculaceae archaeon
TTCGCTGGCGTGTTCCCGACGAGCGTGTTCACGTACTTGTGTCCGACAGTATGAGCGACGGTCACCGACGCCGCTGAGACCGGATCGGCGTTCGACCCCACCCCCTCGTTTCGCGATAGCGTCGTCGCTCTCTCCTGTGGTCTGTCCCCCGGCGGGTTTACTTCCGGTGCGGTTTGCGAACCTTCTTGTCCGAAGGGGACATACTCCGGCCCCAGTCAATGGCCCGCGCGGAAAACACCGAGTTGATAGACGCATTCGAGGAGTTCTACCGCAACTACTACCGCAACGAGATCGGGGAACTCGCCCAGCAGTACCCCACCGAGCGCAAGTCGTTACACGTCCACTGGGAGGACCTCTACCGGTTCGACCCGGACCTGGCTGACGACTACCGCGCCCACCCCGAGGAGTTCCAGGACTACGCCGAGGAGGCGCTCCGTCTCTACGACCTGCCGGTGGACGTGAAACTGGGCCAGGCTCACGTCCGCGTTTGCGACCTCCCCGAACACACCGACATCCGCGAGATCCGAGCCGACCACCGCGGCAACCTCATCTCCGTCCAGGGCATCGTCCGCAAGGCCACGGACGTCCGCCCGAAGATCACCCAGGCCGCCTTCGAATGCCAGCGCTGTGGCACCCTCACGCGGATCCCCCAGCAGACCGGCGAGTTTCAGGAGCCCCACGAGTGTCAGGGCTGTGAGCGCCAGGGACCGTTCCGGATCAACTTCGACCAGTCGGAGTTCGTCGACGCCCAGAAGATCCGCGTGCAGGAATCCCCCGAGGGACTGCGCGGCGGCGAGACGCCCCAGGCCATCGACGTCAACATCGAGGACGACATCACCGGCGAGGTGACCGCCGGCGACCACGTCACCGTCACGGGCGTGTTGAAACTCGACCAGCAGGGCAACGACCGCGAGAAGTCGGCGATGTTCGACGTCTACATGGACGGCGTCGACGTCTCCATCGAGGACGAGCAGTTCGAGGAGATGGACATCACCGAACAGGACAAGCGCAAGATCATCGCCCTCTCGGAGGAGGCGGACCTCTACGAGAAGATGGTCGGCGCTATCGCGCCCTCCATCTACGGGTACGACCAGGAGAAACTCGCCATCATCCTCCAGCTCTTTTCGGGCGTGACGAAACACCTCCCCGACGAGTCCCGCATCCGGGGCGACCTCCACATGCTCCTGATCGGGGACCCTGGTACGGGGAAGTGCGTTGATGGAGAGACGCTCGTAACGCTGGCTGACGGCTCCCGGAAACCGATCGGTGATCTGGTCGAGGGGAATCTCGACGACCCGAAACCGGTCGACGACGGGGTGTGGGACTCGGTCGATTTCGAGGTGCCATCGCTACGAGAAGACGGGAGTATCGGTTCCCAGCAGGCGACGAAGGTCTGGAAGCGTGAGGCGCCCGACTGGATGTACCGGATCCGGACTGCAGCGGGCCGCGAGATATCAGTTACCCCATCTCATCCGCTGTTCGTTCGGTCCGGAGACGGATTCGAGCCGGTCCGTGCGGAACGACTCCACGTTGGCCAGCGGATCGTATCACACAGCACGGCTCGGTCGACGAGGGACGAATCGTTCGCACTGGCAGACGGCGGACAGGCAGTCGCGACGACCGACCGCATAGAGACGATCACCCCCGTCGAACCTGACGACGAGTGGGTCTACGACCTCGAAGTCACAGGAACCCACAATTACCTCTCGAACGGGGTCGTCTCGCACAACTCACAGTTGCTCTCGTACATCCGGAACATCGCGCCGAGGTCAGTCTATACGTCAGGCAAGGGTAGCAGTTCAGCAGGGTTGTGCGTCACTGGAGACACGCTGGTCCAGACCGAAGAGGGGATCCGAGAGATCCGCGACATCGTGACACCCGAACTTCCGGATTCGGTCGATGCCGAAACGAGTGTCGAGAAGTCGGTCCGCGTGCAGACGTTTGACCGAGGGACAGGCGAGGTGAGAGGCGCCGACTCCTCGCACGTGTGGCGAATGCCCGAAAAGTCCTGCCACCGGATCGAGACGAAACACGGGAAAGAACTCGAAGCGTCAGTCGATACGCCCGTCCTGACCTGCGGGGACGACGGGATGGAGTGGTGTGAGATCACCGAGGTCGAGGCGGGCGACTACGTTGCTGTTCCGCGATTCGACGACCTTGACCGCGCCGAAGCGCGAGTTCGGTCGTTCCTCGAACTCACGACGGAAAAGATCCGGCTATCGGAGGAGTCCGTTGCGTTTCTGCGCGAATCGCTACAGGAAGAATATGGCACGCTCCGGGACGCAGCCGCGGAACTCGACCTGTCGGAGGAGTTCATCTACCTACATTTGAAAAACCGCCACGTCCCGGTGGAGAAACTCGACTGGATGCTCGACGGCATCGGGGCGAGCCGCGAAGACGTCGATTTCGACCGTCTTATGCTCAGACACGGCGATAGCTTCACAGTCCCGGATGTCTTCGACGAGGATCTGATGTACCTCCTCGGATTGGTGTTCGGCGACGGCGACATCGCACTCGACCGTCGTGGCGGGAACCGCGGGTTAGTTCGGATCTCGAACAGCGACGAGGAGTTACTGGAGCGAGCCGCCGATATCTTCGCCGAGAAATTCGACAAACAGCCCGAGATCGAGCATCAGGACGACCGGATCCCGTGTATCAGGGTCAGCAGCGCGACGATCGCCAGGCTGTTTTCGAACGCAGGGATGGAGTCGCCGAAGGACGACCTGTCACTCGACCCGGCGCTGACAGTCGCGGCGCACGCCGACGCGTTCCTTCGCGGACTGATGGACGCCGATGGTTGCGTGTCGGTTCGCGAGTCCGGCGGATCGAGCGTCCTGATGTCTACGATTAGCACGGAACTCGCGAAACAGATTCAACTGATGCTCGAAACCTACGGCGTTCGCGCCAAGATCCGCGAGCGTGACCGTCGCGGAACGTACGAACTGGCGGACGGCTACACCATCGAATCGAAACATGTCCAGCAGTTCGTCGAAATGTACGGGGCCGACATCGACCGATACGCGGAGGCGATCGGCTTCGGGGTGACCGAGAAACAGGAGGCACTCGACGCGGTCGTGAAGGACACGCGACGACAACGCGAGAAGGTCCCCGTCGGTTCCGCGCTCGCTCCCGTCGACGGCGTCGTCGGCGAGTACTATACGAATGTCAACCGCGGTGACAACCCCGGCAGACAAAGAGCGCGAGCGAGGCTCGAAGACATCGATCTCGGTCCGGTCGAGTCGCTCGTCCGGGAGGCAGTCGACGCCGACCTCCGGTGGGACGAGGTCGTCGCGAGCGTCGAAACTGGCGAGAAAGAAGTGTTCGACCTGACTGTCCCGGACACGCACAACTTCATCGGTAACGGAATCGTCACCCACAATACCGCAGCAGCCGTTCGGGACGACTTCGGTGAAGGACAACAGTGGACGTTAGAGGCTGGAGCACTCGTTTTGGCCGACCAGGGGATCGCAGCTGTTGACGAACTGGATAAGATGGCCCCCGACGATCGTAGCGCAATGCATCAGGCACTTGAACAACAATCTTATCATCCAAGTTCAGAAATATTTCTGTCTAACGGTCGAAAAGTCGAAATCAGCGAGTTCGTCGACGAGCGGATGGCCGAAAACCCCGACGAGGTGACGGACGGCGTCGACTGCGAGATACTCCCCGTCGACGACGTCGGGGTTCACTCGGTTGACCTGGAGACGAACGACGTCACCAAGACCTCGGTCGACAGAGTCAGCCGCCACGAAGCGCCCGAGGAGTTCGTCCGCGTTACCTTCTCGAACGGCCGCGACGTCCTCGTCACGCCCGAACACCCGATGTTCGTCGAAGACGACGGGGAGGTCGGGACCGTCGAAGCGCGGGACATCGAGGAGGGGGCGTTCGTCCCGGCGCCGCGGAAACTCCCTAACTCCGCCCAGCCGGTCGCGCTGGACGACGAGGCGCACGTCGGCAAGGAGAAAAACGTCGATCTACCCGACGAACTGACCCCCGAGCTCGGGGAGATCCTGGGCTTCCTCACCGCAGAGGGCCACTCCTACGTCGGGTCGACGCACCACATCGGCTTCTCGAACCAGGACGAACGACTGCTCGACCGGATGGACCGGCTGATGACCGACGTGTTCGGGATGTCGAGCAGCGACCACACCAACGACGCGGGCACGGTGACGAAGTGCTGGGTCTCGACCAAACTCTACCGCTGGTTCGAGTCGAACTTCCCCGCGGTGATGCACACGGCGCGGGACAAGCGGATGCCAGCGGCGGTGCTCGGCGCGTCCGAGGAAGTGATCCGGCGGTTCCTCGTCGGCGCGTTCGCGGGCGACGGGGGCGTCGAGAGCGAGGCGATGTGCATCTCGACGGCCTCGGAGGGGCTCGCGGAAGACTACGCCGACGCGCTGGCGAAGATCGGCGTCGCCTCCCGGATCCACTACAACTCCACCGAGGACTCCTGGAAGACGTACGTGATGGGCGATTCGACGGAGCGATTCGTCGAACAGGTGGTCGAACCGGCCGACGAGCGCTACGAGAAGGCACGAACGTTCGCCCAACGGAGCGCCGACACGCCTCGACACCACGACGTCCTCCCGTCGAGCATAGCCCGGGAACTGCGCGAACTCCGACGGCTGCTCGGCTTGCGGCTGACCGGCCAGTTTCGCCCGAACCTAGACGAAGGCTACGGCGTCCAGGTCGAGACGGTCGAGCGCGAACTCGCCGAATTACGCGAGCGTGTCGACGAGGTCCGCACCGACCTCGACGCCGCGGAGACGCTCCGGGACGTTCGCACCGCCGCGGGTTGGTCCGGCAGTCAACTCGCCGAGCGCCTCGACGGCGAGACGACCAGCGCAGTCCATTACGCCGAAAACGGCGGGTACGACGAGACCCGGCGGACGGCGCTGGCCGACCGGGCGCATGACGCTATTGAGCGGGCCCTCGTCGAGTTCGGGCGGCGAGCGAGCGCCCTCGAAGACCGCTGTGACCTCCGGTACTACCGCGTGACCGACGTCGAGACGGTTCCAAACGAGGGCGATCACGCCTGTGACTGGGCATACGACGTGACCGTCGAACCGACGAACACCTTCGTGAGCCAGGGTGTCGTCCTCCACAACTCGATCAGTATCAACAAGGCCGGAATCAACGCCACTCTCAAATCCCGTTGCTCGTTGCTCGGCGCGGCCAACCCCAAGTACGGGCGGTTCGACCAGTACGAACCGATCAGCGAGCAGATCGACCTCGAACCCGCGCTGATATCGCGCTTCGACCTGATATTCACCGTCACGGACCAGCCCGACGAGGAGGAAGACCGGGACCTGGCCGAGCACATCCTGACGACGAACTACGCGGGGGAACTGCACACCCACCGAACAGAAGTGAACACCTCCAACTACAGCCCCGAAGAGGTCGAGAACGTCACGGAGGAAGTCGAGCCGACCATCGACCCGGACCTGTTGCGCAAGTACGTCGCCTACGCCAAGCGCAACTGCTTCCCGACGATGACCGAGGAGGCCCGCGAGGCCATCCAGGATTTCTACGTCGACCTGCGCCTGGAGGGGGCAGACGAGGACGCCCCGGTGCCCGTCACGGCGCGGAAACTCGAGGCGCTCGTCCGCCTCGCGGAGGCCAGCGCGCGGGTCCGCCTCTCGGACAGGGTCACCGAGGCGGACGCCGACCGCGTGATCCGGATCGTCCGCGACCAGATGGAGGACATCGGCGTCGACCCCGAGACCGGCGAGTTCGACGCCGACGTCGTCGAGGCGGGGACCTCCAAGAGCCAGCGCGACCGGATCAAGAACCTGAAACACCTCATCGACGACCTCGAAGAGGAGTACGACGAGGGGGCACCGGTCGACGTGGTCGTCGAGCGCGCCGAGGAGGCCGGCATGGAGACGAGCAAGGCCGAACACGAGATCGAGAAACTCAAACAGAAAGGCGAGGTGTACGAACCCAGCACCGACCACCTCCGGACGACGTAGATGGACCGCATCTCCGCACTCAGGAACATCGAGGAGGCGCTCGCGGACTTCGAGGACGGCGAGACGGACCTCGCGACCCTGGAGCGGGAGGTCCGTGGCGTGTTGCGGACCTACGCGACCGAGTTCGAGGGCGAACTCTCGGCCTACCGCGCGAGGGGCGGGGACGCCGACGGCGTGGTCGTCCTCGCGCCCTCGCCGACCGCCGCCCGCGAGCGAGTACGCGAGTTGGTCGCCGACCCCGGACGGTTCGACGTCACACCGGTCGAGTGACCCGAGAACCGGCCACGACTGTGACCTGTCGGATCGCAGAGAGGGGAGCCAAGCGTTTTATTCCGGCGGTTACACGGGTGTAGTACCTACGGGCCAGACGATGGACCTGCACACGGAACTCGGAGACGCGCGGAACGTGTTGCTCTCGGCTCCCTCGATGTCGGGCGACGAACGGGGGGTCTGCACCGACCTCCTGCTGGGGGCCGACCCCGCGGAGACGAGCGTCCTCTGGGTGACGTTCCGGCGCGACCCCGGTGGCTGTATCGAGCAGTGGACGGGAGCGACTGCCGACGTCCCGCTGAACGGAGCGGTGATCGCCGTCGGCGGCGCCGGCGCCGGCGACGTCGACGTCGAGTGGGCGGACGTCGAGTCCGTCTCCTCGGCGAGTGACCTCACCGGCCTCGGTATCGCGATCGGGGAGTTCCTCTCGGTGTGGGAGGGCGACGTCGTCGTCTGTTTCGACTCGTTGACGGCGATGCTCCAGTACGTCGAACTCGAGACTGCTTACGAGTTCCTCCACGCCGTCACGGGGCAACTGTACGCTGCCGACGCGCGCGCACACTTCCACATGGACCCCAGCGCTCACGACGTACAGACCGTCGACAGCATCACCTCGCTGTTCGACGCCGTCGTCGAACTGGGCGGGGGCGACCTCACCGTTCGGAAGCGATCGCTCCTCGGGTAGTCCCGCCCGCCGGAAGCCGCTGTGTCGCACCGCCCCGGTCTCACCGCGCGTTCGCTACCGCAACTCGCCGACGTCGCTCATCGTCTCCCCCAGCGTATCGCGTTTCTCGACGGCGGCGTCGCGTTCGGGCGCGAGCACGCCCTCGACGGCCTCGCGGGCGCCCTCGATCGGGTCGTGTGTCTCGACGTAGACGGCGAGGGCGAACTCGCGCTCGGAGACGCCGGCGAGTTCGACCGCCTCGACCCGGCCGAGTCGACCGTCGAGCCAGTCGGTCACGACGTCGCGTGCGACCGGGCCGACCGGCGAGACCGACTCGCCGAACAGGTGGAGCGTCTTCGCGCCGTCGGTCGGCGTGGTTCCGGCCGCGCGGGCGGCCTCGCCAATGCTCGCGCCCCCGGCGTAGGCCTCGACGAGGGTGGCCGCTTCGGCCGCCGAACACGGCAACGCCTCGGCGTGGTCGTCGAGTCGCTCGGCCAGCGACCCGCCGGTCCGGTCGACGGTCGCGACCCCCCGATCGCGCTGCTCGTCGACGACTTCGACCCCCGCGGCGATGTCTGACAGCCCCATCGACACCTCCTACCTGCGCCCTCGCTTTAGTAGTTGGGGGTTCGACACTATCGCCTCTCCCGTCTCTGTCCGGGTGTCCGATCCAGTTAACAGTGATTCGGCCCAAGAGGTGTCCATCGATGTGGCCCTCCAGCGACCGAGGCGCGGGCGAACGGGACGAGGACGCAGCCCCAGGAAGACGGACGGCGGGGGATACGCTCGGCAGGCGTCGCGTGCTCGTGGCAGTCGGTGCGGCGTTCCTGGCCGGGTGTAACACCGCCTCCGAGGCCGGCGACTCGCCAGGGGCCAACTCGGACCGGGGGCCGGCGACGCCGACCGCGACGAGCGCCGACGCACCGACCGCGAGTGCCACCCCGGGCGGGACGCCCACCGACGACGGTCCGACCGAGACGCCGCTCCCGGACATCGATGGGGCGCCGCCGTCGGTCACCGACGGCTGGCACACCTACGGGAACGGACTCGGGAACCGCGGGTCGGTGGCGAGCGACGTGCCGCCGGGCGAGGGGATGGGGCTGTACTGGCGCCGCTACGTCGAGGGGCAGTTCAGCATCCCGGAACCGGCCGTCGTCGACGACGCGCTCTACTTCGGGAGCGGGCGCTTTCTCTACGCGCTCGACCAGCGCGACGGGGGACTGCGCTGGGAGGCCGAACTCGGCGAGTACGCCCACGTCGCCGCCGCGACGGTCACCGACGACACCGTCTACGCGGGCACTCGACGTATCTCCGACCCCAAACTCCTCCGGGACACCCCGGGGACGCTGTACGCCGTCGACCGCGAGACCGGCGCAGTCCGGTGGGAACGCGACGCCGTCATCACCTCGGGGACGACCGTCCACGACGGACACGTCTACCTCTCGACGACGCCGATGCCACCTCAGCGCGGCCTCGTCCGCGCGCTCGACGCCGCGACCGGCGAGACGAACTGGGCGTTCTCGGTCGGGGACAGCGAGACCGTCGACGACGGCACAGCGACCGGTGCCTTCGGGACGCCCGCACTCGACCCCGGGACGGGGACGCTCTACGCGACGGGGACGGTCGGGACCGGCGACGATGTGCGGGGGACGCTGTTCGCACTCGACGCCACGACCGGGAGCGAGCAGTGGCGACTCCCACTGCCCGCCGGAATCAAACACGGGCCGGTGCTCGCCGGCGAGCGACTCTACGTCGGCGACGCCGCCGGGCGACTCTCGGCGTTCTCGACGGCGGGCGAGTCGGTCTGGACGACGCGCGTCGGGGGGGAGGGGATCGACGCCACGCCGGCGCTCACGCCGGACGGCGAGGCGGTCTGTGCGAGTTCCGTCGGGACGCTCGCCTGCGTCGAGACGGCGTCGGGCGAGACCCGCTGGGAGCGAGACGTCGAGGACATCCGGCGCTCCGGGCTCACCATCGCCGGGGACCACCTCTATGTCGGGGGCATCCAGTTCCTCACGGTGGACGTCGAGTCCGGCGACCTCGTGGCCGAGGTCCCCGTCGACGGCGCGGGCGGCGCCTACGGCCAGCCCGTCGTCTGCGAGGACACCATCTACGTCGGTTCCTGCATCAAACAGGGCAAGCGCTACGTCTACGACAACTACCTCTACGTGATGGGGTAGCGGTCGCGCCACGCCTCCGCGTCGTTCTCGGTCGCTACGCCTCGACCGGCCGGGACGCCTCGACGTGACCCGGATACCGGGAGAGCACAGACGGTCGATGAGCGGACGTCGCAGTCGGTTCTCACGTGCTGGAAACTGGCGGTGGCACTTACCGTCCCGGCGTTCGTCGCTTCGAGCAGGTGGTGACTGTGCCCGACGACAGAACTCGATTCGAGAAGACGACGCGCCTCCCGGCGGAATCGCCGACGCTCATCGAGGGACTGCCCGGCCTGGGGATGGTCGCGTCGATCGCGGTCGACCAGATCACGGACCAGCTGGACCTGCAGCAACACGGGCGGATCGTCTCGGAGGAGCTCCCGCCCGTCGCGGCCTTCCACGAGGGGCGGGTCCGCGACGCCGTCCGCGTCTACGCCGGTGCCGACCCGGACGTGATGACGCTCCGCAGCGACGTGCCGGTCCCGCCGGGGGCGGTGGCATCGCTGAGCGAGTGCGTGCTGAACGACCTGGCCGCGGAGTTCGACCGCGCGGTCTTTCTCGCGGGAGCGCCGGCCGAGTCCGAAGACGAGGTCGGCGACGTCGTCGGCGTCGCGACGACCGACGACCTCGAGACCGCGCTGACCGACGTCGGGATCGACCTGGCGGACGGACCGGGCGCGATAGGCGGGGTCACCGGCGCGTTGCTGACGAACTGCTACCGCGGCGACGTCCCGGCGGCAGCGCTCGTCGTCCGGTCGAACCCCTACATCCCGGACCCCGGCGCCGCACGCGCCGTCATCGAGAACGCCCTGGAACCGCTCGTCGACTTCGACATCGACACCCGGGAGTTGCTCGAACAGGCCGAGGCGATCCGGCGACGGAAACAGCAGGTCGCCGAGCAACTCCAGCAGTACCAGCAACAGCAGGGCCAGCAACAGCAACCCCAGTCGCCGAGTATGTACCAGTGACCCGAAACGTGATCGTCCCCGTCGACGGGTCGCCCCTCTCCCGCGAGGCGCTCCGGCACGCGCTGACGACGTTCCCGGACGCGTCCGTCACGGTCCTCCACGTGGTGGACGTGTACGAACCCGGCTACGGCGGGGCCACGGACGCCGAGAGCGCCTACGAACCGCTGATGGGGTCCGAGGAGTGGTACGACCGCGCCGAGGAGGCCTCCGAGCGAGTCCTCGACGAGGCGCGCGCCATCGCCGACGACCACGACCGCGAGGTGTCCACCGCCTCGGAGATCGGCGACCCCCAGCGAGTGGTCGTCGACTACGTCGACGAGGAAGACGTCGACCACGTCGTCCTCGGGGCCCACGGCCGGACGGACGAACGCCGGTCCCTGTTCGGCAGCGTCGCCGAGGCCGTCGCGCGCCGGTCCCCCGTGCCCGTGACGCTCATCCGCTGACCGGTCGTCGGGCGAACCACGGCGCCCGGCACCGCGAGACCCGGACTTCCCGAACCCGCGGAACAGCGACGATACGACACCGCGAACGCCATGTCCACCCCCGAACCCGGCGTATCCAACGAGACGGTCGTGGGAACCTACGACCGGCTGGCGGCGCTGTACGACCGGCTGGTCGCCCCCCTGGAGAGCGGCACGCGGGAGCGTGCGCTCGACCTGCTCGGTCTCGACAGCGGCGAGCGCGTCGTCGAGGTCGGTTGCGGCCCGGGACGCGCGGCGGTCGCGTTCGCCGGACGCGTCGGTCCGGCAGGTCGCGTCGTCGGCGTCGACGCCGCACCGGGGATGCTGGCCCACGCTCGCCGACGGACCGTACGGACCGGCGCGACCGACTGGACCGCCCTCGTCCTCGGGGATGCGCGGTCGCTCCCGCTCCGTGACGGCGTCGCCGACGTCGCCTTCGTCGAAGACACCCTGGAACTGTTCGCGGCCGACGAACTGCCCGGGGTCGTCGGCGAACTCCGCCGGGTCCTCCGCGCAGACGGGCGACTGTGTGTCGTGACGATGGAGCGGTCGGGCGCCGAGGACGACCCCTTCGTGCGAGCCTACGACTGGGCGTTCGAACACGTTCCGGGCTACGACCGGGTGGGGTGTCGACCGGTGTACGCACGCCGCGCCCTCGAAACGGGCGGGTTCGACGTCGAGCGCCGCGAGCTGAACGACGCCTGTGAACCGCCCGGAACCGTCATACGGACCGTTGTAATTCGTTACCGCCGTCGCGAACCACGGTGAACGCATCGGGCCGTGACTCGCCCATACGTCGATGGCATCGCCGAAAATGGGTACAACGGTCCGTATCACTCCTCGTCGACGTCGAGAATCCGGCTCTCGGTCACCGGCTCGAGCCCTTCGGCCGCGAGCCGGCGGTTCTCCTGTTCGACGCGGACGGCCAGGAGCCGCTGTATCTCCCGCATCCGGAACGCGAGCGTTCGGATGTCGGCGCTCTCTCCCGGTTCGTCGGACGGTCCCTCCGCTTCGGGTTGCGATGTCGTTTCGTCCATGGGTAATTATCTCTTTTTTGTCAGCTGGTGTGTCTGTCCGCCCGGTCTCAGCTCCCGTCGTCCCGAACGGTCTGTGGACCGCCGCCCGTCTGGGCTTCCTCGGCGCTTCCCCAGCCGCCGGCGTCGACCACTTCGAAGAGCTGGCCCCAGTTCTCGTCGTCCGCGCTCTCGGGGAGCGACTCGCGGAACTCACGGAAGTCCGAGGCGGGGACCTGCTCGCGGACCAGGTCGACGACGACCCGGGCGTGGTAGGCTGCCTCCGCGCGGTCCGCGTTCTCGACGTCGGCGACGCGCGCGAGGAACTCGTCCCAGCCGAACCGCTGGCCGTGCTCGTCGACGCCACCGGTCAGGTACCAGTCGATCTCCGCCGGGAGCGACGCCGCGAGGTCCGCGGCGTTGCCCGCCGGGAGGCGCTGCCCGAGCGTCGTCAGCGTCGCCCGCACCGCGCGCACCGTCTCGCCGGTGCCCGAGAGTTCGAGTCGGTGCTGGACCTCGCCGGTAAATTCGTCGAAGTTCATACGAACATGTTGGCGACGCGACCTCATCAAACGGACCGATACTTCCCATCGCGTGGGAACGAGCGCGTGGTACATCCGCCCGGAGCGCCGCGTTTCGAACGGACCGATGGCGACAGCACCATTCACCGACCGGACGGACGCCGGGGAGCGACTCGCCGCGGCGCTCGACGAGCGGGGAGTCGATGTCGACGTCGTGCTCGCAATCCCGCGAGGCGGGCTCCCGCTCGGGCGGGCCGTCGCCGACGCGCTCGACGCACCGCTGGACGTCGTCGTCGCGAAGAAGATCGGCGCGCCGGGCAACCCGGAGTTCGCCGTCGGCGCCGTCGCGAGCGACGGGAGCGTCTGGCGCAACGAGGACGCGCCGGTCGACGAGGAGTACTTCCGGCAAAAGCGCGAGGAGGAGGCCGAGAACGCCCGACAGAAAGCGGACCGATACCGGGGCGGCCGCCCGGAACCCGAACTCGACGGCCGGACGGTGGTCGTTGTCGACGACGGCGTGGCAACCGGGTCGACCGCCAGGGCGTGTCTCGAGCGGGTCCGGGCGGCCGGCGCCGACCGCGTCGTGCTGGCGGTCCCCGTCGGCCCGCCCGACACCGTCTCCGACCTGGCGGCCGCGGTCGACGGGGTCGTCTGCCTGGAGACGCCGGCCGAGTTCAGGGGCGTCGGACAGTTCTACGAACGGTTCGACCAGGTCACCGACGAGGAGGCGATGGCGTACCTCGAACGGGAACGGTGACCGGCGTCCCGGGCGGCCCGCGCTCGACTCGATGGCCCGAACCGGCACATCCGCGTGCCCCAACGACCTTTTGGTCCGGGCCACGAACCGAGTAGCGTGCCGTACGACCGCCTCCGAGAGCGCCTCCGCGAGGGGGCATCGCCGACGTTCGCGACCTTTCCGGACGGGAGCGTCGACCACCACTGCACGGTGACGACCGACGGCGATGCCCTCCGGACGCGCGAGGCCTTCGGACGCGCAGTCCTCGAAGGGACCCGTTCGGCGTTCGACCTGCGCGTCGAGTCGACCGAGCCCGGCGGACAGGCCGTCAACGTCGCCCGGCAACTGCACGCGCTGGGCGGCGAGGTGACCTGCTACGGGCACCTCGACACGCCCTCACTCGACGCGCTCCCGTTCGAGACGGTGTCGATGGGCGAACCCGCGACCGTCTACGCCGTCGACTTCGCGGACACCGACCTCATGTTCGTCCGACGGTCGTCTGTCGCCGACTGGACGCTCGCGGACCTGGAGCGAGTCGCCGATCTCCCCGACGTGTTCGGGGTAGACGCCGTCTGCTGTAGTAACTGGGACGCCATCCCCGGGCTGGACGCGGCGTTCCACCGACTCGGCGGGATGGCCCTCCCGCGAACCCCGTTCGTCTTCGATCCCGGAGACATCGTCGGGGCAGGCGGCGAGGCGACCGACGCGCTGCTGGACGCGATGGCTGCGCTCCAGGACACGTTCGACGTGGTCTACAGCGCCAATCGCGCGGAGATCCGCGAGACCGCAGCGGCCCTGCCCGACCCGCCGTCGGGGGACGCCGCCCGACTCGCGGCGGTCCGCGAGGCGACCGGGATCGACGCCGCCGTGTTGCACGCCCCGGACGAGGCCCTCGTCGCGTCGGCCGGGGGGCAGGTGACCGTCGAGAACCTCCGCGTCGAGCGCCCCGAGCGACACGCGGGCGGCGGCGACCGCTTCACCGGCGGGTTGAGCTACGCGCTCGCCCGCGACTGGGAGTGGGAACTCGCGCTCGCATGTGGCAACGCCTGTGCCTCACACTACGTGGCGACGGCCGCCACCGCGACCGCCCCAACCCTGGCCGACCGCGTCGGCACACGGGAGTGAAACGCCCCAGTCCGCCTGTCTCAGACTACCCCGGCGACCCCCTCCACCCACGCCAGCAGGTCCTCGTCGGCGCCGGCCCGCGCCACGCACTGTAGACCCAGCGGGAGCCCCTCGTGCTCGCCCGCGGGGACCGACGCGACCGGCAGGCCCGCGTGGGTCCACGGCAGGTTCATCACCGGGTCGCCGGTGTCGCCGATCCCCGCGGGCGCCGGCCCGGGTGCCGCCGGCGCCACCCACAGGTCGACGCCCGCGTCGTCCATCCGCGTTTCGAGTCGCTCCCTGAGGTCGCGTCGCCCCTGTCGGCCGCGGGCGACCTCGGCGCCCGTCACCTCGCGACCCCGCTCTACGAGCTCCCGCGTCGCCGCGGCGTACCGGTCGGCGTATTCGCGGTACCACGCCTCGTGGCTGCTCGCCATCTCCGCGGCCATCAGTCGCTCGTGGCGCTCGTTGACCGCCGCGACGTCTTCCAGCGCGTCGACGCGTTCGACGTCGTAGCCCGCGTCCGCCAGCCGGTCGACCTGCGCGGCGAACGCCTCGCGTCCGACGTCGTCCGCCTGGGCGAGATAGGGCCCCTCGGGGACCCCGAGCGTCGGCCGTTCGCGTGGTTCGGGGAGGGTCCGCCAGTCGTCACACAGGACGGCGGCGGCGAGGCGCGCGCCCTCGACGTCCTGCGTGAACCAGCCGACGGTGTCCACGGCGGGCGAGACGGGAACCACCCCTTCGGCCGGCACGCGCCCGTAGGTCGGCTTGACGCCGACGATACCGCAGAAGGCGGCGGGACGGGCGACCGAGCCGATAGTCTGGGTCCCGAGCGCGAGCGGACAGAGCCCGGCGGCGACGGCGGCCGCCGACCCGCTGGAGGAACCACCGGGCGTGTGGTCGGTGTCGTGGGGGTTGCGCGTCGGTCCCGGTTCGAAGTAGGCGAACTCGGCCGTGACCGTCTTCCCCAGGACGAACGCGCCGGCCGCGCGGAGCCGCGTCACTGCGGCGGCCTCCTCGCCGCCGAGCACGTCGGGCGGCAGGTCCGACCCGGCCCGCGTCTCGAAGCCGTCGACGTGGAAAACGTCTTTTACGCCCACGGGAACGCCGTACAGCGGCGCCCGCTCGGCCGGTGTGCGGGACCGTTCGGCCAGGCTCGCGGCCGTGTCGCGGACCCGCTCCCAGCGTCCGTCTTCGTCGACGAACGCCCGGACCTCGGGTTCGACCGTCGCCGCCCTGGCTTCGAGCGCCTCGACGTACGCCCCGGGGTCGGTCCGGCCGCGTCGTACGTCGTCGACCGTCGACGCGAGTGGCGCGTCGGTGAGCACGACCGGGCGAAGGGGGGCGAGGCTCTTGATTGCTTCGCAGCTCGTCGCGGACCGGCGGCCACGACGACCGCTGGACGGCAACCACGTACCGGTTACCGGTACCTAAGAGCGGGCGGCCCGGGCCCGGTCCGGGGGGTGACCGCACCGTTTATTAACCCCGTTCCGGGCGTACCTTCGCGTATGAGCACTGCAGTCACAGTGTGCCCGGAGTGTGCGGGGAGGCTGCGAAGCGACGACTGCGAGACCGTCTGCACGCAGTGTGGCCTCGTGGTCGCCGAGGACAGGGTCGACAGGGGGCCCGAGTGGCGCTCGTTCGCGGACGACGAGACGAACCGCGAGCGGACGGGGGCTCCACTGACCCGCTCGCGCCACGACAGGGGCCTCTCGACGGAGATCGGCCGTTCGACGCGTCTCAAAGGGCGCAAACGCCGTCGCGTCGCCCGGATGCGCCGCCAGCACAACCGCACCAAGATCGGCTCGAAGGCCGAGCGCAACCAGGTGTACGGCTTCACCGAGATACGTCGCCTCGTCGGGGCGCTCGGACTCTCGGAGCACGTCCGCGACCGGGCCTGCGTCCTCTTCGAGTCCGCACAGGACGCGGACCTCCTGCGCGGGCGCTCCCTGGAGGGATTCGCCGCCGCGGCCGTCTACGCCACCTGCCGGACGAGTGACGTGTCCCGTACTGTCGAGGAGGTGGTCGACGACGCGAAAGCGACCGCCGGCGAGTTGCGGGCGGCCTACGACGCGCTCAACCGCGAACTCGGGCTGCCGACGGGACCTATCGACCCCCGGGAGTACATCCCGCGGTTCGCGAGCGAACTGGACTTGCCCGACGACGTCGAACGCCGCGCCCGCGCCCTCGCCGAGTGCGCCCGCGACGAGGGCCTGGTGGCCGGCCGCAATCCCGCCGGTGTCGCCGCCGCCTGTCTCTACACCGCCGCCAGCGAGCGCGATTACCCGCTCACCCAGCAGGCCGCCGCGGACGTCGCCGACGTGACGCCCGTCACGCTGCGCGGGACCTACCAGGACCTCGAAAACTGAACCGTCGGCGTCCCTCGATCAAACCCACTACCCGCGAGTGGACGGCCGCAGGGTCCGCTCGACCGTCTCGGCGAGCGTCGCGAGCGCCGCGGCCGCCCGCGAGTCGGGGGCCGTCGCGGCGACTGGCTGGCCGGCGGCCTGTGCCGTCGCGACCGCGGGGTCATCGGGGACGACGGTGACCGGCGCGCCCAGTCTGTCGGCGACCGCGTCGGTCGGCGCGTCGTCGCTCCCGCGGTTGAGCGCGACCGCCACGAGTCCCGCGTCGAGTTCCCGTGCCAGCGCCCGTGCCCGGACGGCGTCACCCAGGGCCGCCGGCGTCGGTTCAGTCACCAGGAGACACGCGTCCGCGACGAGCAACCCGAGGCCCACGTCGCCGGACATGCCGGCCGGGCAGTCGACGACGACGCGGCCGTAGGCGTCGCGGACCGCCTCGACGGCGTCGACGAGCGCCGTCGGGTCACAGGCCCGCGCGCCGGCCAGCGACCGCCCGCACGGCAGGACCGCGACCGGACAGTCCTCCCGGACGGCCTCGACTGGCGCGGCCCGCCCCGCGAGCACGTCGTGCAGGTCCGGTCCGCGGCCGGCCGGCAGGTCCGCCATCGCCAGGTCCGCGTCGACGACCACGCCGTCGAGGTCGGCCGCGAGGTTGTACGCGACCGTCGACTTCCCGACGCCGCCCTTGCCGCCGACGACGGCCAGTATCATCGCCGCCCGTCGCTCCCCGCCCGCCGTTCGACCGCCGCCGCGCGCCCGGCCAGCGTCTCAACCCTGTCGGCGACGCGCGAGAGCGCGCGTCGGTCCCCGGCGACCGCGACCTGTAGCGTCGGGTCCGGGTCGACCGTCCCGGCGTCCCGGCGCCGCTCGACGGCGCACAACCGCTGGTCGACGTCGCGCAACCAGGCGCGTACCGCGCCGGGAACCACCAGTTCGGCGTCCGTTCCCGGCGGCGTCACACCGCCGGGGCTCCCCGGCGGGTCGACAGTCCCGGTCTCGTCGGCAGGGTCGGGGCCCGCCTTCTCTTCGCCGTCCTGACTGTCGACGTCCCCGGCGGCGTCGACTCGCGACGCGGTCTCGGCTTCGTCGTCGGCCTCCTCGGGCGCGTCGGGAACCGGGACCGCCTCGCGCGGGACGACAGGGTCGCCCAGCGACCGGACGACCTCCGCGGGCGTGGGTTCGTCGTCCGGTGACTCGCCGGAACTGCCGTCGCCGTTCGGGGGCTGGAATCCCGTTCCAGCCCACCCGTTCGCGGTGTTCGTGCCGCCCTTCGCACTGCCCCCGCCGTCGGTCGCAGCGGGTCGGCCGCCCCCTCCCAGCGGGTCGACACTACCGCCCGCGGGTCCCGGCGGGGCGTCGGGGTCAGCCGGTTCCTCGCTGACGACCTCGGCCGGCGGGTCGGCGGGCGGCGCCGGCGTCGCGTAGCCGGCGACGAGCCGGTCGTCGGGAGTGACGACACCCTCGAAAGCGTCGCCGTCCCAGCCGGCCGCGGGCTGGCCCTCGCGGCGAGGCGGCCAGACCGGCCCGTCGAGGTGGTTCTCCACCCGGACGCGCCGGCGGTGCTCGGCCGTGACGTACAGCCTGACGAGCGTCACGCCGTCGGTCCGTTCGGTCTCCCAGTTGAGCGTGACCATGACGGGCCTGGCCGGCTTTCCGGATTTAAACCTCCGGACGGGCGCTCACACCCGGAGAACGGGTGCGTCGAGCCAGTCGGCGGCCGCCGTCGCGTCGTCGAACCGGTCGACAGCGAGCACCACCGGCGCACGGAGTTGCGCCACCCGGGCGATGGCCAGGGCGACCGATACCGGGTCGGCGTCGAACGGGTCCTCCCCGCCGTCGCTCGCTGTGTCGGCACCCGGCACGGCCGCGACGGCCGCCACGTACTCCCCGTGGACGGCCTCAACGAGGTGTGCCCGCGCCGCGCGTTCGAGGTTTCCCGCGCGGTCCTGGAGGCGCCGCCGCCGCTCCCGGGCGTCACGCGCTCCGCGAGCGCGCCGCTCGGCCCGGTCGAGCGCCTCGCCGGCCGCCGCCCGCTCCGTCTCCCGCTCGGAGAGGTCGCGGGCTGCCGCGGCCAGTTCCTCGCGCAGGTCGCCCGTGTTCTCGCCGGCCTCGCGGGCTGCCTGGAGGCGTCCGCGGAGCGTCGCGACGCGCTCGCGAGCGGCGGCGACGGCCGATTCTGTCCCGGCCAGTCGCTCGCGGGCGCCCGCCGTGTCCGCCTCCGGGACGGTCAGGTCGGCCAGCGCCGCGCGGACGCTCGCGAGTTCCCCGTCCCGTGGCGTCGCCAGCCCGCGCGAGCGGGCCGCCGTCGCGAGCGCCGTCCGCGTCCGCAGCGCCATCCCCGGCTCGACCAGCCCGACGTGCTCGTGGACCGTCTGCGGGTCGGGACAGCGGACCCGGATACCGTCACCGGGTCTCTCGTCGTCGCCCGCGCTCTGGTCGGCGCCCTCGCGACGCTCGCTCCGCACGGCGGTCACGACGGCCTGCTGAGCGAGGTCCCCGGGGAGGCCGACGTCGCCGAGGTCGACCGCCGGCCCCACCAGTCGCTCGTCGGCCGTCTCGACGACGACCCGCTCGCGCGCGGTCTCGGCGGGTTCGCCGGCCGCCGCGTCGCGACTCATAACTCGGTCTCGCGGAGCGCCTCGGGGTCGGGGTGGTCGGTCCGGGCGGCGAACGTCGCGTAGGGCAGCGAGGGTTCGTCCCGGTCCTCGTAGGCCCGCGCCGCTTCCCGGACGGAGTCGTCGACGGCCTCGAACTCGTTGAACGGCTCCGTCCGCTCTATCTGGACGTCCGTGCCGTGTTTCGCCCGGAGGCGCAGCGCCTGAAACGCCGCGAAGGCCGTCTCGCGCAACAGCGCGACGCGCCCGAAGCGCCGCACCACGGCCCCCTCGTGCGTGCGACAGACGTTTCTGAGACTCCCCCGCGCCTCCCGAGAGTACGTCACCACCAGCAGCACGGCCGACGGCTTCACCGCCGATTGACATAAACGCACCGGGCGGCTGTCACCCTCACCGACTGCGGACGGTCACGTTCCACCGCTCACTCGAGCATCTCGGCGGCCTCTTCCCTGGAGAGGTCGCCGCGTTCGAAGGCGTCGAGGACGTCCAGCGTGGCCCGGTCGGGGCCGGATTCGCCCACCTCGTCGAGCGTGACCTTCTCGGAGTGGCCGACGAGTTCGTCGAAGTCGATGCCGTGGGCGAGCGCGGTTTCCCTTTTCACCCGGTAGTTGCCGCCGTCGGTGACGTGGACGGCGTCGTCGCCGGGGTGGAAGAAGTACCAGTCCTCGCGGTCGTAGCGGACGCCGATGCGCGGCTTGGCGCCGAAGTTGCGCGCGAAAAACAGCAGCGCCTCCACTTCCGCGCCGTCGAGGTAGATGGGCTGGCCCGAGGAGGACTTGGCCTCGACGGCGTAGAACTCCTCGCCGTCGCCGGCGAGGACGTCCGGGAGTTCCCGCTCGGTGGCGCTCCCGCTGGCGGGGGCGCGCATCACCGCAAAGCCCGCGGCGTCGAGCTCGTTGACGAGTTCCCGCTCGCGCCGGTCGCCTTTCTCGTTCGAGTTGGCCATCCACCGGACCCTCGCCGCTCGACGGCTAAAGACTGTCGGGAGCGGGCCGGACGCCCCTTCTCGGCGCCCTCGCCAGCCGGTTCCCGGCCCCGTTCGCCGCGAGCGTCACCCATATCTGTGTCGCCAGGGGACCCTCCTGTGGACTGCCGGCGCGACCGCTGTCACGCGTTCACACGATACCCGCGAGACTCAAGACGGTCGCGCTACTCCCCGGTGACAGGAGCGATGGCCCGGCCGACGCAGACGACTGGAGGAGGAGAGTGACGCGTAGTCGCGACTACGACCTCACGGAGGGGTCGCTGCTCGCGCCGCTGGTCGGGCTCTCGGCGCCGATCGTCCTCACGCAACTGTTGCAGGTCGTCTACAACCTCGTCGACACCTTCTGGGTCGGTCGCCTCGGCCGGGACGCCGTCAGCGCGCTCTCGTTTTCGTGGCCACCGGTGTTCGTCCTCATCTCGCTGGGCGGGGGGCTCACGCTCGCGGGCAGCGTCCTCGTCGCCCAGCACAAGGGCGCCGGGGACTTCGAGCGGGTCAACGAGGTCGCCGGCCAGACGCTCGCGTTCGTCTCGCTGTTCTCGCTCGCCCTCGGCGCCGTCGGCTACCTGCTGGCGCCGACGTTTCTGCGACTGATCGGCGCCGAACCCGGCTCGACCGTGTTCGCCTACTCCGTCGAATACATGCGCGTCATCTTCCTGGGCGTCTGGTTCATGTTCGGTTTCTTCGTCTTCCAGTCGCTCCTCCGGGGATGGGGCGATACCCGTACCCCGATGTACCTGATGGCCGGCAGCGTCGCCGTCAACGTCGTCCTCGACCCCGTGTTCATCTTCGGGTTCGTCGACAACCCTCTCTTCGGCATGCTCGGCCTCCCCGGGGTCGAGGCCGCGCTGCTGGACGCGACGGGCTTTACCGGCCACGGCGTCGAGGGCGCGGCGATGGCGACCATCCTCTCGCGGTCGCTCGCGACCGTTCCGGGGGTCGCCCTCCTCTTCAGCGGCCGTCTCGGCCTCTCGCTCTCGCTCGCGGACCTGCGCATGGAACGCCGGACGGTGGCGAAGGTCCTCCGCGTCGGCTATCCCGCGAGCATCGAACAGAGTTCGGGCGCGCTGTCCTACACCGCGATGACGGCCATCGTCGCGTTCATCAGTCCGACCGCTGTCGCCGCCTTCGGCATCTGTGCGCGCCTGACCTCGTTCGTCTTCCTGCCCGCCGTCGGCCTCGGCATGGGCACCGAGACGGCGGTCGGACAGAACCTCGGAGCGGGGCGCGTCGACCGCGCCAGGCGGGCGGTCTCCCTCGCGGTCGGGATGCTCGTCGCGACGTACGTCGTCGTCAGCGCGTTCGCCGTCGTCTACGCCCGGCCGCTCGTCGGGGTCTTCATCCAGGGCGAGGGTGCCGCCGCCGTCGTCGACATCGGCGAGAGCTTCATGCTCGTTGTCGCCCCGACGTTCGCGTTCATGGGCGCGTTCCACGTCGTCAAGGGCTGTTTCAACGGCGCCGGGTCGACCCGCGCGGCGATGGTCCTCTCGGTCTCTTCGGTGTGGGGCCTCCAGGTGGTCCCCGCCTGGCTCATGGTTCGCTACCTCGACATGGGCGTCCTGGGCGCCTGGTGGGCGCTGGCGCTCATGCACGTCGGCTCCGCCCTCCTCGTCGCCGCCTGGTTCCTCCGGGGTACCTGGACCGACACCGTCATCGAGGACGACGACGCGTCCGTCCCCGCCGATTGACCTCGGACGCGGCTGCCCGCCGTTCCGGCGCCGTCTCTTTCCCGGGACGACCCGCCGTTTATCCCACCCGCGGCCCAACGACGGCCATGGAGGTCAACTGCGAGGGGTGTGCGGGTTGCTGTCTGGACTGGCGCCCGCTCGCGCCCGACGACCTCGACCACGAGCGTCGCGGCCCCTACCGCCCGCTCGACGACACCTACAACCTCGCGCCCGTGACCGCCGACGAGGTGCGGGCGTTCCTCGACGCGGGCGACGCCGCCGCGCTCACACCCCGTCTCTTTCGCACCGACGACGGACCCCACGTCACGGTGGGCGGCGTCGAACTCGCCGCCGTCGGGGACCGCCTCGCGTTCCTCGTGGGCCTGCGCAAGGTCCCGAAACCCGTCGCGCCCTTCGATACCGACCCGGCGTGGCTGGAGACCTGTGCCTTCCTCGACCCCGCGACCCTGCAGTGTCGCATCCACGACACCGACGCCTACCCCGAGACCTGTGCCACGTATCCGGGCTCGAACCTCGTGCTCGGCGTCGAGTCCGAGTGCGAACGCGTCGAGGCCGTCCACGGCGGCGAGCGCCTGCTGGACGGGGACCCGCCGGACGACGCGACGCCGGCCTTTGGCCCTGGCGCGCTCGGGACGCGGGTGTTCGCCCATCCCGACCCCGACCGGGTCGCCGACGCCGTCGAGCGCATCGCGGCGGGCGACCCCACCGACGCCGACCGCGTCGAGTTTGTCGCCGTCGCCGCCGCCTCCGCACCCGGGACCGCCGCTGTCAGCGACGAGCGCTACGAGCGGGCGAGGGTGCGCGCCCGGGAGACGACCTCCTGGGTCGACGGCGCACTCGCCGAGTGGGTCGAGCGCGCCGGAGAACGCGAGACGGACGCCGGGGGTGACCCGGGTTCCGGGGCCGGTCCCGACCCCGACCCCGAACCCGCGCTCGGCCGCGACGTCGAGGACGCCCGCGGCGCGCCCGAGACGCCGGGCTGGGACTGACCGCCGAGTCGCTTCGGCCCCCTCCCGGACGCCCGGTCCCGTGGAGACAGTTAAGAGTCGCCAGCCCCTGGTGTAGGTGTGCACGTACTCGTCACGGGGGCGACCGGATTCGTCGGCGGCCACCTCGTCCCGGCGCTGGTCGAGGCCGGTCACGACGTCCGCGCGATGACCCGCGACCCCGCGGGCTACGACGCGCCCGACGGCGTCGAGGCGGTCGAGGGTGACCTGCTGGACCCCGGCACGCTGGCGGGCGCCTTCGAGGGGGTCGAGGCCGCTTACTACCTCGTCCACTCGATGGGGTCGGGTGACGACTTCGAGGAGCGCGACCGGCGCGCGGCGTCGAACTTCGCGGCGGCCGCGAGCGCGGCCGGCGTCGAGCGGGTCGTCTACCTCGGCGGCCTCGGCGAGGAGGGTGACGACCTCTCGCCACACCTCCGCTCTCGCCGCGAGGTCGAGAACGTTCTCGACGAGGGCGACTACGAGTTGACGACGTTGCGGGCGGCGATAATCGTCGGCGCGAACAGCGCGAGCTTCAGGATGGTGCGCCAGCTCGTCACGCGCCTGCCGGTGATGGTCACACCCCGCTGGGTCGCAAACGAGTGCCAGCCCATCGCCATCCGGGACGTCGTCGCGTACCTCGTGGGCGTGCTCGACGCCCCGGAGACCGCAGGCGGGACCTACGGCATCGGCGGTCCCGACGTGTTGACCTACCGCGAGATGATGCTCAGGACCGCCGACGCGATGGGGCGTCGCCGGCCCTACATCGTGTCGGTGCCGGTCCTGACGCCGAACCTCTCGTCGTACTGGGTCGGACTCGTCACCGACGTCCCCGCGCCGGTCGCGCGGCCGCTCATCCTGGGCCTGAAAAACCCCGTCGTGGTGACAGACGACAGCATCCGCGACAGCGTCGACGTCGACCTGACGCCGTTCGACGACGCCGTCGACCGCGCGCTCGACAACCTCGACGACGGGCCGGGGTCGGGCGCTGTCGCGTCCGGTCCGGGAGACGGCGTCGACGACGCTGACCCCGGAAACGGGACGGGGGTCGGTGGGACGCCCGCAGACGCCGCCGGGGGCGAGGTCGACGGATGACCGCGGACCCGAGCGGGGCCGACCGGTCGGAGAGCGCCGACGGTCACGCGGGAGCGACCGAAGCGGTCGAGTACGGGGAGACCTGGGTCTACGAGAGCATCATCGGGGCGGTCCCGGGGGTGGACCTCTCGCGACGGGCGGCGTTTGCTGTCCAGTTCGGGCTCTTCGAGGCGTCGCTGCTCGCTCTCGCGGCGGTCTACGGTCTCTGGGACGGGGCGCTGGCCGGCACGGTGGCGGTGGCGCTCGCGACCGTCGGGAGTTTCGAGATGTTGCGGATCAGCAGGCTCGTCCGCCGGGCGGACCTGCCCGCGGAGTATCGCCGGGCGATGTTCGGGTCGAGCATCGAGGTGGTGCTCGGCCTGCTGGCCTTTCTCGCCCTGCTGACGTACCTGTTCGTCGTCGACCCGCGGGAGGGGGCGCCCCTCGTCGCCGACCTGCTCGGCGAGACGCCGCCCGCACCCGCTGTCTACCTCCTGATGCTCGTCGCGTGGGACGTCTGTTATCGCATCGGGACCGGCTGGTGGGCCAGCGTCGCCGCGCTCTGGCGGTCGCTCCGGTACAGTTTCGGCCCCGAGCGGCGCCGGACGCTCCGCCGTGCGGACCTGGAGACGCTGGGGTTTGCCCTCCTGCAACTGGTGCTCGCGCCGTTTCTCGTCGGCCATCCCGTGCTCTTTTACGCCGTCGTCGGCCACGTCGCCGCCGTCGCCGTCGTGACGGGGCTGTCGCTGGCGGCGCTGTCGGTCAGGGGCCGGAGTGAGGACCGCGTCAGGAATTTATCTCCTTGAACTGGTCGAGGAGCTCCTCGGTCGACTCCCCGCCGTCGTAGTCGACTTCGCCGTGATACTGCGTCCGCGTGTCTTCGTCGCTCGTGTCCACGCTGCTGTTCTTCCGCTCGCGACGTTCGTGTTCTTCATCGTCGTATGCGCCCATCGACATTGCTTACCACACCCATGTTTGTCAGTATGTCCCTAAGAGTTTAACGGTCTCCCGGACGGAAGCGCCGATACTACCGTCGAGGCCCCCGAGATCGGCCGTTTTTGCCCGATACACTCGTCGGTCCGGACGGCCGGCGGGCAACCGCAAGGGGTGTAACCGTCGAGCGTCTTGTGACTCGTGTGGCAGGTCCGGTCAGGTTCAGAGTGTCGACAGAGCGGTGGGACGAGGCCCGCGTCCGGCGGGACCTGTTGGGACCGCTGGACGAGCGCTTCGGCGCGCGACTCGTCGAACCGCAGGTCCCGGCGCCCCCTGAGTACGCGGCGACGCGCATCGAGATGGACAACGGCGACCTCGCGCTGTTCGCGTGGGGCAACGAGGGCGCCTACTGGCTGGGTAACACCGAGACGCCCGAGGCGCTGTGGCGCACCGACAAGGAGACGTTCGGGGAGGCGCTGTTCGCCCTCTCGCGGTGGGCCCAGCGGGAGTTGCTCGCCGACCTGGATCGCGAGGAGCCCTGGCTGACCGAGTTCGACTACCTGGCGTGGTTTTTCCTTCCCGTCCTCGTCTCGAAGGACGGCCGCGAGACGACGCGGGCGTTCTTCCGCGACGACGCCGCGGGCTTTCCCGACGCCACCCGGGAGGAGGGGCTGGCGTTCTACGAGGCGTTCCTGAAGACCGGCGTCCTGGAGGACCACCGCTACACGATGGCGTCGAAACTGGGGACGAGCGAGTACAGCGACCTCGGGCGGATGCGCGCGACCATGGGCGAGTTCGACGCGGCGAAACTGCTCGTCGACGCCGGCTACGACATCGTCCCCGAGGTCGAGCGCGACTCCGGCCACGCGCTCGATTTCCTGGTCGACGGGACGCTCGTCGAGGTAACCCGGCCGCTCGCGCCGCGCAACCGCAGCGCCGGGACGGCCGTCGCCGCGCTCAGACAGACCGCCCAGTCCAAGACCGGCGACCAGCTCGCCGCCCACGGCGACGCGCTCTTGCTCGTCGACTGTACCTCCTTCACCGACGAGGACTGGAACGCCGTCCGCGCCGAAGCGCCCGCCCTCGCCCACGACCCCGCCGTGGTCTTCCGGTATCGCCCGGACGGCCGCTGTGAGGGGTATCGGTACGGCGACGTCCCGCTGTGGTTCGGCGACGCCATCGAGTGGATGTGAGCGAGAACGACTGCCGCGGTCGCGCCCGGTGGCCTCTCACCCGAGGAACGGCAAGCCGCCGTATCGCAGGTAGACCATGTCGGCGATGAGCAGCAACTGCATCAGACCCTGCACCCCGCCGAGTTTGGCGTTTTGCCGGCCGATGGCGGAGATGACCGAGGCGTCGGGGTGCTCGGAGATCATCTGCGTGTAGATCCGTACCTCGCCGGGCAGCAAGAAGCCGAATCCCTGCACCGAGAGTACCGTGACGATCCCGAGCGCGACGACGATGGCCGGTTCGGTCATCCGGAAGTCGCCGACCGTGAGTCCGACCCACGCGAGCGACGCCACCGAGAGGACGACCGCGGGGACCTGCCAGCGCC
>JAZKRZ010000024.1:0-25953 GCA_036626395.1 Haloarculaceae archaeon
CGACGGCGTCGCGGACGGCTGTGGCTGTGCGGAGGTCTGGGAACACCTCTCGGAGCAGCGCGACGCCGGTGGGGACTGACCGCCCGGCGGTCGGGACAGGACAGGAGGCTTTTGGGACAGCCACACCAACAGAGAGTAATGAGTAACGAGGGGCCGGACCCACCGACAGACCGCGAGTCGCCGGTCGGCGAGCCAGTGATCAGGGGCGACCCGAGAGTCACCGGGCAGCGGCCGGAGGAGGCCGTCGAGTTCGACCCCGACGACCCGGAGAGTCTCGAGCAGGCCGCCGAGACGGTCAGGCAGTTCGCCGGCGACACCGCCGGCCAGGGCGACACCGTCTACATGCTGCGGGGCGCGGCCGCGTGTGCCGCCCTCGTCCGCGGTGAGGGGTCGTATCGCGCGGCGGCCGCCCGCGCCGGCGGCGACGCGACGGTCGCGTTCATCCGCAAGTGGTCGCGGGTCCACGACCTCCCCCGGTCCATCCGGACGCACGTCGCGATGGGCCACATCGCGCCCACCGCCGCGAAACACATCGCGCGCGTCAGCGGCGAGGCGCGCCTCCAGCTCGCCTGGGCCGCTCTCGACGCGGACATGACCGTCCGGCAGGTCCGCTCGGTCGCCAGCACTGTCAACGGCGGCGCCTCCGTGACCGACGCGCTCGCCGAGGAGGGGATCACCCTCGGGAGGATCACGCTCGACCTCCCGCCGACGGTCTACCAGGAACTGCGCCGCCGGGCGGCGCTCGAGGACGTCGACCCGGGTGCCGTCGTCGCCGACGCGCTCGAACGGCGCTTCGAGTAGCCCTGATCGTAAGTTCTTAAACGGCATCACCCTGTAGGTGTCGTGAGGGCCGGTAGCTCAGTTCGGCAGAGCGTCTGGCTTTTAACGCGGTCGCGCGTTCGACCCGCGCGGCGGTGAGAGAGACCAGATGGTCGGGGGTTCAAGTCCCTCCCGGCCCGTCGGATCCCGTGCGGTCGCGTCGCGAGTAGCGAACCCGCGACGGCGGGACCCAGACGGGGAAGTCGGAGCCGTCGTCTGCGGCCCGCCCCTTTCATCCCGTTCGCTGTTGCTGCGGTCGTTTTCTCGGCTCGAGGTCTCCTCGACGCGAACCACGAGACTTACGGGGGCGAGTCCCGAGAGCCGTAGTATGAACGTCTCGGACCGGTTCGACGACACGCTCGAACCTGTCGGCGTCGCCGTCGGCGTGTTGCTCGTCCTCGTCGGCCTCGCGACCGTCGCCGGCACGCCCTGGACCACAAAGGCCTCGGTCGCCGCCGCGGCCATTCAGGTCGTCGGCGCGCTCGGCACGGCCGCGGTCGGCGCCGGCCTCGTCTGGCTCGCGCGCCTCGACTGATACGCCGCTGTCCCCGTGTCCCGGGACGACCGCACGACCGCGTGCGGTCGAGTCGGAACTGACTGACAGCAGTCCGTATGGACGGACGACTGACGACGACCGACGGCGGGAGTTTTCGCGGTTCGCCACTGTGTCAGTCGGCGACGCGTCCGTCTGCCCGGGCGGTCGGACACGGGCCCGTGCAAACGGTCGAGGAAAGCGACGCCGCGAGCAGTCAGCCCCGGACGGGGAGCAGCGCAGTGGCGACGAGGACGATGACGGCGGCGATGCTCAGGTCGACGATACCCCAGAAGCCCCTGACGCGCTCGTTGTACTCGTCGACCTGGTCGAGCGAGGCCCGGTACTCGTCGTAGCGCTCGTCCGCCGGGAGGATGCGCACCGAGGAGTCACTGGGGAAGTGCGCGAAGTACTGCTGGCCGCCGACCGTGATGTTCCCGCCCTCCGAGAGCGAGATGGTCTCGGTGGCGGTGCCCGACCGCCTGAGGACGACGCTCTCGTTGTCGACCTGGTGGACGGTCGTCTCGTTGCCCTGGTAGACGAGCGTTTCACCCTCGGCGATGGTGTGACGCTCTGCCGGGTCGAAGTGCTCCGAGACCCGCACGTTCGTGTCGTTTTCGCGGTAGGTGACGACGCGGGTCCCGTTGACGTCGTTGACCTCGTCGTAGAGCGCGGGGTCGAGCACGGCCAGTTGCGTGAGGTTGCGCTGTTCGACGAGCGTCGCCTCGGTTGGGTCGGTGACGTTCTCCGTCTCGGTCACGAGGCGGTAGCCGTTCCCCCAGACGACGGTGGCACCGTCCCCGGAGACGGCGGTGACGGTCGCCTCGAATCCCCGATACTCGAAGGTGCTGCCGACCTCGACGGTCGTGTTGTCGGCAGGGTCGTCCGGGTTGGTCAGAGTCATCGTGCCCGCGGTGTCGTTGACCGACACCGCGTACTCGCTGGCGTTGTACGCGACGGTCGACCCGGCGTCGAACGTCGCCTCGCGGCGTGCGGTCTGGCCGTCCCAGACGACACCCGTCGGCGGGACGACCGAACCGTTGTCGAGGGTAGTATCGAAGACGGCCGACTCGTTCTCCCAGGAGAGTTCGCCGCTCCCGCCCGACACCGAGAGGTCGTAGGTGCGGTCCCCGAACGTGACGTCGGCGCCGCTCTGGTAGGTCGGTCCGTCGACCGAGACGTCCGGTGCCGACGTCGTCAGGACGAGTCCGTACGCAGCGGCACCTAAGACGACGAAAAACACCAGATAAATCGCCACTGCTCGTCGTTGCATACCCGGATGGTCGGTCTCCCCGGGGTAAAACGATTACCAAATGTGTGCGGCGGGTCGGCCGCGGCGTCGTTCAGGACTGGGCCGTCGCGTTCCGCTCGGTGTGGTCCCGGTCGGCCCCCGGCGACCCCTCGTCGCCGGGGCTCGACGCGGCCGCCAGCGCGCTCGCCAGCGCCTGTACGGCCCGCGCGTGCTCGTCTTTCGACCCGTACACCGCCATCGGCGAGACGTCCAGGTCATCGTAGGCCGCGAACGCTTCCTCGGCGACCGCGCCGCGTCGCTCGTACTCCGCCCGGAGGAGGGTCAACAGACCGTGGAGCTGGACCAGTTCGTCTTTCTTCATCGTACGACAGCTAGGGGCTGGAGACTCCTAAACCCCGCGACGGTGTGGCGTGACAGCGGCCGATACGGGCCCGACTCCCCGGTTCACACTGCCTTCGTCGCTCCCGGTCGGTCGCGTCCGCCGGGCTCACCGCAATCGGCATACCGGTCGAATCACAATCGGCGCGCATGGACCCCCCCGACCCCTCCCTGTCGCGCCGGGAGTTCGCGAAGGCGGCCGTGGCGCTCGGGGGCGCCGCCGGCCTCGCTGCGTGTCTCGACCGCCTCGCCGCCGACCCGGGGACCGCGACCGCGGCCGTCCCGCGGGGCGACCCCGACGCCCGCCCGGACCGCCAGCACGCCTGGCGCGCGCACGTCCGCCACGACGAGCACGGGAACTCCCTGCTCCCGAACCACCAGGTCCTGCTGTACCTGACGCTCGACCGCGAGGGCCCGCCCACCGCCGACGCGCGCGAGACGGTCGCGACGGCCCTGGACGCGCTCGACCGCGCCTACGCCTGGGACCACGACGCCCTCCTGTCCAGCGTCGCCTACTCGCCCGCCTATTTCGAGCGGTTCGACGCCGACCTCCCCGAACGTCTCGACCTGCCCGCGCCCCGCGCCCTGTCTCCCTTCGAGGACCCGACTTTCGACACGCAGGACCTCCTCGTCCACCTCGCCAGCGACCGCGCCGACGTGCTCTTGGAGGCCGAGGAGGCGCTCGTCGGCGACGGGTCGGCGGCCAACGGCGTCGCCGTCGAGGCGAAACTCACCGACGTCGCGACTGTCGACTCCCGGCGGACGGGCTTCGTCGGCGCCGGCCTCCCCGCCGCCAACCAGGACGCCGCCGGCATTCCCGACTCGAAGCCCGTCCCGGCGGCGTCGCCGCTGTTCCTGGGTTTCGAGGCCGGTTTCAGGGGCAACCAGGCCACCGAGGACCACGTCACCGTCGACGAGGGGCCGTTCGCCGGCGGGACGACCAAGGCCGTCGCGAACCTCCGCCAGCGCCTCGACGACTGGTACGGCGAACAGACCTTCGAGGAGCGCGTCGCCGAGATGTTCAGCCCCGCACACGCCGAGCGGGGCCTCGTCGAGGAGGTCCGGGAGGCGATGAACGGCACCGACGTCACGCGGGCGACGCCGGCGGTCCGCCAGCGCGTCAACAACGGTATCCTGGAGTACATCTTCGTCCGCCGGCGCGGGAACTTCCTCGTGCCGCCGCGGCGCCACCGCGCCCTCCCGCCGCCCCGCCCCGGGTGAGGAGTGTCCCGCCGGGTTCGACTGCCCGACCAGAACTCCTTTTCTCGCCGAACCGGTAGCGCCGGTATGGACCGCCGCCAGTTCCTCGCGACCGGTGCCCTCGCCGCTCTCGGCGTCGGCGGCTGTGCCGGCGACCCCGCGAGTGCGCCCGACACCGCCGCGGACGACCCCGCGTCGGCGGCCGAGGCCACGCCCGCCGCGACGGCGACGTCCGGCGACGGGACGCCGCCCGACGGCACGGCGACGCCGGCGCGACCCGGGGGGATCTACGTCCAGACGTTCCGCGAGCGGATGTCGAGGCAGGGCACCGCGGCGACCGACGAGTACGCCTTCGCGCTCATGTTCACCGTCCCGCACACGTTCTGGACGGTCACCGGCGACGCGTTCTCGAAGACCACCGTCGAGGACGGCGACAGTCTCCACCTGATGGCGACCGTCTGGGACCCCGAGACCCGGACGGTGCTCCCCGAGACCGGGCTGTCGGTCGAGATCGCCCGCGAGGGGAGTCTCGTCTCCCAGGAGGTCATCTACCCGATGCTCTCCCAGCCGATGGGGTTTCACTACGGCGGCAACTTCGGGCTCGACGGCGACGGCACCTACGCTGTGACCCTCAGCGTCGGCGGCACACCGGTCCGCCGGACGGGGGCGTTCGCAGGGCGCTTTGGCGATCCGGCGTCCGTCGAGATCCCCCTCGAGTTCACCCCGGCGACCCGCGGGGCGGTCGCCACGCGCCCCTTCGACCGGGGCGGCGAACCCGGCGCACTGCGACCGATGGACGCGTCGTTCCCGCAGGCCGTCGCGCCGGGCGAGTCCGACCTCACGCTCTCGACGACGACCGTCCCACAGGTCGCCCGCCACGAGGGCTACGAGCGCGCGTTCCGGCAGATGGACGACGTGTCGGTGACGCTCTGACCCACGGTGTCCGGGTCCCGGGTTCGGGACAGCAACGCGGTCCCGCGTGGCCGGTCGAAAGCGGGCGACGCGGGGGACGCGGCGTGGCAGGCGGCGAAAAGAACACAAATTTAAGCGGGGACGCGGAACGGACGTGTACTATGGGAAAGAAATCGAAGGCGAAAAAAAAGCGCCTGGGCAAGCTCGACCGGCAGAACAGTAGCGTGCCCTCGTGGGTGATCCTCAGGACGGACCGCGACGTGCAGCGCAACCCCAAGCGACGCCACTGGCGGCGCAGTGACACGGACGAATGAGCGCGAGCGACTTCGAGGAGCGGGTCGTGACCGTTCCGCTGCGTGACGCCGCGGCCGCGCCCAACCACGAGCGCGCCGACAAGGCGATGTCGATCATCCGCGAACACCTCGCCAAGCACTTCGCCGTCGAGGAAGACGCCGTCCGCCTCGACCCCTCGATAAACGAGACCGTCTGGACCGACGGGCGCTCGAACCCGCCCCGGAAGCTCCGGGTCCGGGCCGCCCGCTTCCGGGAAGAGGGCGAGAGCGTCGTCGAAGCCGAGACGGCAGAGTAGACTTGCTCCGCGCCGCCTTCGCCGGGTCGGCGTACGTCGGTGTCTTCGCCCGCGCCACCGACGACTGTCTCCTGGTGCGTCCCGACGTCGACGCCGACCTGCAGGACGACCTCGGCGAGGAACTCGACGTCCCCGTCGTCCCGACGACCGTCGGCGGCTCGGGCACCGTCGGCGCCCTCGCCGTCGGCAACTCGAACGGCCTGCTCGTGAGCGGTCGGGCCCGCGAGCGCGAGCGGGAGGCCATCGCCGACGCCACGGGTCTCCCCGTCACCGAACTCCCCGGACGCATCAACGCAGCCGGAAACGTCGTTCTCGCGAACGATACCGGGGCATACGTCCACCCAGACCTCTCGCGGGCGGCCGTCCAGGCCGTCGAGGAGGGGTTGGGCGTGCCGGTCGAGCGCGGCCTGCTCGGCGGCGTCCAGACCGTCGGCACGGCCGCCGTCGCCACCGACAGGGGGGTGCTCTGTCACCCCAACGCCACCGACGAGGAACTCGACTTCCTGGAGGAACTCCTGGGCGTGCCCGCCGACATCGGCACCATCAACTACGGCGGGTCGCTCGTCGGCTCCGGGCTGGTCGCCAACGACGCCGGCTACGTCGTCGGCCAGGAGACGACGGGGCCGGAACTCGGCCGCATCGAGGCGACGCTGGGGTACGTCGACTGACGCCCGTTCGAGGGCTCCTCACTGGAGTCCGTCCGGCAGTCCCACGTCTCCGCCCAGTTCCTCCGCCAGGTCCCGCAGGTTCCCGGCGACCGTCTCCGAGACCGGCACGCCCCGTTCTCGGCGACGCTCGCGGGTCTCGTGTTCTTTCTCGCCGGGCAGGAGGACGCGCTCGCCGTCGATAGGGTCGGCCGAGCGGACGTGGGCGGCCAGCGCCTCGACCCGGTCGGCGACGGTCTCGGGCGTCGCGAAGACGGCGGGGTCGACCGCGAGGAAGGCGGCGCCGTTCCCCTGCCACGCCTGTTCCGGTTCGGTCGCGACCGGGCCGTCGCCGAGTATCGCGGCGAACAGTTCCGCCATGGTCGCGAGGCCGAACCCCTTGTAGCCCGTCTCGCGCCCGCCCAGCGGGAGGAGCGCCCCCTCGCCCGCCTCGAAGTCGGCGGCCCGCTCGACGGGGTCGCCCGAGTCGGTGATGGTCCATTCCGGGGGGAGGCGTTCGCCGGAGCCGTCGCGTTCTATCACCTTGCCGTGGGCGACCTGGCTGGTCGCGCCGTCGTAGACGGGGTCGAACGGGAGCGCGCCGAACGCGGGGACGCCGAAGGTGATCGGATTCGTGCCGAGACGCCGGTCGGCGGTGCCGTGCGGGGCGATGCGCTGGGCGCCGCCCTGGAGGTTGAGCCACGAGGCGAAGAGATACCCCTCCGCGGCGACGCGCTCGGCCCACTCGCCGACGCGCCCGAGGTGACCCGAATCGCGGATCCCGACCGCCGCGACGCCGCGCTCGGCAGTCGCGTCGACGAGCGTCTCGACGGCGCGCCGGCCCACTAGCTGTCCGAAGGCGGCGCCGCCGACGACCCGGTGGCACGGCCCCGCGGGTTCGACGCTCGGTTCGGCCTCGGGGTCGACGTCGCCGGTCGCGACCGCGTCGGCGTACCAGGGCACGCGGACGACGCCGTGAGAGGTGTGACCCGCGAGGTCGGCGTCGACGAGCGATTCTGCGACGGCGCTCGCGGTCGCCCCGGGAACGCCGCGGGCGGTGAGCGCGTCGCGGGCGAACGACTCCAGCGCGTCTGCGGCGACTGTCGGCATTGGACGTGGGGAGACGGCCGAGCGATATATAACCGGGCATCGCGGTCACACGGACCGGCTGTCGTCCGGGCGCGTGCGGTCTGGGGACCCGCCGACGCCTCGCGCGCCGACGCGCCGCCGGAGACTGTTGCGGAAGGTACTTCCCGCTCGCTCTCCCAGCGAGATACATGAGTGAGTTCACAGTGACCGGGCAGTGGAAGGCCCGCGACGGCTGGCAGACCTTCGAGAAGACAGTCGAGGCCGAAAACGAGGACGTGGCCCGCGAGCACACGCTGGCGGAGTTCGGTTCGAGGCACGGTCTCAAGCGCGCGCAGGTCGAAATAGAGGGGGTCGACGCATGAGCCTCGGTGGCGGCGGCGGCGCCCAGCAGCAACTCCAGCAGCTCGCCCAGGAGATCGAACAGATAGAAGAGCAGATCGAGGCGCTGCAGGGCGAGATCGAGGGGCTGCGCGCCCAGAAGACCGAGATCGACGAAGCCATGGAGGCCATCGAGACGCTGGAGTCCGGCGAGACGGTGCAGGTCCCGCTGGGCGGCGGGGCGTACCTCCGCGCGGAGGTCCAGGACATCGACGAGATCGTCGTCGAGTTCGGCGGCGGCTACGCGGCCGAGCGCGACCAGGACGGCGCCGTCGACACGCTCGAATCGAAGAAGGAGACGCTGGACGACCGCATCGGGGACGTCCAGTCCAGCATCGCGGAACTGGAGACCGAGAGCGAGGAACTCGAACAGCAGGCCCAGCAGATGCAACAACAGCAGATGCAGCAGATGCAACAACAGCAGATGCAACAGCAACAAGACGAGTAGGCCGATGTTCGACGGACTGAAGGAGAAGCTCGGTCGCTTCAGCGACGAGGTCGAGGAGGACGTCGACGCCGAGGCCGTCGGCGAACAGGGGGAGGCGGACGCCGCCGACGTCGGCGAAGAGGCGGGCGAGGACGGCGGGCGCGGGTTCGGCGAGCAGGCGAAGATCCTCGCGACCGGCAAGACGGTCATCGACGAGGACGACCTGCAGTCACACCTCGACGACCTCGAACTCGCCCTGTTGAGCAGCGACGTCGAGATGGAGGTCGCAGAAGAGATCCTGGCGGGCGTCGAAGCGAACCTCGTCGGCGAGACGCGCCGGCGGCTCTCTTCGACGGGGAGCATGGTCCGGGACGCGCTGCGCGAGGCGCTGTACGACGTCATCAGCGTCGGGCAGTTCGACTTCGACGAGCGGGTCGCCGAGGCGGACAAGCCGGTCGTCATCGTCTTCACCGGCGTCAACGGCGTCGGGAAGACGACGACCATCGCGAAACTCTCGCGGTACCTCGAAGACCGGGGGTACTCCTCGGTGCTCGCCAACGGCGACACCTATCGCGCCGGCGCCAACGAGCAACTCGAGCAACACGCCGAGAACCTCGACACGCGGGTCATCTCCCACGAACAGGGGTCTGACCCCGCGGCCGTCCTCTACGACGGCGTCGAGTACGCCGAGGCCAACGACGTCGACGTCGTCCTCGGGGACACCGCAGGCCGGTTGCACACCTCCAGCGACCTGATGGACCAGCTGGCCAAGATCGACCGTGTGCTGGACCCGGACATGACGCTGTTCGTCGACGAGGCGGTTGCGGGCCAGGACGCGGTCAACCGCGCCCGCGAGTTCAACGATGCCGCCGAGATCGACGGCACCGTCCTCACGAAGGCCGACGCCGACCCGCAGGGCGGGGCGGCCATCTCCATCGCTCACGTCACGGGCAAACCGATCCTCTTTCTGGGCACCGGCCAGGACTACGACGACCTCGAACCGTTCGAGCCCGAGGCGGTCGTCGACCGCCTGATCGGGGAGTAGATGTACGGTCGCGGTCAAATTCACCCGTTCGCCGGTCCCTCGCTGTCCGAGAGGCGGGGCCGCGAGGCTGTCCCGCGTTTCGCGGTCGTCGCGCGTCGACGGTTTCGGTCGCCGTATACGTATACCAATTCTTACACTATGGACACATTTTTACATAATCAACCCTAATAACTGTCTGAATTATGAGAGGTAAGCGGTCACTCACGAGACGGAAGGCGCTGGTGGCTGGCGGGGCGGTCATCGCCAGCGGACTCGGGGGATGTTCGAGCGACGACGGCGACGGACAGTCGAGTCAGTTCGACGAGTCGGACCCACTGATAACACACGAGCGGCTCGGCAAGGGCAGCACCGCGCTCACGTACCAGACGAGTACGTTCTACACGCCCATCGAGTCGGAGAGCGACCAGCCGGCGGCGGCACCGGCACTGAACACACAACACGAGGAGTGGGCCGAGAACCACCCCGACTACCGTATCGACGTCAACTACCCGGCCTTCGGACAGTGGAAGGACAACCTCCTGACGAGTGCGGCGGAGGGCGACGCCCCTGCAGGGTCGACGCTCGACTCGAAGTGGGTGGCGGACTTCTACGCCTACCTCCAGCCACTGAACGACTACGTCGACGACATCGACGACTTCTTTCCGTTCGTCCGGGAGACGGCCATGCGCGACGGCGACCTGCTGGCCGCTTGGAAGTACACGGGCTGTCGATGCCTGTACTACCGACAGGACGTTCTCGACACGTACAACGACGGTGACCCGCCGACCACGTGGGAGGAGCTCCTCACCGTCGGCCAGGACATTGTCGAAAACGAGGACATGGACGCGTACATGTTCCAGTCGTCGACGGCTCTCGCCAACCTGCCGTACTTCTGGAGTTCCGGCGGCACCCTCGTCGACGACGAGGGCGCGCCGGTTCTCGACCAGGACGAGAACCGGCAGGCGCTGGTCGACGCGCTCGGGTTCATCCGGGACCTCGTCGACACTGGCGTCACCCCACAGCGTGTCGCGAGCATCGAGGAGGTCGAGGCGCTCCCCCGGGAGGGCCGTGCGGGTAACCTCGCGATGTTCGTCGGTAACAACGACCAGATAGAGCGCAACCTCAAGAACCCGATGGAGGAGGACGACGACATCCCCGACGACCGCTGGCAGCGCTGGAACGTCGCGAAGATCCCCCGGCCCGCCGACGGCGAGCACACGACCGGCGTCGGCGGTTGGACCGAGGGAGCGTTCGTCGAGGGCGACAGTGGCGAGGCCGCTGCGATGAAGGAGTTCATCGCGAAGTTCGTCGAACCCGAGGCGATGGGCCGGTACTGCGAAGCCGCGGCCCTGCTTCCGACCCGCGAGTCGGTGTTCAACGACAGCGACCTCTACGACCCCGACACGCCCTACCAGGACCGGTTCCGGGAATTCCTCCAGGACGGCGTCGCCCGACCTGCTCGCCCCATCTACAGCACCATCGAGTCCGAGTACGTGGTCGCGATCGAAAACGTCGTCACCGGACAGTCTGACCCCGAGCAGGCGGCCGACACGATGATCGCCAACGTCAACGAGGAGTACGAGGCGTCCTGATGACCGACCTGGCCCCGGAAACGCCCGCGTCGAGGTGATATCCATGTCGACCGCCGGCACGACAGCAGAGCGACTGCTCGAACGCGCGAGCGACGTCACTCGCAGACTCCTTGACCACCCGCTCCCCTGGCTCGCGCCTGCCCTGCTGGCGCTCGCGGTGTTCCAGCTGTATCCGATGGCCGAGGCTATCATGATGAGTTTCACGAACGAGAGCCTCATCAGACCGGGTTTCGAGTTCGTGGGCCTCGAACAGTACGTCAGACTCGTGACCGACCCGCAGTTCTGGGGAATGATCCGGATAACCGCGATCTACGCCTTCTCCAGTGTCGTCCTCCACGTTCTGCTGGGACTCGTTCTGGCGCTGGCGATCGACTACGGCGTCCGACGGGGCCTGCGGGGCCACCTCACGACTCGCGTCTCGGTGCTGCTCGCGTGGATCGTCCCCGGGATCATCATCGGCCTGGTCTGGAAGGTGATGCTGGTCGAGAGCCAGTTCGGCGCCGTCAATCACCTGCTGGGCGTCCTCGGTATCGGGCCGGTCCCGTTCCGCTCGGACCCGACGCTGGCGCTGATCTCGACCATCGTGGCCGGCACGTGGCGCGGTACCGCGTTCACCATGATCATGATCTACGGCGGACTCCAGCGAGTGCCACAGCGCCTCTACGAGGCCGCTCGCGTGGACGGGGCCGGTCGATGGGACCGGTTCCGCCACGTGACGCTGCCACAGCTCAAGCCGGTCCTGTTCATCACGACCGTGCTGGTGACGATCTACGCGCTGAACACGTTCGACCTGATATTCGCGCTGACCGGCGGCGGCCCGGGCCGCGCGACCCAGGTGCTCGCCCTGTTCATGTACCAGGAGGCGTTCCAGGACTACGCCCTCGGGCGCGGGGCGGCCATCGCCGTCGTCATGCTCGCCGCGAACCTGCTGTTGACCGGCGTGTATCTCTACGCGTTCGACGTGGGTGAGGAGATATGAGCGACGACACCGACCGACCCGGTGAACCCGACGCAGCCGCGACCAGACGTCCGGACGGCGGCGCCACCGACGTCGGGGCGGCCACAGGTCGGGAGTCGGTCACAGCGGGCCCGACTGTCCTCGACCGGGTCCGGGCGGAACTGGCCGACCTCACGGCGCTCGACCTCGGGGTGTACGCCATCTACGCGGCGGCGATCGCGTTTTTCGTCTTCCCGGTGCTCTGGGTGGCCTCGGCCAGTCTCCGACCGGCGGGCGAACTCTTCAGCTACCCGTTTCGACTGCTCCCCGCGGAGGTGTCGTTGTCGGCCTACCGACAGGTCTTCCGGGCCGGGATGGTCTCCTGGCTGTTCAACTCGACGCTGGTCACCATCTTCGGGGTTTCGAGCATCGTCGCAGTGTCGGTCCCCGCGGCGTACGCGTTCTCGCGGTTCGAGTTCACCGGCCGTCGCGGATTGCTCGGGATAGTCCTCCTCTTCCAGATGATCTCGCCGGTGATCATCATCGTCCCGCTGTACACGGTCATGTCCAGTCTGGGCCTGCTTCGCACGCGGGCAGGGCTGATACTCCTGTACGTCGGCATCCAGACGCCGTTCTCGATCTGGTTGCTCAAGGGCTACTTCGACACCATCCCGAAGGAACTGGACTACGCGGCCCGGATCGACGGGTGCAACCGGCTACAGACGCTTCGACACGTCCTCCTGCGACCGGTCGCGCCCGGCATCGCCGTCGTGGCGATCTTCAACACCGTGCTGACGTGGTCGGAGTTCGTCCTCGCGTTCACGGTGCTGGGCTCGGAGAGCCGCCTACACACGATCTCCATCGGCGTCTACAAGTTCCAGGGGCAGTACGGCAACGACTGGCGCGCCATCGCGGCCGCGAGCGTCATCGGCATGTTGCCGCTCGTGATCGTCTTCCTGGCGCTCCAGCGGTACTTCGTCAAGGGACTGGTCGAGGGGTCACTGAAAGGACAATGACAGCGAACGGATCCGACCCACGGGACGACGCCCACCTCGAACTGCGGAACCTGCACAAGGAGTATCCCGGCGGGATCACGGCCGTCGAGGACGTCTCGCTGACGCTCCCTCGCGGGGAACTGCTCGTGCTCGTCGGCCCGTCGGGGTGTGGCAAGTCGACGACGCTGCGGTGTATCGCTGGCCTCGAAGAACCGACAGACGGGGACGTTCTGATCGGCGGCGAGTCGGTGACCGGCCGCCGCCCGGAGGACAGGGAGATCGCGATGGTGTTCCAGAACTACGCGCTCTACCCGCACAAGACCGCTCGGGAGAACATCGGGTTCGGACTGCGGATGACGACGGACCTCCCGGACGGCGAGGTGAGCCAGCGCGTCGAGGACGTCGCCGAGACGCTGGGGATCACCGACCTCCTCGAGAAGAAACCGGGGTCGCTGTCGGGCGGGCAGCAACAGCGGGTCGCCTTGGGACGGGCGATCGTCCGCGACCCGGCGGTTTTCCTGCTGGACGAACCGCTCTCGAACCTCGACGCGACGCTGCGGGGGCGGATGCGCACCGAGATCCAGCAACTCCAGCGGGACCTGGACGTCACGACGGTGTACGTCACGCACGACCAGGTCGAGGCGATGACCATCGGCGACCGGATAGCCGTGCTCGACGACGGGCACGTCCAGCAGGTGGGCACTCCGATGACCTGCTATCACGAACCGGCCAACCGGTTCGTCGCGTCGTTCATCGGCGAACCGTCGATGAACCTGCTGAACTGCGAGTTCGACCGCCTCGACGGCACGTTCGACGGCCCGGTCACGTACCCGGCGAGCGACGAACTGGCGACAGCGGCGGCGGACGCCGACGGGTCGGGCGTGACGCTCGGTTTCCGGCCCGAAGCCCCGACCCTCGTCGACCCGACTGCACGCGAGCCGACGGGAAAAGAAGCCGCCGACGGCGGCGAGACCGAAACCGACGCCGTGACCGCGGACGAGGACGAGGCGCTCACGTTCCCGGGACGGGTCGACGTGGTCGAACCGGTCGGCGAACGGTCGTTCGTCTACGTCACCCTGGCGGACGGCCCACAGGTGACCATCGCGGTGCCCGGCGGTACCGCCGTCCGCGAGCGTCGGTCCGTCGGCGTCCACCTCCCGCTGGACGGCGTCCACCTCTTCGACACCGCGACCGGTCAGGCGCTCCACCACCCCGATTGGGAAGCGGACGAGTCGCTCATCGGTGTGGCCACCGGCCGGTCCGACGTCTGAACCGAGCGAGCCCCGCCGATCCGTGCTACTTTGTGACACTACCACATACACGCGTCCGTGCCACTGCGTCTCGACTGCGACTCCTGCGACTTCGAACGCGAGACCGACGACGAGGTGACCGCGTACGCCGCCGCCCGTGACCACGAGGCGGCCAACCCGAGTCACTTCGTCTTCATCGAGGAGACGTACTGAAACCTTTCGGGGACACTCCACCGGAGGGACTTTCGCTGTGGAAAGCGCCCCGACGGACGCCGAGAGGGCGGTCGCGTGTTACTCTTCGACGGCCTCGTTGACCATCGTATAGATGCGGTTTGCCCAGTCGGCTTCTTTGCGGGGCGTCGGTCCCGTCCCGGTCCCCTCGATGGCGTTGACCTCGCGGCGGACCACCGGAGTATGCGTGTCGTGGACGGTGAACTCTCCGCCGCGGAGGTCGGCCAGCGCCCGACGTGCACGGATCGAAGCGACTGACCGTGCAGCGCTGGCGGCGTTGCGCGCCGCCCAATAGGCGGCGTTGAGCATCGGCCGCTCGACGGTGGCGTTGGGGCCGTATCCCTCGGGGTAGACCCGAACGGTCTGTGTGGCGATGTCCGCGACGATCCGGCCCTCGGCGGCGAAAAACTCCACCTGTCGACTCCCCTGGACGTTCGAGTGGTGCTGGATCGTGCAGGTCACGTCGCTGGCCGTCCGGTAAGAGACGGCGATACCGTCGTACTCGACGGCGGGGTCGCCGGTCGTGTTGACCCGCCTGACGTCGACTGCGTCCTCGGCGGCGGGGTACCCCGCGGAGCGGAGACCCACGTACACGGGGTGGACGATGCCCTCGCCGAACTCCCCGCCCGGGAGGTCAAGCACCCAGTCCCCCCGTCCGGGTTCGCGGGGGTCGTTGTTCTCCAGCCACCGCACCGAAACGCCGTGCAGACGGCCGAACCGGCGACTCGCGACCAGCTTCCGGGCGCGCACGAACGGGGCGTAAAACACCTGGTTGTGAACGACTGTCGCCCGCAGGCCGGTCTCGTCGGCAGTCTCCATGAGCGACGCGAACTCCGCACGCGTCGCGGTCACGGGTTTCTCGACGAGCACGTGGGCGCCGGCCCGGAGCGACTGTATCGCGACGTCGGCGTGCGTGGCGACGGGCGTACAGACGTGGACCCAGTCGACCGTCTCCGCCGCAAAGAGCGCTTCGAGGTCGGTGTACGCCGAGACGTCCCACTCCGCCGCCCGCTCTCTCGCCACGGATTCGTCGACGTCGACGACTGCAGTCAGTCGCGCACCCGGCGTCCGCTCGATACCGCGCCTGTGCCACGTCGCGACGTTTCCGAGGCCGACGATGGCCGTCCGTAACATACCGCCACGTTGGCACCTGTCGAAGTAGTCCTTTCGGCGAGTGTCGAACCCGGCGGCGCGCCGAGCGCGGGTCCGGACGGTCCCGGTCAGGTCTGCTGATACTGTCGGACACACGTGAGGCCACCGTCGATGGCTCGTTCGACCGGGAACGGGCGTTTCGATAGTGTGTTCCCGGCGAGCGTGTTCACGTACTTGTGTCCGACAGTATGACCCTCACGTCACCGTCCCGTCAGCGCGACACACGCGAGCGCGACCCAGAGGGCACATTCGAGGAAGAACGCGGGCGTCCCGACGTAGACGCGGACGAACGCGAGCGGAGCCAGTGCCGGGGGATCCGGCGGGAGCACCGCTGGCCAGCCGAGAAACGCGGCATCGCCGGCCCGGCCGTTGAGGACCACGTGACCGGCGTCGAGGGCGAGGTGCGAGGCGACCCCGACCGTCACGGCACGCAGTTCCTCGCGCCCGGAGAGAACGGTCGCGACGCCGAGGGCGACCAGCACGAACCCGGAGTGTCCGACGGTGTGATAGAGGTCGACGATCCCCCCCGCCGCGAGCGGTTTGTCGACGAGGTCCGGCAGCGCCGCCCCGAGGACGACCAGCGGGACTGCTCGCCCGGTCAGTCGGCCGGTGGCGTACCCCGCTGCGAGGTGGGTCGGGAACAGCACACGTCCGCTACCGGGTGTGCGAACAACTATCTATCGCCCGACGCCTCACGCCGACACTCAGTCTCCAGTCGCAAGTCGTCCCGACACGAACAGGTAGTCGCGGCCGAAGACACACAGCGAGGGTGCCAGCGCCAGCGGCGCGACCAGCGCCACCGGTTCGGGCGGGACCACGGGCGTCATCACGAGGGTCAGAAACACCATCTGTCCGCCCGCGAGGTACCGCCCGAGGTCGCTCTCCGGGCGGTCGTACAGCGGCAGGCCCCGCAGTCTGCGCTGGTACTTGCCGGCACGGTAGACGTACCGCGCAGCCGACAGCGAGAGATAGTAGACCGGCAGCTGACCCCAGGCGACGGCCAGGAGCGGCGCGGCGACGAACCCGAAGGTGTCGAAGGCCATGTCGAGCCGCCGGCCCAGCGTCGTCTCCCGGCCGATGGTCCGGGCGACCGACCCGTCGAGCCGGTCGAGCACCACGCCGACGCCGTAACAGACCGCCGGCACCCATGCCAGTCGCCCAGCCGGCGCGACCGTGACGAACGCCGCGACCACCGCGTACAGCCCGCCCCGTGCGACTGTCAGGGCGTTGGCCAGGCCGAGCGTCCCGTCCGCCCGCCCGTCAGGCGTCGCGCTCACCGTCACCACCAGGTAGGCGGCGAGCACCGTCCAGAGCGTCACCACGACCACGACCGGGGTGACCGGCGGGGTCGCCCCGTCCGACTCGGCGACGAGGACTCCGAGTCCCGCCAGGAACGCGCCTGCCGCCACGAACCAGCCGCCGGCCTCCAGTGCGACCCTTCGCGGGCCGTTCGCAGTCGTCTCTGTCATCTGCCGGAGCGCCCGTCCCGCGAGCACCGACAGTCGGTCGACAACACCGCCAGAGCGACAGTCACCGGTCACCTCCGAGCAGGAGCGCCAGGACGCCCAGGAGCACGAACTGCGCGACTTTGTCGACAGCGCCGAGCGTCCCGACGTCGGCGGGGAAGGACTTGGGCCCGGCGGCGAAGTTGACCCAGTACCACGCCCCGACCTGGACCAGCGTGAACGGGACTCCGATGGCGTACACCGACCGACGGTACCGACCGACCACGACCAGTGCGACGCCACCGAGAAAGCCCGCTCCTGCGAGCAGGAAGCTGATACCGAGCCCGGACGGGAACATCCCGACGCCGAGTCTGAGGTGGGCGACGGCGCTGACCAGCGCCGCGACGACGCCGACCCAGTGAACGGCGGTCAGCGAGTCGGCCGCCGGCGCGTCACGTTCTGCGGTCGTCATGCCCGAACACAGGGATACGTTGGCTTATATTTGCTGGCCGGGTCACCGGGAACTCACCGCTGGCCGGCGAGTCGCGGCGACACGGCGGCGGACTCGCCCGGCGCATCCGGTGCCTATAGACCTCTCGAGGACGGACCGGGGATATGGCGCGCGTCGCGGTGTTGCACAACACGCTCGATCTCCGGGGCGGGGCGGACGCGGTCTGTCTCCGCGTCTGTGCGTGTCTGGACGCCGACCACGACGTGACGCTGTTCACCGTCTCGAAGACGCCCCTTTCGGTGCTGAACCGGCTGTTCGACACTGCGGTCGACGTCCCGGTCAGGACACCGCTAGGGACCGGTGCCCTCGCGCCGGCGCTGACCCGCGTCGACGACCGCCTGGGGCCGCAACTGGCGCCCCGGAGCGTCCTCCTGTGGCGGTGGTTCCGGCGTCACGCCGACGGGTTCGACCTCGTGGTCAGCACCGCGAACGAGTTCGGATTCGAACGTCCGTCCGTCCAGTACGTTCACTTCCCGCAGTTCAACGCCGCAGCCGACGACCGCGGGGGCGCCGGCGACGCCACCGGACTCGCGAACCGACTGTGGACGCGGGCAGCGAGACTCGGTGACAGACGACTGCCGGGCGACGCGACGCTGCTGGCCAACTCCGGATACACGGCGGCCCACGTCGAGCGACGGTACGGTCGGCGACCCGCGGTCGTCCACCCGCCGGTCGACCCGGTCGAGGGCCGACCCTGGAGGGACCGGGAAGCGGGGGTCGTGACCGTCGGGCGCGTCGCGCCGGACAACCGGACGCTCGACGCGGTCCGGGTTGTCGACGCCGTCCGTGAGCGCGGTCACGACCTGCACCTCCACCTCGTCGGGTCGACGTCCGACGCCTACCGGTCGTACGTCCGGCGCGTCGAACGGGCCGCCGACGCCCGTACTTACGTGACTTTCGAGCGGAACGCTCCGCGCGGGCGGGTCGAGACGCTGCTCGGGCGGCACCGGTACGGTTTCAACCCCAAACGCGACGAGCACTTCGGGATGGCCCTGGCGGAGTACGTCGCCGCCGGGATGGTCGCCTTCGGTCACGATTCCGGCGGCTGTCCGTCGGTGCTCGACGGCGCCGAGGACCGTCTCTACGACGACGTCGCCGACGCTGCCGCTAAAGTCGCGACCGCCGTCGAAACCGACGCTCGCCCCCGGCTGTCGCAGGACCGTTTCGCGAGCGACCGCTTCGACGAGCAGGTGCGAACGGCAGTCGCCGACCGCCTGCGAACGGCCTGACCCCGAACCGACCGAACGGTTATGTCCCGTCCGGCCGTATCGAAACCGAGTTCGACGCTCCGGAGACGACCGACGACCGAACCGCACAGCTCCACGGAGAGAGTATGATAGAGCGAGAAGCCGGCATGGGACTGGTCGGGAGCGCGTACCTGCGAGCGGTGCAGGCGGTCGGTCGGCGACTCGACTACGGGACGAGTATCTACGAACGCGACTGGGACGTCCTCGTCGTACTCGACGCCTGCCGGCCGGACGCGCTCCGAACGGCCACCGACGCGGTCGACCACATAGAGGCGGCCGACGTCGGGACGATGCGGTCCGTCGGTAGTTGTTCGTCCGAGTGGCTGGAGAGCACGTTCATGACCGACCGGAACACGACGGCGGTCGAGCGGACGGCGATGGTGACGGGCAACACCTGGACCGACCGGTACCTCGACGCCGACCGGTTCGCGCTACTCGACGAGGTCTGGAAGTACGCCTGGGACGAGGAACTGGACACGGTGCCTGCAGACGCGGTCACCGACCGGGCGATACAGGTCGCCCGCCACCGCGACCACGAGCAACTGGTCGTCCACTACATGCAGCCACATCACCCGTTCGTCCCAGACCCGCTGGACGGGGACAGCGGGATGGCGCGGACCGGCGCGCACAGCAGCGCGACGAGTCCGTGGGTGTTGCTCCGGCGCGGCGACGTCCCGGGAGAGCGAGTCCGAGCGGCCTACGACGCGAACCTGCGGTACGCGCTCTCTTCGGTCGAGACGCTGCTGGATAACGTCGACGGCCGCGTCGCGGTGACCGCCGACCACGCCAACCTGTTCGGCGAGTGGGGGCTGTACGGGCACCCGATGTACACGCCCGTCCCGGCGCTCGTGACCGTCCCCTGGTCCGAGACGACCGCCGAAGACCGCGCGACTCGCGACCCGGACCTGACCCCGCCGGAGTCGCTGCCCGTCTCGCGCGTCTACGACGCCGACGGCGACGAGTCGCGACTCGAAGCGCTCGGGTATCTGTGACCCGCCCGGTCTGCCCCCCTCTCGGAGACGGACGCCGAGTACCACTGGGTCGAACCCGTCGAGTGTGGTTTCGGTCGGTACGCCGGGTCCGTTCCCGCACATCGGACCGAACGACGGCTGGTCGGCCGACGACTGCTCTTCGCGGGGGGTGACATCCCGCCGGACCACGGTACGATGCCGTGTCAGTCCCGTCGAAGTTCACCGAGTTCGACGCGCTCGCCGCGGTCGGCGGACTCGTAGGCCGCGAGGACCACGTCGACGGCCTCGCGCGCCTCCCGCGCCGGGACCATCGGCTCGCTGCCCGTCTCGACAGCCTCGAGGAAGTCACGGATGACGGCGGTATGTGCCACGCCCCAGTCCGCGTCGTCGGCCACACCCCGTAGCGCTCCGTCGGTCGGGACGCCCCGCGATTCGGTCTCGGCAGTCGACTGCGTCGTCTCACCGGTGCCGACCTCGAACTCGCGGATGCCCTCTGGGCCGAGACTGACCGACCCCTCGGTACCGTTGAGTTCGACCCGGTCGGTACCGCCTTTCGTGGCCGTGGTGGCCGAGACCGTCCCGAGCGCGCCCGTCTCGAACTCGACGGCGATGGCGGCGGTGTCCTCACATTCGAGGTCCCGGGCGAGGCGGCCGGTGGTCGCGTGGACGGCCTCGACGCCGCCGGCGAGCCACTGCAGTTTGTCGACGCTGTGGACCGCCTGGTTCAGCAGGACGCCGCCGTCCACGTCGCGGGTGCCGCGCCACCCGCCCGAGTCGTAGTAGCCCTGCGAGCGGAACCACTTCACGTGGGCGTCCCCGAGGACGAGGTCGCCGATCTCGCCGTCCTCGACGGCGCGTTTCGCGCGCTGTACGCTCTCGTGGGTTCGCTTCTGGAAGACGCCGGCTAACGTGACGCCCTCCGCCTCGCAGACCGAGACCATGCGGTCGATGCGGTCGGCGTAGACGTCCAGCGGTTTCTCACAGAGGACGTGCGCGCCGGCCCGGGCGGCCTCAATGGTGACGTCGGCGTGCGTGCCGCTGGGGGTACAGACGCTCACAGCGTCGACGTCGGCGTCGGCGACCATCTCGGCGGTGTCGGTGTAGGCCGCGCAGTCGTACTCGTCGGCGAACGCGTCGGCGGCTGCCGGGTCCAGGTCCGCGCAGGCGACCAGTTCGGCGCCGTCGACGCGTTCGACGGCCGCTGCGTGGGTCGGCCCGATCCCGGCACAGCCGATAACGGCATATCGGATCACGTCCACCGTATACAACAGAGGGAACGTAACGCTGGTGTCCGCGGCGACCGCCGCCTGTTCGTTCACTCGTCGCTCGCGCGCTCCTCGGAGAGGTGCTCCCAGACTTCCGCACAGCCACAGCCGTCCGCGACCCCGTCGAGGTGCGCGGTGTCGACGTTCTCGGGGTCGGGGACCTCGTCGTCCGCGTCGTCCGTCTCTGCCGACTGCGGCGTTCCGGTGTCGCTCATTCAGTCGTTGTCCCGTATGCTATCACCCGGGATAAAGCCACGACCACGACGCATTCCTCGCCGTCACTCGGCCGAAGTGGCAAGATAGTCCGGTTCTGTCTCAGCGTGGTTTCCCGACAAGCCGACCGGTTCGGCGCTCTGCGGGTAGTTCTGGTCACTGACCCGGCGCGGCGGTCATATGACGCGGTTCCAGCCGGTGGACCGCGCGTCCGTCGGGGGTAGCGGCCCGCTCGATGGTTCCCGGGCGGTCAGAACCAGTTCGGGGGCGTCACACGTTCCGGCAACCCGTGGGTGGTTTCGGTTTGACGTGGCAGGGTTGGCCGTGACGGGCAGGTACAGGCGTGCGGGGGATGAACGACGGGCCACACGCGCACTCGCGCGGAACCAGCATGATCCACACGGCACTGCCGGACAACCCGGTTGCGGCGACTCGACTGACGAAAAGGCGCGGAAACACACGGGTGAGAGCATGAACACCGATAGAACGAGTTCTCTCGAGTCCAGGCTCACCCCGGAGGGGTTCGCATGAACACCGTCGAACAGTGGAAACAGGAGAAACACCCGCTGGACGTCATCGAGGACGTCAAGGAGTACGCCGAGGGGGGGCTTTCCTTCGAGGAGATCGAGGAGCGCGCCGGCGACGGCGAGTGGGAGCGCCTGAAGTGGGCGGGCCTCTACAGCCACGGCCGCAAGACGGGCTATTTCATGATGCGGACGAAGGTCCCCGGCGGCTACCTCGCGCCCGAACAGGCCGCGGTCATCGGCGAGGTGGCAGACGAGTACGCCGTCGCTCCCGCGGAGTACGGCGGCGAGGAGCAAAACGACATCTGGGGGGACGCGTTCCTGGACATCACGACCCGCCAGGACGTCCAGATGCACTGGATCCGGGTCGAGGACGTCCCCGAGGTCTGGGCGAAGTACGACGAGGTCGGCCTCACGACGATCCAGGGCTGTGGCGACTCCGCTCGCAACGTCCTGGGCTGTCCCGCCGCGGGCCTGGACGGTCACGAGTGTTTCGACGCCCAGCCCGTCATCGACGCCGTCTCGGACTACTTCACCGAGAACCGCGAGTACGCCAACCTGCCCCGGAAGTTCAAGATGACCATCACGGGGTGCAAACACGACTGCGGGCAGTCCCAGATCAACGACGTCGGACTGACGCCCGCTCGCAAGGCGGTGGACGGCGACGAAATTTACGGCTTCCACTGCAAGGTCGGCGGCGGCCTCTCGGACGGCCCTCGCATGGCCACACAGATGGACGTGTTCGTCCCGCCCGCGGACACTGTCGAGTTCTGCCGCGCGGTCGCCCAGACGTTCAAGGAACTGGGCGACCGCAACAACCGCGGCGTCTGTCGGATGCGCTATCTCGTCCAGCAGATGGGCACCGAGAACTTCGAACAGGCGGTGCGGGCCCGCTGTGCGGTCGACCTGCCCGAGAGCGGCGTCGACCTCACCGAGGGGTACACCGGCGACCACGTCGGCGTCCACGACCAGAAACAGGACGGCCTGAACTACGTCGGGTTCAACGTCATCGCGGGCCGGATGAGCGGCGACGAGTTCGCCGAGGCCGCCCGCGCCGCCGAGGAGTACGGCACCGACGAAGCCTCCGTGCGCCTGGCCACCGACCAGAACTTCCTCATCACGCACATCCCCGAGGAGAACGTCTCTGCCCTGTTGAACGAGCCCTTCGCCCGCAAATACGAGCCCGACCCCGGTCCGTTCTCCCGGGGCGCCGTCGGCTGTACGGGGTCGGAGTTCTGTAACTACGGCATCATCGAGACCAAGAATCGCGTCTACCGGTGGGCCAAGGCCCTGGACCGCAGGGTCGACACGCCCGACGACCTGGACGTCGTCCGGATGCACATGTCGGGCTGTTCGGCCTCGTGTGCCCAGCCACAGATCGCCGACATCGGCTTTCGCGGCGAGACGGTCCAGGTCGACGACCCCGAGACGACCACCAACGAGGAGGGCGACAACATCGTCGAGGGGATGGACTTCGGGCTGGGTGGCGCGCTGGGCGGCGACAACGAGTTCATCGACTGGGTGGAGACGGCCGTGCCCGCCGGCGCGGTGATCCCGGCCATCGAGCAGTTGTTCGACGCCTACGTCGAGGAACGCGAGGACGGCGAGCGCTTCTACTCGTGGACGCGCCGCGTCGACAACGACCGGCTGCGACAGGTCATGCAGCGCGCCGACGCCAACGTGTCGGGCGGCGTCGCACACGAGGGCGAGGGGGGCGTCGCCGATGACTGACGGGAACGGCCGAGACCGGCCGATGCCCGGCGTCCCGGACACTGACTCCGACGGAGACGCGTCCGTTCCGAGGACGTCCGGGGTCAGCGTCGACCGGCCCGCGAGCGAGAGCGGGACGATCCCCGGCGACCAGATCGGGCCGGTCGACCAGGAGTACGTCTACCACGACCCCGAGGAGGGTGGACCCGCGAGCGGACACGACCACGGCAGTGGGAACGCCACCGCCCACGACCACGGCGACGGGGACGACGCTGGCCACGACCACAGTGAGGGCTGTGGCTGTGGGAGTTCCTGTGGCTGTGGCGGCCACGCCGACGCGGACGCCGACCGGGAGGTCGAACAGGTCCCCGGCGCGGACGACCGCCGGCCGAGTCGCCACAGCGCCGCTGTACCGGACGGGGTCCCCGCGAACGGAGCGGGCGGGGGCTCGTCAGACCTTCGGTCCGACGGCGGGACGACGCCCACAAACGTCGACGAGCAGGGGAACCTCCGGGACGTCGAGTTCACGAACCCCGCCGAGGGCAAGAGCCAGGACGTCTACGACACGCCGGCCGACCAGCGCGTCCAGCGCCCCGGCGAGGAGGCCCTCGCGCTCGAGACGCCGTCCTACGAGATCCGCTCGCAGATGAACGACATCGAGACGCCCGAGGACAAGACCTGGTTCATGGAACTGGACGAGGCGGTCGTCGACGACGGCCGCTGTATCCAGTGTGGGACCTGCGTCGCTTCCTGTCCCTCCGACTCCATCGGCATCGACGAGGACGGCCTGCCCGAACTCGTCAAGATGTGTACGGGCTGTTCGCTGTGCTGGGACTTCTGTCCGCGCGGCGGCCTGCGCTACGAGCGCCAGTGGAAGATCACGGGCGGCGACGACAACGTCACGGGCGCCGGCGACCCCATCACGGAGTTCTCGGCCACCGTCGAGGAGGACTGGCGCGAGAACGCCCAGGACGGCGGTCTCGTCACTGCCACCCTCGTGAAACTCCTCGAGGAAGGCGAGATCGACGGCGCGCTCGTCGCCACCGAGTCCGACGAGGACCCCTGGAAGGCCGAGTCGTTCCTCGCGACCACCCCTCAGGAGTGCATCGACAACGCCGGTTCCTGGTACAACCAGACGATGGCGCTGGGCAACCTCGATTTGAGCCAGTGGGAGCACAAACTCGACGTCCCCGTCGAGGAGGCGTCGCTGGCGCTCGTGGGCACTCCCTGCGAGATCGAGGGGATCCGCGCCCTGCAGGACTTCGAGTGGGACTACGCCAGCCAGGAGTCGGGCGTGCGGTCGATCGACTACACGATCGCCCTGATGTGTACGAAGAACTTCAACTACAAGCGCCTCATGGGCGAGCAACTCGTCGAGGAGCGCGACGTCGACCTAGACGAGGTCGAAAAGATGGACGTCCTCCACGGCAAGATGATGGTCATGGGCGAGGACGGCGAGATGCTCGTCGAGGAAGACGTCGAGAACTTCCACGACGCCGCGCTCAAGGGCTGTGACGAGTGCGCCGACTTCACGGGCTACTGTGCCGACCTGACGGTCGGCTCGGTCGGCTCCAGCGAGGAGTACTCCTCGGTCATCGTCCGGACCGAACAGGGGCTGGACGCCTGGAACACGGTCAAGGCGGACCTGGAGTACCACGACCTGGAGGACCGCTCGGCCGTCGGCAAACTGCAGGGCTGGGACAAAAAGAAGGCCTTCGAATCGCTACAGCGACCCTTCGACCCCGACGCGCCGCGGTTCATCGAGTACACCGAACACGCCGAGAGCTACGGCACCGAAGTCGCGCCCCACGACCACGGGCACTGACGTCGTCGCGGAACCCCTCTCTGCAAATTTACTCAGTACTCCTTCACGTCGAGTCCGTCGACACGTTCGAAGTGGCCGGCATTTCGGGTCACGACCGGTTCGTCCTCCTGCAGTGCCGTCGCTGCGACGATACAGTCCTCGCGGTCGATCGGTCGTCCGTCGGCGTACAGCGTCCCCGAGATCCGACCGGCGTGGCGCATCACGTCGTGGTCGGCAGGGACGACGGTTTTCGAGTCGAGTACGTCGATGACCTCCGCCACCTCGTCGTCCGGACGGTCGGCACGTTCTACCCCTTCGTAGAGTTCGAGGACGGTTATCGACGATACCTTCTCCGGCTTGCGGTCGGCCTCGATGTCCGTGAGGGCGTCGAGCGCCGCTTCATCGCCTCCAAGCACATCGACTAGAAACGACGTGTCCTCTATCATCCGTCGAGGGCATCGCCCAGTCGTTCCCGCCGGTCGCGCGACCGCTCTCGCCCCTCCTCGATGGCGGCTTCCAGTTCCCCGGTTTCGTCGGCCCAGATCCCCGCCACCTCGCTCCAGGAGCGTTCGCCAGCGAGTCGCTTGACCACGTCGCTGAAACTCTCGCCCTCCCGTTTCTCCGCCGCGAGTCGCTCATAAGCCTCCTCGTCGAGCGAGATCGTCCTCGTGGCCATCAATACACAGTTGTGTGTGTACTCATTTAAATTATCGCCGCCGGAGTCGACCCCAGCAGGGACCTCTGGAGTCCTGAGACGTCACCGCGTCATCGTCGCCCACTGCTCGCGCGGAATCTCTCCCTCCAGGGCATGTGTTCTAGTTTAGTGGCGATCAAAGGCGAACTCACCCGATTCAACCTGGCC
>JAZKRZ010000025.1:0-25877 GCA_036626395.1 Haloarculaceae archaeon
ACCAGCGCAACGGCGAGCAGTACAACCTCCACATCGGCCAGTGTATCTACTGTCGCCTCTGTGAGGAAGTCTGTCCCGTCGACGCCATCATCCTGACCCAGAACTTCGAGTGGACCGCCGACACCAAAGACGAGTTCGCACTCGACAAAGAACAGCTCAAGAACGTCCCCTGGTACAAGGACATCGACCCGCTGGAGGCCCGCGAACCGGACCGGGGCGTCTGGATCGGGGAAGGCGAGGGCGAAGTGGATTACCAGTAGCGAATCCGAGCGTCCACACCGAGCGAAGCGAGGTCCCGCTTTGTCGCCCGCGTTTTTTACTGTGAGCGGGAGCGGTGCGTGCCCGTCCGAACGTGAAGACGGTGGTGGGGAAATCTTCACTTCGGTCGGGGTTCGATCATCGGTCATGACAGATCCGGGCTGGCACGAGGGCGCGGTGATCTACTCTCTCGACGTGAAGACGTTCAACGACAGCGACGGGGACGGGTGGGGTGACCTGCAGGGCGTCATCGACCGACTCCCGGGGACGCCAGTCGTGCTCGCGGGCGACGAGATCGGGATGGGCGCGGACCTCGACGTTCCGGAGCGCGACGCCGTCCGGACGCCGATGCAGTGGTCGGACGAGCGAAACGCCGGGTTCTCGGCGGCCGACCCCGAGGACCTGTACCTCCCGGTCGTCGAGGAGGGGCCGTTCGGCTCCGGTCGGATCAACGTCGCCGACCAGCGCGGCGACCCCGACTCCCTGCCCTCGCGGATCGGGCGACTCGTCGCCACGCGCCAGCGGAACACCTGGGTCAGCGACGGCGAGTACACCATCGTCGACTCGGGACACAAGGACGTGTTCGTCCACCGGGTCGACGCCGAGGACCGCGTGCTCGCGTGCGCCCACAGCTTCGCCGACGAGTACCGCGAGTCCGCCGTGGGGATCGGCGTCCCGGACGCGGCCACCGGACAGGTCGCCGGCCCCGGCGACTACCGGGTCTGGGGCGACGGCGTGACGTTCTCACTCGACGCGTGTGACTACGTGTGGCTCCACGGCGAGAAACACGGCGAGTAGCAACGCCGGTCGGTACCTCCGGGAGAGAGGTCGACCGACGTTCGACCGAAAGAGGCGGGGAACACGTTCGACTGGAGGTGTCGTCCTATCGATGAGTTTATCCTCGCGAGCGGCGAATCAGTCGGCGTTCGATGGTCCCCGACCCCTCTGGAGCCGACGCCGCGACGGGATCGCCCGCAAGCGCCTCGGTCGGACCGACCGCGAGCGGTGTCGGCGCGACAGCGGACGAACCGGCGCTCGACCCCGACGAGGCCGCCATCTACGTCGACGGGCTCGCGAAGACGTTCGGGAGCGGCGCCGAGGCGGTGACCGCCGTCGAGGACGTCTCTTTCGCCGTCGAACCGGGCGAGGTGGTGGGCCTGCTCGGCCCGAACGGCGCCGGGAAGACGACGACGATCAAGTCGATCCTCGGACTCGTGCTCCCCGACGAGGGCGAGGCACGCGTCCACGGCATCGACGTCCACGAGCACCCGCGCGCGGCCTACGAGTACGTCGACGCGATGCTGGAGGGCGCGCGCAACGACTACTGGCGGCTGACCGTCCGGGAGAACCTCCGGTACTTCGCCGCGATACGGGGCCAGGACCCCGACGCCGTCGCCGACCGCCACGCGGAACTGCTCGAACACCTCGACCTGGCCGGGAAGGCCGACACGGCGGTGCGCGACCTCTCGCGCGGGATGAAACAGAAGGTGTCGCTGGCGAGCGTCCTCGCGGGGGACGTCTCCGTGGCCTTCCTCGACGAACCGACGCTGGGGCTGGACGTCGAGAGTTCGCTGAAACTCCGGACGGAACTCCGCAGACTCGTCGACGAGCGCGGCCTCACGCTCGTCCTCTCGAGCCACGACATGGACGTCATCGAGGACGTCTGCGACCGCGTCATCATCATGAACGAGGGGCGCGTGGTCGTCGACGACACTGTCGGTGACCTGCTCGCGGGCTTCGAGACGAAGGGCTACCGGATCACCGCCCGCGGCGTCGACGGGGCGGTCCTGGCGGACCTGCGCGAGCGGTTCGACCTGACCGACGTCGAGCGCACCGACGACCGGGCGCGCTTCGAAGTGGCCGCGGACACGGCGACGTTCTACCGGCTGACCGACGCGATGGAGGCCCACGGTCTCGAGGTCGCAGGCATCGAGACGGTCCAGCCGGACCTGGCGGAGGCGTTCGTCGAGATGACCGGCGGCGGGGTCACCGCGACGACGGACCCAGATGCCGACGAGCGCGCCGCGGGCGAGGGTGACGGAAGCCCACCGGCCGCCCGCGAGGCGAGCGAGCCACCGAAAGAGCGTCCGCCCGCCAGCGACGGGGGTGAGCGACAGTGACCACGGCCGAGAGGGGAGACGACGGACAACGCGGTCCGGAGGCGGTCCGGAACCCCGAGCGTACCGGCGGGTACTACCACCTTCTGAAGGCCGTCGTCTACCGGGACCTGCTGATCTGGGTCCGTTACCCGCTGAACGCGGCGCTCGGGGTCTTCATGGGGGTCTTTTTCTTCGCGCTGATGTTCTACGGCGGGACGCTCGTCGCGGGCCCCTCGTTTTCGGACACTATCGAGGGGCTCATCGTCGGCTACTTCCTGTGGACGCTCTCGCTCGGTGCCTACCAGGGCGTGATGAACGACGTCCAGTCCGAGGCCAGCTGGGGCACCCTGGAACGGCACTTCATGACTCCCTTCGGCTTCGGACCGGTCGTGTTCGCGAAGGCCCTCGCCATCGTCTTCCGAACTTTCCTCACGTCGGCGGTGGTCCTCGCGGCGATGCTCCTGATGACGGGGACGACCCTCGAGTTGAACCTCGTGACCGTCCTCCCGGTGGCGACGCTGACCATCGTCGGCGCGCTGGGTCTCGGCCTCGTGATGGGCGGGCTGAGCGTCCTCTACAAGCGCATCTCGAACGTCGCTAACCTGCTCCAGTTCGGCTTCATCGGGCTCATCTCCGCGCCGGTGTTCGACATCCCGCTGGTGGGATTTCTCCCGCTGGCCCGGGGCAGCGCCATGCTCCAGCGCGCGATGCGCGACGGCGTCCGCCTCTGGGAGTTCGACCCCGCGACGCTCGCAGTTCTCGTCGGCACGTCGGCCTTCTACCTGGGGCTGGGTTACGCCGTCTTCGGCCTCACGACGCGACGCGCCCGCCGCCTGGGCGTGCTCGGCGACTACTGACCGCCTCCGGGTTCCGCCCGCACGGGGCAAGAATCATGTCACTCGGGAGACTACTCGACGACCGTGAGTGCGTCGACGCGGGACGGGGTCGACCTGGGTCGGGCTACCTCGGTCGAGATGGACGCCGAGGCAGCGGCGGTGCTGGGGTACGTCCTCACCGTGGTCGCGCTGGTGGTGGTCGTCGTCGCCGAGGAGGAGAACGAATTCGTCCGGTTTCACGTCTTCCAGGCCGCCGCGTACAACGTCGTCCTGCTCGTGGCCGTCCTCGGACTCGTCGTGCTCGGGACGGTCCTCGTCTCGGTGGGCGTGCTTCTGGTCTTCCTGCTCGTCGGGCTGTCCGTGCTCGCGGCGGTCCCGTCGGGCGGTAGCAGCGGGGCAGTCGCTGGTTTCGGGAGCCTCGTGCTTTCCCTGGCGATGCCGGTAGTGTTCCTGTCGAGTTTCGGGGCCGCAGTCGTGTTCACGCTGTTGCCGGTCGTCGTGACGGTCCCGGCGCTGGGATACCTCGTGTACGCCGCCTACCGCGCCTCACGGGGCGACCGCTACGGGATACCCTACATCGGGGCGTTCGTCGAGCAGTACGCGTAGCCGACGGCCGGAGGGGGACCACGGCCACGGGCACGGCCCGCGAGCGGAACGTTGCAGCGAATTTGCACGCGCGCCCGCTCACGCCCGAAACGAGAAGGAAATCTTCAAAGGGTGTCCGGTAAGAGTTTCGAGGTAACGATGGCATTGCTCGAGTCGATCGCGTTTGGGCTGTTCGCCATAGTCACAGTGGGGAGCGCCCTCGGCGTCGTGGTGTTACGCGACGTGTGGCACTCGGCACTGATGCTCGGGGTGGCGCTGCTGTCCGTCGCCGTCCACTACGTCATGCTTCAGGCCGAGTTCATCGCCGCCATGCAGGTACTGGTGTACGTCGGCGGCGTGTTGATCCTCATCACGTTCGCTATCATGCTCACGGACCGGGACCGCGAGCCGGACGAGGTGGCAACATGACCTCGCGGCCGCGGCTGGCGACGAACGTCAACTACGTCAACGGGGTCGCGGCGCTGGCCCTGTTCGCCGTCCTGGCCACCGTCTTCGTCACGGCCGGGCTGGAACCGCCCCGCGGGATCGGCGAGGGGTCGGTCGTCGCCTCCATCGGCTTCGCGATGTTCGACATGCTCGAACTCGTCCCCGATTCCCACGGCGACACCGAGGGCTTTCTCGTGGCCTTCCTGACGATCGCGGTCGTCCTCGACGCCGCGCTGGACGGCGCGGTCATGCTCGCCCGCCGCGAGGACGAAGACGAGTCACTCGCCACGGACGGGGGCCGCCCGGGCGACGTGGCCGACGGGACCGAAGGCACGCCCGGCGGAGGTGACGCCTGATGGCGATCGTCACCGAGTTCTACCTCCTGCTGTCGGCCGCGGTGTTTTGCATCGGCCTGTACGGCATCCTCACGCGCGAGAACGCGCTGATGTTTCTGATGTCCGTCGAACTGATGCTCAATGCGGCGAACATCAACCTCGTCGCCTTCTCGTTTTACTGGGGCAACCTGACGGGACAGGTGTTCTCGCTGTTCACGATGGCGCTCGCCGCTGCCGAGGTCGCCATCGGCATCGGGATCATCCTCGTGTTGTACCGCAACTTCGAGGGGATCGACGTCACCGAAGCGGCGACCATGAGGTGGTAAGATGGCGGGTGTCTACGACTTCGTTCCGGCCATCGCGGCGCTCCCGTTCGTCGCCTTCCTCGTCTCGCTTTTGTTCGGGCGGTACATGCCCAAGCGCGGCGCGGAAGCCGGCATCATCGCCACCGGCGGGTCGCTCCTGTTGTCCATCTGGACGGCCCTGACCGTCGCGGGATTCACCGGCCCCGCGACCACCTACAACGCGAACCTCTTCACCTGGGTCGGCGGCGTCGCCGACGGTGCGCTCACGCTCCGTCTCGGTGTCCTCGTCGACCCGCTGACGGCGCTCATGCTGCTCGTCGTCTCGCTCATCTCCTTTCTCGTCCACGTCTTCTCGCTGGGCTATATGAACGACGAGGGCGAGACCGGCCTGCCCCGGTATTACGCCGGGCTCGGTCTCTTCACCGCGAGCATGCTCGGGTTCGTCTTCTCGAACAACCTGCTGATGGCGTTCATGTTCTTCGAACTGGTGGGGCTGTGCTCGTACCTGCTGATCGGCTTCTGGTTCCGCGAGGACGGCCCGCCCTCGGCCGCGAAGAAGGCTTTCCTGGTCACCCGGTTCGGTGACTACTTCTTCCTGGTCGGCGTCGTCGGCGTGTTCGTCACCTTCGGCACCGGCCTGTTCGCGCCCGTCTCGGAGGGCGGGGCGGTCGTCGCCGAGAGCTTCCCGCAGGTCGCCGAGGCGGCGCTGAACGGCGAGGCCTCGGTCGAGACGTTCGGCTTCGGCCCCGGGACGTGGTTCACCGTCCTCGGACTGCTGGTGCTGGGCGGCGTCATCGGCAAGTCCGCGCAGTTCCCGCTGCACACGTGGCTGCCCGACGCGATGGAAGGTCCCACGCCGGTCTCGGCGCTCATCCACGCCGCGACGATGGTCGCCGCCGGCGTCTACCTCGTCGCGCGGATGTACGGCTTCTACCTGCTCTCGCCGACGGCGCTCGCGGTGATCGCCCTCGTCGGCGGGTTCACCGCGCTGTTCGCGGCGACGATGGGCGTCGTCAAGCAGGAACTCAAGCAGGTGCTGGCCTACTCCACCATCAGCCAGTACGGCTACATGATGCTCGCCCTCGGTGCCGGCGGCTACACGGCCGCGGTCTTCCACCTGACCACCCACGCCGTGTTCAAGGCGCTGCTGTTCCTCGGGGCCGGGTCGGTCATCATCGCGATGCACCACGAGGAGAACATGTGGACGATGGGCGGCCTGCGCGAGCGGATGCCCGTCACCTACTACACGTTCCTCTCGGGGTCGCTCGCGCTGGCGGGGATCGTCCCCTTCGCGGGCTTCTGGTCCAAAGACGAGGTGCTCTACGAGGCGCTCATCCACGGCCTGGGCAGCGAGGGCGCCGTCGGCACGCTCCTCCTCCTGGGCTACGCGATGGGCCTGCTGGCCGTGTTCTTCACGGCGTTTTACACGTTCCGGATGGTCTTCCTGACGTTCCACGGGGACGCCCGGACGGACACGGCCCGGGACCCCGAACCCGTCCGCTGGAACGTCAAGTTCCCGCTGGCGGTGCTGGGCGTCGGCGCCGCGACGATCGGGTTCATCAACATGGTCCCGGTCGCCGAACTGACCGGGGCGGAGATCGACTTCCTCCACAAGTGGCTCGCCCACGGCGGCATCGAGGCGACGACGAGCGAGACCTACTCGACGCTGCTCCACGACGTGGCACACATCGAGGCGGCGGACCTCGGGCCGCTGGCGCCGGGTGCGGTCTCGCTACTGCTCGCGCTCGCGGGCGTCGGGACGGCCTGGCGGCTCTACAACGTCCCGGAACCGGTCGAGCACACGGACAGGCTGGGCGGTCTGAAGACGCTACTCATGCACAACTACTACCAGGACGAGTACCAGGTGTGGCTCGCCGAAGGTGTGACGGTCCCGCTCGCGAGAGCGGCGGACAAGTTCGACCAGGGCGTCGTCGACGGCGTCGTCAACGGCGTCAGTAGCCTGAGCCTCTTCGCCGGGTCGCGGTTCCGGCGGATCCAGTCGGGGCTGGTGACCAACTACGCCGCCCTGATGACGCTCTCGCTCGTCCTCTTGCTGGTCGCGTTCGTCGTCTTCGGGGGGGTGACCAACTGATGCCGGTCGCCGGTCCCGTCGAGGCGCTGCTGGCGGCGACGCTCGTCGGCGGTCTCGTCGTCCTGCTCGCGCCCGACGAGTACGCGGGGAGACTCGCCGCGGCGTTCAGTCTGGTGCCGCTGGCGGGTAGTCTCTGGATGTACTCCGTGTTCGACGGCACGGGCAACGCCCTGCTGGGCGGCGAACTCGCCTTCGAGTCGACCGTCCAGTGGGTGCAACTGGGCATGTACGAACTCTCCTGGCACGTCGGTCTCGACGGCGTCAGCATGCCTCTCCTGCTGTTGACGACGGTGCTGACGACGCTGGCGATCGTGAGCTCCTGGACGCCGATCGACGAACGCGAGTCGCAGTTCTACGGGCTCATGCTGCTGATGGAAACCAGCCTCCTCGGCGTGTTCGCCGCGCTGGATTTCTTCGTCTGGCTGGTGTTCTGGGAGTTCGTCCTCGTCCCGATGTACTTCCTCATCGGCGTCTGGGGCGGCCCGCGCCGGCGGTACGCCGCGATCAAGTTCTTCGTCTACACGAACGTCGCGACGCTCGTGATGTTCGTCGGCTACGCGGCGCTGGTGTTCGCGCTTGGCGACTCCGTCTCCTCGTTCGACCTGCCGGCGGTCGCACAGGCCCTGCAGGTCCAGGGCAACCTCGGGACGTTCTTCGGCATCGAACCCGCCGTCCTCCGGCTGGTGGCGTTCACGCTGATGTTCGCCGGGTTCGCGGTGAAGGTGCCCGTCTTCCCCCTCCACACGTGGCTGCCCGACGCCCACGTCGAGGCGCCTACGCCCGTCTCCGTGATGCTAGCGGGCGTCCTCCTGAAGATGGGGACCTACGCGCTGTTGCGCTTCAACTTCACGATGCTCGACAACACCGCGCGGGCCAACGCGGGCATCATCGTCGCCTTCGGCGTGTTCAGCGTCGTCTACGGCGCGATGCTCGCGCTGGCCCAGCAGGACCTCAAGCGCATCGTCGCCTACTCCTCTATCTCCTCGATGGGCTACGTCATCGTCGGCCTGGTCGCGTTCACCCCTCACGGCATCGGCGGGGCGACCTTCCAGATGGTCTCGCACGGACTCATCTCGGGACTGATGTTCATGGCCGTCGGCGTCATGTACAACGAGACCCACACGCGGATGGTCGGCGACATCTCCGGCATCGCCGACCGGATGCCCTGGACCGTCGGCGTGTTCCTCGCCGCGGCCTTCGGCTACATGGGGCTGCCGTTCATGTCCGGGTTCGCCGCCGAGTACCTGGTCTTCCTGGGGTCGTTCGGTTCGCCCCACATCCCCGCGGCGCCGCTCGTGACTGCGGTGGCGATGTTCGGCATCGTCGTCGTCGCGGGCTACCTGCTGTGGGCGATGCAGCGGACGCTGTTCGGCGAGTACAGCCTCGCGACCGACTACGACGTCTCGCGGGCGCCCGTCCACGACGTCGTCCCGCTGGTCGTCCTGCTCGTGCTGGTCGTCGTGCTGGGGACCCAGCCCAGCCTCGTCTACCAGATGATCCAGGACGCCACCGGGCCACTGGTCCCCGCCACGGCGTTCCCGGGAGGTGAGTTCCTGTGGTGATAGATATCGCGGGCGCCTCCGTGCCCGACTGGGTCGCGCTCGCCCCGACGTTCGTGTTCGTCGGCGCGGCGATGCTCACCTTCCTGGTCGACACGATAGAGCCCGAACCCGGCACGAGTCCGAACGTGGTGCTGGCCGCCACCGCAGTCGTCGGGTCGCTGCTCGCGTTCCTCGTCGCCGGCTACTTCCTGTTCGCCGGCGTCGGCCAGGGCGAGTCGGGCGCGGTCGACCTCTTCGAGGGCCAGCTCGTCGTCGACGGGATGAGCCTCTTTTTCGTGGTCATCGTCGGCAGCGTCACGGCACTGGTGTCGCTGGCGAGCTACGATTATCTCGAAGGCCAGACCTACAAGGCCGAGTACTTCGGGCTCGTCCTGCTGGCGGCGACGGGCATGTCGCTGATGGCCTCGGCCAACAGCCTGGCGACGGCGTTCGTCAGCCTCGAACTCTCCAGCCTGCCCTCCTACGCGCTGGTGGCCTTCCTCAAGAAAAACCGCGGGAGCGTCGAAGCGGGTCTCAAGTACTTCCTCGTGGGCGCGGTGTCCTCGTCGGTGCTCGCCTACGGGATCAGTCTGGTGTACGCGGCCGGCGGCCGCCTGCAGTTCGAGGCGGTCGCCGAGTCGCTGGGCACTAACCCCGAGTTCAGCGGTATCCTCGGGGTCGGCATCGTCATGGTGTTGCTCGGGTTCGCGTTCAAGACCGCGAGCGTCCCGTTTCACTTCTGGGCGCCCGAGGCCTACGAGGGCGCGCCGGGACCGGTCTCGGCGTTCCTCTCCTCGGCCTCGAAGGCCGCGGGCTTCGTCCTCGCCTTCCGCGTGTTCCTCACCGCCTTCCCGGAGGTCGGCGGCATCGGCGTCGAGACGACCGCCGTCGACTGGGTAGTCGCCGCGCAGGTGCTGGCCGTCGTCACGATGACCGTCGGCAACTTCGCGGCCGCCACCCAGGAGAAAGTCAAGCGGATGCTCGCCTACTCCTCGGTTGGCCACGCCGGCTACGTCCTCATCGGGCTGGCGGCGCTGACCGGGGGCTCGGACCACGGACTCGTCCTCGGGGCGAGCATGATGCACCTGCTCGTCTACGGGTTCATGAACACCGGCGCGTTCCTGTTCGTCGCGCTCGCCGAATACTGGGGCGTCGGGCGCACTTTCCAGGACTTCAACGGCCTCTCGACGCAGGCGCCACTGGCCTGTGCCGCGATGACCGTCTTCCTCTTCAGCCTCGCCGGCCTCCCGGTCGGCGGGGGCTTCCTCTCGAAGTTCTACCTGCTGGTCGCGACGGCCAACGCCGGCACCTGGCTGCTCGCCGCCGCGCTCATCGTCAACAGCGCCCTGTCGCTGTTTTACTACTCGCGGGTCGTCAAGGCGATGTGGTTCGAGGAGGCCGACGGCTCCGTCGAGATCGAATCCTATCCCACCTCGCTGTACGCGGCAGTCGTCATCGCCGCCATCGCGACGGTCCTGTTGCTCCCGGCCTTCGGCCTGCTCTCGCCCTCGGCGTTCGACGCCGCGAGCGTCCTGTTCTGACCTGCGCCGGTTTCCCGGCAGTTTCCGACGGTGGGCCTCGATCCGGTCGCGTATCCTGCCGTTGAGTCTGTGAGAAGACGGGCTACGAGCGGTCCGAACTCGAGGACATGAAAGTGTGGGACCTGGACCAGCAGGCGGACCCGGAGGCGCTACGGGACGTCTGGGAAGGGATGGCAACCGGGGACTGCCACAGGGTCGAAGGGGAGTACCGACGGCGTGACGGGTCGACGTTCCCCGTCGAGGTACACATCAGGCGACTCGGACTGGAGGGAAACGACCGGTTCGCCGTTATCAGCCGGGACATCAGCGACCGCAAGGCGCGCGAGCGCGAATTGCGGCGCTACGAACGCATCGTGAACACGATGCTTTCACAGGCCCTTCTTTTCGTCCAGTTCGGGCTGTTCTCGGAGCTGACGATGGCATGGTCAGCCTTCGTAAATACCCGACCGCCTCCGCGCGCGTGACCTCACCCTCTATCTCGCGGTCGACGTCCGGCGCCATTGTACTCGTCCCAGGAACGATCGATTCAGTGAAGCGCGCCAGAGTAGACGGGAGGGTCAGACAGAGGCCGACAGGTCTTCGAGTTCCCGCCCGAGGTAGACTGCGACGGGGACCGGTTCCTCTTCGACGAAACGGGCGACTTCCTCGCCGTCGTGCTCGACCACGACCGTCGGGATCAGTTCGATGTCGTAGGCCTCGACCCCCGGGCCGGTCTTCGACCCGTCGGCTTCTTTTTCGACCGGGAAGTGGTCGACCCGCGATTCGGGCACGTCCGCGGCGTCGAGGGCGGCCGCGAAGTCAGGGAGTTGTGAACGACAGTCGATACACCAGTCCCCACCCCAGATCTTGTAGGTCACCTCGTCGCGCAACCGCGCCAACACGTCGACCGTGTCGGCGTAAGCCTCCCCCGTCCAGACGGGGTTCGGTTCCATCGTCTCGAGTTTCATACCTCTCTGTTCGGCACCATCTGGCTTAATCTCCCCGCTCCGTTCGTACTGTCGGACACGCGTGCTACCACCGTTCGATGGCCTGCTCGGTCGGGGCCGAACCTGTACCAACCGTACCGGCAGCGCCGCCACGTCCGTCTGTCCGGCAGTACGGGTGACGTGTGTCGCCGCCTCTGGCTCCGTGCTCGCCCGACTCTGTCACCGGGACTCGATCCGGGGGTTCGTCGAGCGCCTCGGCGGGCCTCGCCCCGCCGCCCAGTGCCTGCAAGACTCTCATACGGACCGTTGTAATACTGTCGGACACAAGTACGTGAACACGCTCGCCGGGAACACGCTATCGAAACGCCCGTTCCCGGTCGAACGAGCCATCGACGGTGGCCTCACTTGTGTCCGACAGTATAATTCGTTACCGCCGTCGCGAACCACGGTGAACGCATCGGGCCGTGACTCGCCCATCCGTCGACGGCATCGCCGAAAATGGGTACAACGGTCCGTATCAGTCCCCGTCGCCGGCGAACCACGAGAGCGCCTCGTCTGCGTCGTGTGTCGGGGGCGAGCACGCCCTGTCGCGACAGGCGTAGACCGTCGGCCGGCCGTCTCGTGCCTCCCTTCCCGCCCAGATTGACGGGGTCTCGTCGAGGCCGAGTTTGGCGAGCCAGGGTTCGAGGGACGCCTCGTCGGCGGGCCTGGGCGCCAGTAGCCGGCGGGCGACGTAGGTTTCGGCGAGCGTCTCGCGCCACTCCTCGGGGAGTGCGCCGGCGACGGTCAGTTCGCTCGGCCCGCGGGCGAGCGTGTCGGCCGCGAGCACGAGCGAGGGGTGCTGGAGCGGGTCGGAGTCGATACGCGAACCGTGGGTCTCGACGACGCCGGCGGCGACCCGCTCGAACCGGTCGTCGTCGCTGAAGTGAGCCAGGTTACTCAGGAGTTCGGCGGCGACGCCAGCGCTCGACGGGGTCGAGGTGTCGGTGAGTTCCTGCGGCCGCGCGACGAGCGACTCGCCGCTCTGTGGCGTGAAATACAGCGTCCGTTCGTCGTCGTCCCAGAACTCCTCGACGACAGTCCGGGCGAGGGCCAGCGCGAACGCGAGGGAGTCGTGCTCGCCGGTTACGCCGTAGAGGTCGAACGCACCGCGCGCGAGGAACGCGTAGTCTTCGAGGTAGCCCTCGACGGCGACGTGCCCGTCCTTGTAGCGCCGCGAGAGTCGCCCTGCTTCGGCGTCCCAGAGCTGTTCGCGGACGAATTCGAGGGCCTTCGCGGCGGGTTCGGCCCAGTCGGGGTCGTCGACGAGCGCGGCCTCGGCGAAGGCAGAGACCATCAGGCCGTTCCAGCCGGCGAGGACCTTCTCGTCGCGGGCGGGTCGCGGGCGCTCCTCGCGAGCTTCGAAGGCGGCCGTCTCGACCACGTCGAGGACCGCTTCGACCGTCTCGACCGGGCGGTCGTGACGTTCGGCCAGTTCGTCGACGGTCGCATCGAGCGTCAGGACAGTCCGGCCCTCGAAGTTACCACTCGCGGTGACGCCGTAGCGGTCACAGAACAGGTCGGTCGCCAGTTCAGTGTCCACGTCGTCGGCCGGGACGGAGGAGAGGTCCGCGCGTGATTCGGCGGATTCGCGGACCTGCGAGCGGGTCCAGACGTAGAACGCGCCCTCTTCGCGTTCGGCTTCGGTGTCCCCGTCGGCGGCGTCGACCCCGCTGGCAGCGGTACTACCAGTGCTCGCACTCGGCGGCACGCTCTGTGCGTCGAGCGTGCTGTAGAACCCGCCGTCGGGATGGGTGAGTTCCCGCTGGACGAACTGGAGCGTTCCGGTGGCGACCGCCCGGTAGCGCTCGTCGCCCGTGAGCTGGTATCCGGCGAGATACGCGCGCGGGAGTTCTGCGTTGTCGTACAGCATCTTCTCGAAGTGCGGGACGACCCACTCGCGGTCGGTCGTGTAACGGTGGAAGCCGCCGCCGAGGTGGTCGTACATCCCCCCGTTCGCCATCGCGTCCAGCGTCTCGGTGACCACCTCGCGGTACGTGTCGCGTCCCTCGCGGTCGTAGGCCCGCGCGAGCACGTGAAGGCGGCCGGGCTGGGGGAACTTCTGGCCGCGACCCCACCCGCCGTGTTCGCGGTCGGCACCACGCAGGGCGGCGCTGGCGGCGTCTGCCAGGACGTCCGCGTCGACGCCGTCCGCTGGCGCGTCCGGGGTCTCTTCGAGGTCACCCCTGATGGCGTCGGTCCACTGCTCGGCACGCTGTTCCATGTCCGCGCGCTCCTCCGGGTCGTTCCAGGACTCAGCGATGTCTTCGAGCAACTGGCGAAAGCCGGGCGCGTTTCGCCGCGGCTCTCTCGGGAAGTACGTCCCGACGTAGAAGGGTTTGCCCTCGGGGGTGAGCCAGGCGTTGAGCGGCCACCCGCCCCTGCCGGTGACCTGCTGGCAGATGCTCATGTAGATGCTGTCGACGTCCGGCCGCTCCTCGCGGTCGACCTTGACCGGGACGAAGTGCTCGTTGAGCAACGCGGCGACAGTCTCGTCCTGGAAGCTCTCCTCTTCCATGACGTGACACCAGTGACAGGCGGCGTAGCCGATGGAGAGAAAGACCGGCTGCTCCCGGTCGCGGGCTGCCTGCAGGGCAGTCTCGTCCCAGGGCTGCCAGTTGACGGGGTTGTCGGCGTGCTGGCGGAGATACGGGCTCTCCTCCTCGTCGAGGCGATTGCGGGCGAGCGGGTCGGAGTCGGGAGGCATGCGTCCCGATAGGAGTGCGAGCGGCTAAAGTGTCGTGACACGCGACGCGTCGACGGCCCCACAGCGGCGAGACCGTTTTCCCGTGGCGGCAGGATACCGGAGGGTCCACACCGGGGGTGGTCGAAACACAGGACTTACGTTATCGCCCGTCGCTCACCCGGATATGACAGAGACAGTGTTGCTGGTCGGCGGCGGCGGGCGGGAACACGCCATCGCGCGGGCCATCGCGGACTCCGACGCGACGCTGTACGCCTGTGCGGGCAACCGGAACCCGGGGATCGCGACCCTGGCCGACGGGTTCGAGTCACTGGACACCACGAACCCGACGGCCGTGACCGCCTACGCCCGCGAGGTCGACGCCACGCTCGCGGTGATCGGGCCGGAGGCCGCGCTCGAGGCGGGCGTCGCCGACTCGCTCGACGACGCGGGGGTCTACACGTTCGGCCCGCAGAAACGGGAAGCGCGAATCGAGACCGACAAGGCGTTCCAGCGCCGGTTCATGGAACGCCACGACGTCCCGGGCTGTCCCGAGTTCGAGACGTTCGAGGACATGGAGGCCGCCTGCGCGTACGTCGACGACTTCGAGGGCGACCTCGCTATCAAGCCCGCGGGGCTCACGGGCGGGAAGGGCGTTCGGGTCACCGGCGACCAGGTCACCAAAGCGGAGGCCAAAGAGTACATCCGCGAGTCCGGCTACGACCGCATCGTCCTGGAGGAGCGACTCGTGGGCGAGGAGTTCACCGTCCAGGCGTTCGTTGCCGGCGGCGACCTGCGGGTCACGCCGGCGGTCCAGGACCACAAGCGCGCCTACGAGGGCGACGAGGGACCCAACACCGGCGGCATGGGTTCGTACTCCGACGGGAAACTCGAACTCCCGTTCATGGACGAGGACGACTACGGCGAGGCCGTCGACGTCCTCCGGGCGACGGTGGACGCCCTGGAGGGGTACAAGGGCGTGCTGTACGGGCAGTTCATGCTCACCGCCGACGGCGTGAAGGTGGTGGAGTTCAACGCCCGCTTCGGCGACCCGGAGGCGATGAACACCCTCCCTGTCCTGAACACGGACTTCCTGGACGTGCTGGTCGCGGCACGGGACGGCGAGTCGCTGCCCAAACTCTCTTTCGCACCGCGGGCGACGGTCTGCAAGTACGCCGTCCCCGAGGGGTACCCGACCGACCCCGAGAGCGGCGCACGCGTGAGCGTCGACGAGGAGACCATCGCCCACGTCAACGAACGTTACGCCGGTGACGACGACGGCAGCGTCGCGGCCGATGGCGGGGCCACCCCGGAGGCACTGCTCTTTTACGCGTCTGTCGACGAACGCGAGGACGGCATCTACACGACGACGTCGCGCTCGTTCGCGGTGGTCGGGGTCGCCGACACCATCTCGGTCGCCGAAGAGGTCGCGGAGGACGCACTCGTGGCCGCCAGCGATGGTGTGCGCATCCGTCACGACATCGGCAAGCCCGACCTCGTCGAGGGCCGCATCGAGCACATGGCCGAGTTGCGCGGCGAGTGAGACCGCAGAAACCGAACTCGAACGAGTCGCGTTACTCGACGACGACGGCGCCTTTCATCCCCAGTGCCTCGTGGGGGACGCAGTGATAGGCGTGCGTTCCGCTGCTCTCGAAGGTGTACTCGTAGGTGTAGCCCGCTTCGGAAACGTACTCGTCGCCGCTGGAGAACGTGTCGTCGTTTGCGACGACGTTGTGCCCGCCGCCCGCACCGGTCCACTCCCACGTGACGGTGGTCCCCGTCGAGACGCGGATAGCGGCCGGGTCGAAGGCGTACCCCTGGTCGCCGGCCCCCACCATCACGGTCACGCTGTCACTGTCCGTCACGTCAGCGATAGACCCGTCGTACAGGTTTGCGTCAGAGAGGTACTCGGACACGTCAGAGGGGAGATCACCGGACCCACCGTCGCCGCCGTCGCTGCCACCGCCATCTCCGCCCCCGTCACCGCCGTCGTCGCCACCGTCACCGCCGCTCTGTGTCTCCGTCGAGCAGCCCGCGAGGGCTCCGGCCATCGCAGCCACGCCGATTCCTCTGAGCACGTCCCGCCGTCCGATCTGTCCTTTCATGTACGACTCGGAGTTCGGTCTGGTCGGAAAAGAGGCTTGTTAATTCCGGTCAGAAACCGGGAACGCGGCCGAACTCGTTCGGTATCGGAGTTACTAACGGGTGGAACGAATAGTACGGGCCTGGCCGACCGGTCAGGGTCGAAGGCGACCGAGGATCCGGTAATCCCGGTCGGGCGTGTACCGCTGGAAGACGAGGCTGTTGGTCAGCACGGAGACGCTAGAGACGGCCATCGCGGCGGCCGCGAGGACTGGCTGGAGGAGACCGAGCGAGGCCAGCGGGATCATCGCCGTGTTGTAGCCGAGCGCCCAGACGAGGTTCTGTTTGATCTTCGAGAGCGTCGCCTCGGAGACGCGGATCGCCTTGAGCACGTCCAGGGGGTCGTCGCGCATCAGCGTCACGTCTGCCGCCTCGATGGCGACGTCGGTGCCGCTGCCGATGGCACAGCCGACGTAGGCCGCGGCGAGGGCCGGTGCGTCGTTGACGCCGTCGCCGACCATCATCGCACGGTCGCCGTCGGCCTGGATATCCTCGACGGCATCCGCCTTCTCGTCTGGCAGGACGCTCGCCATGACGTTGTCGGGGTCGATACCGACTTCCTCGGCGACGGCGCGGGCCGTCCGCTCGTTGTCGCCGGTGATCATCCGCACGTCGAGACCCCGCTCGCGGAGCACGCCGACCGCCTCCCGCGCCGAGTCCTTGACGGTGTCGGCGTCCGCGACGACGCCCAGCAGCCGGTACTCGGTCTCGCCGGACTCGCCCGCGGGTCCGCCACGCGCGTCGGCCAGCGCGACGAGCATCGCCGTCTTGCCCTCCCGCTCGAGCCTGTTCATCACGTCGGCGGCCGGGCCGGTGTCGACGCCCTCGTCCTCCAGCAGTTTCCGGTTGCCGACGAGGACGCGCCCGTGCTCGGTGGTCGCCCTGACGCCGTGGCCGGGGACGTTCTCGAACTCGCCGGGTTCCCCGACCTCGATACCGCGGTCGCGAGCGCCCCGGACGATGGCTTCGGCCAGGGGGTGTTCGCTCCCGGACTCGGCCGTCGCCGCGACCTCGAGGACGAACCCCTCGGTCACCGCGGGTTCGACCAGGCCGCCGTCACGGACGGCGTCGACCCCGTCGGCCGCGTCCGTATCGAGCGCGCCGCCGTCGGGTGCGGGGAGCGCGACGACGTCCGTCAGTTCCATCTCGCCTCTCGTGAGCGTCCCGGTCTTGTCGAAGACGACGGTGTCGACGTCCCGGACGCGTTCGAGGACGTCCCCGCCCTCGAAGAGGACGCCGTTGCGCGCGCCGATGGCGGTCCCGACCATCGTCGCGGCGGGCGTCGCAAGCCCCAGCGCGCAGGGACAGGCGATCAGCACGGCCGAGGCGAACACGACGACGGCGAACTCGAACGAACCGACGGCCGCGGGGCCACCTGCGGCGAGTCCCCATAGCGGGAGACTCCCGACGAACCCCGCCAGGGTCTGGGGGAACGCGTACCAGACGACGCCCCACAGCAGGGCGTTGCCGATGACGGCGGGGACGAAGTAGGCGCTGATGCGGTCGGCGACGTTCTGGATCTCGGGCTGGCGGCTCTGGGCCTCCTTGACGCGGGCGACGATCTGCTGGATGGCCGTCTCCGAGCCCACTTTCGTCGCCTCGACGACGAGGACGCCGTTCTGGTTGACGGTCGACCCGATGACCTCGTCGCCCGGTTCCTTCGAGACCGGGACCGACTCGCCGGTGACCATCGACTCGTCGACCGCGCTGTCGCCCTCGACGACGACGGCGTCAGTCGGGACCTTCTCACCCGGGCGCACCTTGAGGCGGTCGCCGACCTCGACGTCCTCCAGCGGGACCTCGCTTTCCGTGCCGTCCTCGCCGACGAGCGTCGCCGTCTCGGCCTCCATCTCCAGGAGACTGCGGATCGCTTCGGAGGCCTGGCCCTTCGAGCGGGCCTCGAGGTAGTTCCCGAGCGTAATGAACACGAGGATGAACGCGGCGGTGTCGAAGTAGAGGCCCCCGACGATGACGTCCAGGAGGACCGCGACGGAGTAGACGTACGCCGTCGAGGAGCCCAGCGCGATCAGCACGTCCATGTTCGCCGTCCGGTTACGGACCAGCGCCGTCCAGGAGTTCTCGTAGTACTGGCGACCCAGGAACACCTGGACCGGGGTCGCGAGCGCGAACGCGACCCACCCCAGCGGGACCCCTTCGAAGGTGGTTTCCATCCACCCCGGTGCGAAGATGTGGCCGACCATCATCGCCAGCAACGGCAGCGAGAGCGCGGCACCGAAGAGCGTGAGGTTGCGCTGGTGGCGGATCTCCTCGTTGCGCGCCGCGTCGCGTCGCGACTGGCCGGAACTCTCGCCCGCGCCGCTCCCGTCGTCCTCGTCTGCCCGGACTGGATCGTATCCGGCGCTCTCGATGGCGTCGTAGACGTCGGCGAGCGACGCCTCCGCCGGGTTGTACGTGACCTGCGCCTCGTCGGTGGCGAAGTTGACGTCGGCGGAGACGACACCCGGGGTGTCCAGTAGCGCCACCTCGTTCGTCTCGGCGCAGTTGGCACACGACATGCCGGTGATCCCCACAGTGACGGTCTCGCTGGTTGCCTCGTAGCCCGCGTCCTCGACCGTCTCGTAGATCTCGGCGAGCGAGACTTCCTCGGGGTCGTACGTGACTGACCCCTCGTCGGTGGCGAAGTTCGCCGTCGCGCGCTCGACGCCAGAGAGTCCCTCCAGGGACTCCTGAATGGTCGACGCACAGTTGGCGCAACTCATCCCCCGCAGTTCGAGTTGTGCGTCCCTGGTACTCATCGGATAGGTGTAGGGGCTACACGTTCATGCGACTTTTCCCTTCCAGACCGAAGTAGTTGACCGTCCTGATGTTCGGATCCAAACCGAACCGGCAACCCACCGGGCTCCGGTGTAACTCCGGCACCGTCGCGCTTATCATTCGCCGCGGGAAAGCGAGTGCAAATCCGTGCCCGCAGAACCAGCAACGTCGGGAGGGAACAGGCGATGACGCTCGAACTCGGGGCCAGCACGGACGCCGGGCCCGACAGGTATCGCTTCCGGACACGGGACGGGCTGCACTCGACCGGCGAGTTCCGGGCGGAGACGCTGCTGGCGCTCGACACCTGCTGGGGGCGGGACCTCGGCGACGTACTGGTGGTCCAGGCGAACTACGGCGTGCTCGGCGTCGTCCTGGCGGCACGCGCAGACGGCGTGACGATGACGGAATCGAGCGCGCGTGCCGCCGACACCTGCCGGGAGAACGTCCGCGAGAACGGCGTCGAGGCGACCGTCCGGCTGCTCGCCCGCGAATCAGACCTCGAAGGTCGGTTCGACACCGCCGTCTACGTCCCGAAACCGTACACCGCACTCGAGGTGGGCAAACAGCGGGTCGCCGACGCGCTCGGGCGCCTCGCTCCAGGGGGAACGCTCTTTCTCGTCGGTCGCGAGACCACCGGACTGAACCGCTACCGGGACTGCCTCGCGGAACTGAACGCCGACCCGGAGACGGTCGCCTCGGCCGACGGTAGCGAACTCCTCAGAGCGACCCCTCCCGCCACGCTCGACGCGCCGGCCTACCTGGGTCGTCGAACCGATACCGTGAGCGTCGACGGGACGGAACTGGACCTGGTGAGCGAACCGGGGCTGTTCGCGGCCGGCGGGCTCGACGACGGGACGCGACTGCTGATGGAATCGGTGGCGGTCCCTGACAGTGCCCGCGTGCTCGACCTGTGCTGTGGCTGTGGGCCGCTCGGAACCTACGCGGGGCTGACGGCCGACTGTCCGGTGACGCTGACCGACGACGACGCGCGTGCGACCGCCTGCACCGAAGCGACGCTCGCCGCCAACGACGTCGCGGGCAACGTCTACACCGCCGACGGCGTCGATGGCGTGCGTGACTCGACGTTCGACCTCGTGCTCTCGAACCCGCCGACCCACGCCGGGTCGGGCGTGCTCGCCGAACTGTTCGACGGCGCGGCCGACGTCCTCGCACCCGGCGGCCGGATGGCGTTCGTCTACCACCGCGAACTCGACCTGTCGACCCATCTCGGACGGTTCGATGCGGTCGAACGCGCCGCGACCGGTCCCGAACACGCCATCGTGGTCGCCCGTCGCTGACCGGGTCGGGTCGCCCGGTACCGGACGGGTCGGGCTGTCCGGCACGGACTGCCGGGGCGCCCGGAGGCGCTCAGAGGTCGGCGCCCTCGCGGAGCTCCTCGTACATCTCGACGAAGGAGTCGCGACAGGAGCCACAGCAGAAGTGATACAGTTCGCCGTCGATGCGCTCGCTCTCGCCCTCGCTGGTGACGGTGTTGCCACACTCGTCACAGGTCAGGGCGAGTTCGACCCCCTCGACCGAGGGGCTCCACGACCGCTTTCGCAACAGCGACACCTCGTAGTCGCGGACGTCGTCGAGGTCGGCGCTGTCGTGCAGGACGGAGACGGCGTCGCCCTCGTCGAGGACGGCCGAGAAGACGACGCGGTCGTCGGCCGTCGCGAAGAGGTGCTCGACGCGGTCGGCGTCGGCCAGCGCGTCGGCCAGGGCGTCGCCGGCACCCGGTTCGGTGGCGACGGTCACGAGCACCGGCGTCCCGCCGCGGAGTTTCGTGCGGTCGATGTCCAGCGTGAACCCGCGAACGACGCCGAGTTCCTCCAGGCGCTCGACGCGGTCCGCGACCGCCGGTGGGGACAGGTCGACGACGTCGGCGATCTCGCGCCAGGAACGGCGTGCGTCGTCGAGCAGGAGCCCCAGGATCTGTCGGTCGGTTTCGTCGATGTCGCGCATACGGAAGCGCTCGCGGTCCCGAATAAAAACGGTTCCTACAGCGTCACGAGCAGGTCGGTGGCGTACATCACGACCAGGCCCGCGAGGAAGGCCAGCAGGTTCGTGGCCGACCCCAGGCGTCCCGACCGTCGGACCATGCCGGCGATCTCCCAGTTCACCTGGAGAATGGCGCCGACGCCGGCAGCCAGGAAGACCGCACCGAGCGTCGGCGAGAACGCCGCGCCGCCGATCCAGCCACCCAGGATGATCGGTGCGCCGGCCAGGAGTCCGAGCGCGACGAAGTGATACAGGGGCGGCCGCTCGTCGCGGGCGACCGGCGCCACGACCGCGGGACCCTCGGTCACGTTGTGGACCATGAAGCCGATGACGAGGAACGCCCCAAGCGAGACGCGGCCGAGCGCGACGGCACTGCCGATGGCCAGGCCCTCGGCGAAGTTGTGCAGGCCGATGGCCAGCGCGACGAGGTACGCGAGCGCCAGCGGCGAGGCCGTCCCCTCGTCGCCGCGAGACCACGCCGAGACCGACTGGACGAGCAGGGCCGCGCCGAGGATACCGACGACGACGAGCAGCGTCCCCTCGAAGGCGCCTGGCACCGCCTCGGCGACCTCGAACGCCTCGAAACCGGCGTCGAAGGCGAGGAAGGCGAGCACGCCCGCGGCGAACAACAGGACGGCGTGGAGCGCGCGGTCAGAGAGGCGGCGCATGAACGGGAACCAGAGCATCCCGAGCGCGACAGGGATGACGCCGACGAACAGCCCAACAACGGCGAGGAGACCGAGGAGTTCACCCGTCAGCCCGGGCGCGGGCTGGGGCGCGACAATGGAGTGGTGGAACGTCGCGCCGCTGTCGAGGACGATGGCGGCCTCAAGATCCCACCCCGGTGTCCAGTGGTAGGGGATGCGTATCGTCCCGCTCTGCATGGGCGCGATAGTCGTGGTCTCTTCACCCCCGGCCGTCATCCTGAAATCCCAGTAGGCGTCGTCGACGAGCACCTGACTCACCGTGACCGGTTCGGCGCCGCTGTTGGTGACGTGCAAAACGATCGCCTCGTCGTGGGGGAGCGTCGCGTGCGTGACCGTCAGGTCCGGCAGCGGTTCGCCGGTCTGGACGCCCGCGAAGGGCGGAAAGAGGACGAACCCCGCGACGACGACGGCGAGCAAGACGAGCGGGACGGCCGCGCCGAGCCACCCCCCCACGCCGAGACTATCCAGACCGCCGTCGTCGCCGGCGTGACCGACGGCGCCCCCGTCGGTGGCCGCGGCTGTGCTCTCCGCGGGCGTGTCCGCCGGGTCGGTCCTGCCCGTGGTGTCGTCGGGTCGCGAACCGCGAGTCATGCTTGCACCTCGAAGAAACTCATCCAGCCGAGTTCGGCGAACTCGGACTGGTGGGCGTGGAACATGTAGAGGCCGGGCTCGTGGTCCGAGTAGTCGAGTTCGACGATGCCGCGCTGTGCCTGACACTGCATGACCGTGTCCACTGTCTTGTGCGTGGGCATGAGCGTCGTGCCGTGGTCGTAGTAGTCGAAGAACTGCGAGTGGGTGTGAAACGAGTTGATAGGGTCGAACTCGATGGTGTTGACGAGATAGACGCGCACGGGCGTGTCGCGCTGGACCTGGATGGGTCTGATCGTCTCGCCGCCCTCCCACTCGCCGTTCGCGTCGGTGCTGCCGACGCCGTAGGCGAACGCGCGCGTGTTAGCGGCGTAGACCTCGTTGTCGCCGTCGAAGTTCGTGTCGAAGCCGTTCATCACCATCACCATCTCGTCGACCTCGTCGGCGCGGTACTCGTGGTTGCGCAACTCGGCCTCGCGGACGAGTCGCTGGCGGTACTCCTCCGAGACCGGGCCCTGGTAGTTGACGTAATCGCGGGGGCTTGCGGCGACCTGCTCGGGGTCGGGGTCGACGACGAGCGCGCCGTAGAGCCCGCGGTGGATGTGCTCTTTCAGGGGCAGCGAGTGACAGTGATACAGGTGACAGCCCGCGGGCTGGGCCTTCCACTCGTAGACGAACTCCTCGCCCTGTTCGATGACTCCGGGCCCGTTCTGTGGTATCCCGTCCATCCGCGGGTCGACGTTCTTGAGGTGGGGATGGATGGTGTGTGGGTGTTCCTGGCCGTTGGCGAATTTCACCCTGATGACGTCCCCCTCGGTGACGCGGAGCGTCGGGCCCGGGACCCGCCCGTTGTACGTCCAGGCCGGGAACTCGACGCCGGGAGCGATCTCGATAGTCCGCAGGGAGGCCGCCAGTTCGAACTCCCGGACGCGCTGGCCGTCCCGCTCGAAGACGCGCTGGGTGACGTCGTCTTCGCCCGCGAAGCCGGTGTTGAACGCCCGCAGGAAAGAGTGGGGGTCGAAGTCGGTCGACTCGTACTCCCCCACGGCACCGAACGCGCCGTGAGGGTCCGTGTCGTCGTCGTGGTCGGCCTGGTCACTGTGGTCGTCGGCGCCCGTCGCGGCCGTGCCACGGCCCGAGAGCCCCACCGCGCCCGCGCCGGCGAGGCCGAGTCCGCCCAGAACCGCGCGTCGACTTACGGCGGCGTCGTCCGCGACGGAACTCACCAGTCTCTCTGCGAGGTTCCCGGTCAGCTCGGCGGCCTGTGCGCGCTCGTCAGGCATCGGCGACCTCGCCGTATTCGGGCGTCTCGTCCTCGCGTTCGACGAAGATCGTCCGTGCGATCTCGTCGGGCAGCGGGACGGTCTCCCCCGACCCCAGCTCGACGGTCACCATCCCGATCGGCGCGACTTCCACGACGGTGAGGCGCGTCCCCGGCGTGACCCCCGCGTCGTCGAGGTAGTCGAGTTCCTCGGCGTCGCGGTCGCTGACTCGCCGCACCACCACCGTCTCGCCTTCCCCGAACTCGCTCAGCGTCGCCCCGGACTCGTCGACCGGCTGGAGCGAATCGTCGGGGATCGGGTCGCCGTGCGGGTCGACGGTCGGGTCCCCCAGCGCGTCCGCGACCCGGCGCTCGAACTCCTCGCTGATGTGGTGTTCGAGCCGGTCAGCCTCGTCGTGGACCGCCGCCCAGTCGTAGCCCAGCCGTTCGGTGAGATACGTTTCGATCAGGCGGTGGTGGCGCACGACTTCCAGTGCGACCGTCTCCCCCTCGGTGGTCAGCCGTACCCCCTTGTACTTCTCGCGCTCGACGAGTTCTCGTTCCGCCAGTTTCTCCAGCATGCTCGTGACCGTCGGCGCCGTCACGTCCAGCATCTCCGCGACCCGTGACGTGGACACCGGCTCCCCGCTCTCCCGCTGGGCTTCGTAGACGGCCTTGAGATAATCCTCCATTTTCGCGCTCAGCATACCCCGGATTAGACGTATCTAATCCTTAAATGTGTCGGGGCGAATTTCTCGGGAACGGCGGAAACGACCGGGCCTGCCGAGCGGGGGCCGCTCCCCGCTTTCGCCGGTCGATTTACCTGGCGTCGGCCACACCGGCGAATATGGAACTGACGAAACTGGAAACGTTCGCGACGGAGACGGTGGCGTTCGTCCGCGCACACACGACCGACGGCGACGTCGGACTCGGCCAGGTCGCGCCCTACAACGCTGACATCACCGCCGAGGTCTTCCACCGGCAGGTCGCACCGCACGCACTCGGTCGCGATGTCGAGGACTCCGGCAGACTCGCCGACGACATAATCGAGGCGGAGTACAAGTTCCCCTGGTCGTACGTCTGCCGGGCCACTGCCGGACTGGAAACCGCGCTCTGGGACCTCCGCGGGAAGCGACAGGGCGAGCCTGTCGTCTCGCTCCTGGGCGGAGAACCGACCGCCGTCCCCGTCTACGGGTCGAGCATGCAACGGGACATCGAACCCGAGGCCGAGGCCGGGCGACTCGCCCGTCTCAGGGACGAACACGGGTACGAGGCGTTCAAGATCCGGACGGGCGCACGGGACGCGCGGGGCAGCGACGAGGAGTCCTGGCCCGGCCGAACGGCCGACCTCGTGCCCGCCGTTCGCGAGGCCGTCGGCGAGGACGTCGAACTGTTCATCGACGGCAACAGCTCTTACACGCCCGAACGCGCCATCGAGATCGGCGAGGAGATACTCGCGCCCAACGACGTCTCCCTGTTCGAGGAGCCCTGTCCCTACTGGGAACTGGAGTGGACTGCCGAGGTCAACGAGGCGCTCGACGACGTGGCAGTGGTGGGCGGCGAGCAGGACACGAACCTCGCCCAGTGGCGACGGATGATAGAGACGGAAGCCGTCGAGACAGTCCAACCCGACGTCTGTTACATCGGGGGGGTCGACCGCGCGAGGCGCGTCGCCGAGATGGCCGCCGACGCCGGACTCCCCTGTATGCCACACTCGGCGAACCACTCGATGGTGACCGTCTTCACGCTGCACCTGGTCGCGGCGCTCGACAACGCGGGGCCGTACGTCGAGTACTCGATCGAGGACCACTGGGCCGAAGGGTTGCTCTCGCCGCCGCCGACGGTCGAAGACGGCGAGGTCGACGTGCCGTCCGGACCGGGGTGGGGCGTCGACGTGGACCCGGGCTGGTTCGACCGCGCGGACTACCGGGTGAGTGAACTGTGATACGGACCGTTGTACCCATTTTCGGCGATGCCGTCGACGGATGGGCGAGTCACGGCCCGATGCGTTCACCGTGGTTCGCGACGGCGGTAACGAATTACAACGGTCCGTATGAGTCAGCGACCTAACTCGTGGAACTCCGCGTTCGGGCGCATATCTGCGAGGTGGGCCAGCCGGTTCGAGAGGTTGAAAAACGCCGCCACGCTGCCGATATCCCAGACCGCGCGCCTCGAGAAGCCGTACTCTTCGAGCGCTTCGATGTCCGACTCCTCGACGGTCGGTCCGTCGGTCGTGAGCGTCACCGCGAAATCGAGCATCGCGCGGTGGGCCTCGGAGACGTCCGCGGTGCGGTGGTTGCTCGCCAGTTGCTCGGCGAGATGCGGGTCGTCGGCGTAGATACGGGCGAGCGCGCCGTGGGCGACCGTACAGTACAGACAGTCGTTGGCACCGCTGACCGCGACGACTATCATCTCTATCTCGGCGCGCTCCAGCTCCGTGTGTTCGACGAGCGCGTCGTAGTACGCGAAAAACGCCCTGAAGTGCGAGGGACGATAGGCGAGCGCGAGAAAGACGTTGGGCACGAATCCCGCGTCCTCGCGCTCCCGTTCGATGCGCTCGCGCAGGTCGTCGGGCAACTCCTCGACGTCCGGGACCGGGAACCGCGTCATCGCCGGGTCGCTGTCTGGGTCGGACATACGGGAACGACGGCACCGGGTTGCTTAGAACTCCCGGCGGGTCCGTCCCGCGGCGTCAGTTCGGGACCGTCGAGACCCG
>JAZKRZ010000026.1:0-25780 GCA_036626395.1 Haloarculaceae archaeon
CGGCATCGCCGAAAATGGGTACAACGGTCCGTATGAGGCGTAGGTGAAACGAGTGAGACCCACGTGAAGTACGTGAGGGCACTACGACCGGTGGCGCGCGCTGCCTCGTGCGTTCATGCGCGAGTCGGAGTCGTGCGAGGGAGGAGCGAGCGAATCGGCTGACTTGTTAGACGCATGGACGTGGTGAAATCGATCCCGGACCGTCGTTTGAGGCAGTTCCACAGACGCAGATGTCGACGGTGGGACGGACTGTCCGTCAGCAATGACGGTAGTATTGAAGCGAAGCCGTTGTGCTCACCTTCTCTATCTTGCACGCCGATCTATACCGATATCATCAAACGATAGTTGTTTCACCAGGTTATACTGTCGGACACAAGTACGTGAACACGCTCGTCGGGAACACGCCAGCGAACCGCCCGTTCCCGGTCGAACGAGCCACCGACGGTGGCCTCACTTGTGTCCGACAGTATTAGGAAAGAGCCACCGTACAGCCACACGACGGAGTGAACGGCCGTTTCGGTGCCGGCAGTGGCGAGCGCACATCCGGTGACCGATTCGACGACACGTTCGGCGGACCGACCGGCGCGGTCAGACCTGCCGGGCGAACGTGAGATAGCCCGTGTGACCCACGCCCGCGGTGGAGGGGCGCGACCCGCGGTCGTCGAAGTCCATCTCGCGCTGAATAGTTTCGAGGGACTCGACGTCGCCCAGGCCCGCCTCGCGGGCCGCCTGAACGACCTCACGAGTCTGTTCGACGAACGGCGAGTAGACCGCGACGTACCCGCCGTCGGCCAGCAACTCCGGCGCCCGCGCGACGACCGCGTCTGCGTCCCGCGTGTCCAGCGTCAGGACGTCGAACCCGTCGTCGCTCCCGTCCTCGCCCCCACCGTCGACCAGGTCGTCCAGTTCCTCGGTCAGGTCCCCGGTCCGGACCTCCACGCGGCCGACGACGCCGGCGAGTCGCATGTTCTCGCGGGCCACCTCGGCGAACTCCGGGTCCCGTTCGTAGGTCGTGACCTCGGCGCCACACCGGCCCAGGTACGCCGAGAGCACGCCGGTCCCCGTCCCCGCGTCGAGCACTCTGTCGCCGCGGCCGACGCCGGTGTGCCCGACCACGAGGCCGACGTCGCGGGGCATCATCGGCGCGCCCGTCCGCTCGAAGTGGGCGAAAAGATCCGGCCCGCGCAGCACGCGAGCGGTGAACGCCTTCCCCAGGTGGGTCTCGACGGTGTCGCCCGCCGCGACGTCCTCGGGGACCTCCAGCACTCCCAGGTCCGTCTCGAGCGTGTCGCCGGGCGCGAGCAGGTACTCGCGGTCCTCGCGGACGAACAGAAAGCTCACTTGAGGTTCGCGATGGCTGCCGCCGGCTCACCACCGGCGTCTTCGAGCGCCTCGCGCGCCTCGCTCTTGGCGACGCCAGCCTGCTCCGCGACGAGTTCGACGTCCGCCTCGGGGATCTCGGTCTCACCGTCGCCCTCGCCCGCCTCAATGACCGGCTCGCTCGCGTCGTCGGTCTCCGCGGCGCTCGACCCGCCCTCGCCGCGAGCGCGGCTCTCGGGTTCGCCGACGATGGTGTAGGTCTGCTGGCCCTGGGCGTCCATGCGCTGGACGTCCGCGTCGGTGAACACGAGCTCCTCGTCGGGCGTCCTGATGACGACTTCCTCGGCATCGAGGTCCGTCATGTCGATGCCCATCTGCTTCATCATCTGCTGCATCTTCCGGTCGTTCATACCGCCGCCGCCTGGGAACATACCCCTGAATCCGCGTTCCGGAGCAAAAAGGCTTCCCAACCACCTTTTTCCGGCGGGGGTGTCCTCGGCCGCGAAGCGGCCTGCGGGCACCCCCGACCGCAAAAACGTGGGCGAAAAAGCGCGGGCTCGGCCTGGCCTCGCCCGCGTGAACCGCTCGCTCCGCTCGCGGATGCTACTTCGATATCACCCACTGCCCGCTCCGCTACCGCCTCCGCCTCCACCCCCGCACCGCCACCGCTTCCGCACCGCTTCGCCTCACTCAACGCCTTCCCGCTCGCGCAGTTCTACCCGCCGGATCTTCCCCGAAGCGGTCATCGGCAGGTCGTCGACGAACTCGACCTCTCTGGGATACTCGTAAGCCGCGAGTTTCTCGCGAGCCCGGTCACGCAACTCCTCCCGGAGAGCGTCGCCCCCCGCGACACCGTCGACCGGTTCGACGAACGCCTTGATCCGCTCGCCGCGCGTCTCGTCCGGCACGCCGATGACACCGACCTGCTGTACGTCCGTGTGTTCGAGTAGCGCCTCCTCGACCTCCATCGGGCCGACCCGGTAGCCGCTGGTGAGGATCACGTCGTCGGCCCGCGACTCGAACCAGACGTAGCCGTCCCCGTCCCGGAAGGCGAGGTCACCCGTCCGGTACCACTCCCCTTCGCGTTTGTCGGCAGTGGCTTCCGGCCGACCGAGGTACTCGCTGAAGACGACCCGGTCGTCGTGCGGTCGAACGGCGATCTCGCCGACCTCTCCCGCCGGGAGTTCCTCCAGGGTGTCGGGGTCGAGTATGGTCACCTCGTACCCGGGCAGCGGTCTGCCCATGCTGCCCGGGCGCACGTCGAACCAGTCCGAGCGGTTGGCGACCACGAGGTTGAGTTCCGTCTGGCCGTAGTACTCGTTGACCGGCACGCCGTCGAGGGCCTCGTCCGCCCACTCCAGGATCTCCGGGGTGAGCGGTTCGCCCGCCGTCGCGACCACCTCCAGCGAGAGGTCGTACCGCCCGGGGTCCTCGCCAATCAGCATCCGCAGACCCGTCGGCGCGACGAGCGCGCCCGTCACCTCGTGTGTGTCGAGGAGTTCGAACGCCGCCGCGGGGTCGAATCCCGCCATCGGCGCGGCGACGACCGTCCCGCCGTAGTGCCAGGTCCCCAGCAAGAGCGCCCCGAGCGCCGACCCCCACGCCCAGTCCGCGGGCGTCCACGTGACCGCGTCGGCACCGAGTGTCCCCTCGAAGACGTTGTAGGCGGCCGCCGCGCGTCCGGCCCACATGGCGTGACCGTGGCGGACGCCCTTCGGCGGCCCCGTCGACCCCGACGTGTACACGACCACCGAGTCCGTCGACGGCGCCGACTCGTCGGGGTCGCGTTCCGGCGAGCGGTCGGCGACGAACGACTCGTAGTCGAGAACCGCACAGTCGAACGTCGGGTGGTCGGTCTCGCCGGCGCCCTCGCGGCTCCCCGCGTACAGCGGTCGCGCGTCGAGTTCGACGGCGAACTCCAGGGCAGGACACTCGCGGCTGGCGGCGGCGAGCGACGCGCGCACCGACGGGTCGAAGACCACCGCGCGGGCGCCGGCGTCGCCGAGTCGATAGGCGAGCGCGTCCTCGCCGTACAGCGTGGTCATCGGCACCGTGACGGCACCGAGTTTCCAGCACGCCACGTGCGCGACCGGCGTCTCGGGACGCTGTCCGGCGGCGACCCCCACGCGGTCCCCTGATTCGACCCCGCGGGCGTCGAGCGCGTTCGCGAGGCGACCCGACACCTCGTCGATATCGCGGTAGGTGTAAGTCTCACCCGTGGCGGCGTCCACGAGGGCGGTCCGCTCGGCGGGCCCCGGCGACCCGTGTTTCCGCAGACAGTCGACGGCCGGGTTGTATTTCTCGGGGAGCGCCCACTCGAATTCCTCGCGAGCGCGGTCATAGCGCTCGAAGTCACCCGTCACGTGCCACACCATGCCGCCGCGTCGGGTCCTGGGACCCTTTGCCCTTCGGGTTTCGGTCCGTGCCGACAGGGAGGGTCCGGCACGGCTCGACGGAGTTACCGGTCCGGTTTGCGCGCCCAGAGATAGGTGGGCGTTCCCCGGGCGGCCTTCGGCGCTCGCGACTCGACCAGCGGGCGGACGTACTCGGTGAACGTCTCGCGCTCTTCCGGTGTCAGGGCCGCCTCCAGAGCCTCCTCCTTCGTCGGCGTCCCTGGCCCCCGGGACGTCGTGAGCCACGCCTCCCACTCCTCGGTCTCCCGATAGCGGGTGTGAAACGCGTGCAGTTGCAGGTGGATATCCTCGAAGACGGCCGCTTCGGCGAGGGCGAAAAGGTCCCGCTCGTCGAAGTCCATCGCCGTCTCGCGGTCGGGGCGCTGTTCCTCGACGTAGTCCATGACCTTCCCGTAGAGTTCGCGCACCGGGTCGGGAATCTCGTGGTCGGTCAGCGCCAGTTCGTACCGCATGAACGTCTCTTCGGGGAACTGCATCTCACGGGTGAAATCGCCCACCGGTTCGTAGAGCGAGAGACGCCCGCCGGGTTTCAACACGCGCTCGAACTCCGCGAACGCCCGCTCTTTCGCCGGGATAAAGAGGAGCACCGACCGGAGCGTGACGGCGTCGACCGACCCGTCCGCGACCGCCAGGTCCTGTGCGGGACAGGCGAGGAACTCACAGCGGTCCGAAACTCCCAGGTCCGTCGCCGTCTCCCGGGCAGTCTCCAGAACCGACTCGGAAACGTCTGCGAACAGCACCGTACCGTCCGGTCCGAGTCGTTCGAGCGCACCGAACGCCACGAGTCCGTCGCCGGCGCCCACGTCGAGGACCGTGTCGCCGTCCGCGAGGTCGGCGTGGTCGAGTACCGCCTCCCGGTACTCGCGGAGGGCCCTTCAAGGCGTTCCTCCTGTTCGCCCCCACTGAAGCGCTGGTCGTCGAGCCACGCCGACCAGATGTCCTCTGTCATCTCGGACGTGTTCGACTGTTCGCCAGGCTAACAAATAAATCGCCGGCCCGGAGCGACTATCACTCCGTGCGGGTCGTCTCGGTGTACAGTCGAACCGGTTTCGCCCGGGGCCGACCCCGGGCGAGCGCGACCGATTACATTCGGATCACCGAACTCAACGATTAAGACGCGCTGTCCCTCCCCACTACGCATGGGTGAGGATGACTCACAGGGGCCGGCCGACGAGGAGTACGGCGTGCTGAAAGCCGAGAACGACCCCCGCGAGAAATCGGAGATCGTCTCGACCATCGCGCGCCGGCACCCCATCGAACTCGAAGAGCGCATGGACACGCTCTCTGACCCAGTGATCATCGAGTGTGCGAGTCCGGGATGGCAACCCGACGTCTGGCCGCCCGAGGACGCCTACCCCGAGGGCGAACTGCCGCCCAACTACACCGAGGCGGGCGAGACGCGCTACCCCGCGGTCCCCTGCTCCATCGAGGACCAGGCCCAGGTGCTGGTCGACGCCGTCGAGGAGGGGTGTGCGACGACCCACGTCCACCCTCGCGACCCCGAGGACTGTCTCGGTACCGACGACGTCGGTCTGCTCGCGGATATCTACGACCGCGTCTTCGCCGAGACCGATCCCGTCACAGTCCAGCACTCCTGGCAACTCACGGACGACGGGAGCATCGACTACGTCGAGATGGCCCGCGAGAAACTACAGGCGGCGGGGGGGAGCAACGAGTACATCCAGGCGAGCATCATGCTCTGGCCGCCCTTCGACGCCTACCCCGACCGCTACGACGAGAAGGTCCGGGAGGGCATCGAGTTCTACCGCGAACACGACATCAAGCCCATCCACAAGGTCCGCAGCGAGTACAACACCCGCAAACTCCACCGCGAACTCAACCGGATGGGCTACCTCGACGAGGACCCGCTCTGTGTGTTTCACGACATGGGCCACCCCTTCGGCTGGCCGCTCGACCAGGACCCCTGGATGCCCATCGAGATGATCTCCGCCCTGGAGGGGACCAAACAGCGCTTCCCGGACGACACGGTCATCGGCGTCTGCTCGGGCGGCCGCAACTGGCTGCCCATCACGATGGAGGCCATCGCCCGCGGCGTCGACTACGTCCGCGTCGGCATCGAGGACTACTACTGGATGTACCCCCACCGCGACGAGGTCATCCAGCACAACATCGACTGCGTCCGCAAGGTCGTGAAGATGTGCGAGGTGCTGGGCCGGGAGATCGCCACCCCCGACCAGGCCCGGGACATCCTCGGCGTCACGAGGACCTGAACACGAGCGACCGCGACCGCCCTCGAACCGGCGCGGGGGACGGTGACGTCGGTGTCACCCGCTATCACCGGCGTCACTTCAACGGTAAGTGGCTCTGGCCCCTGGATACGATGAATGTCTGATTCGACAGGGCCGCCAGTCGACGCGACCAGACCGGAGAGTCCCGTCGGCGTCGCCGGCACCGACCACGTCACGCTCGAAGGAACGAACACCGCGGACACCGTCGAGTTCTACCGGGACATCCTCGGGATGTCGCTCGTGCTCCGCCAGCCCAACCTCGACAGGCGCCACCTCACCCACCTCTTTTTCGACACGGGCGACGGTCGTCTCCTCACGTTTTTCGTCGACGAGGAACGCGAGTTGACGGAACTGGACGACCCTGCCCCCGGCCAGGTCCACCACCTCGCCTTCCGCATCGACGGCGACCGTATCGACGAGATCACGGCGGGCCTGGAGGAGGCGGGCTACCCCGTCAGCGAGTACGACCGCGGTGCCTTCCACTCGCTGTACACCGAGGACCACAACGGTCTCGTCATCGAACTCGTCGCCGACAAGTTCGCTGTCCCGGACGAGCACCGCGCGGAGGCCCTCGCGCTCGCACAGCACCTGCGCGAGGCGGACGGCGCCGACTTCGTCGAGAGCGAGCACCTGCGCGAGGCCATCGAACAGCTAGGTCTCGACGTCGAAGAACACGAGGTCGGCGACGCCGACGCCGCCGGCCGCGACTTCGAGTGACGCTACCGCTGGCCGCGACTCCAAGTAGCGCCCACCGGCCGCGACTCCGAGTCTCCGTTCCCGGTCAGGTCTCGTCGGGTTCGGCACCCTCGCGGACTTTCACCGCCATCCCGCTCGCGAAATCGCACATGCCCTCGCCGCCCAGTTCGGCACGGCCGACAGCCAGGACTGCGCCGTCCTCGTGGACGACCAGTACCTCGTCGCCCGGCCGGATCCCGGGGTCGGCCTCCTCGACGAACTTCGCGAAGGCGTTGCGCCCCTCGCGGACGAACGGTTCGCTCTCCGACCCGACGACCACGCGGTAGTCCGGCCGGTCGAGTATCTCGTCCAGTCGCCGTCCGCCGGCGATACCCAGCGTGAACCGGCCGTCGGTGCCGTACGTGGCGAGTCGACCCGTCGAACTCAGGACCTGACGCGGCCGACCGGAACTGGTGTGCGTTACCTCGACGCCGTCGGCGTCGAACAGTCCGGCCGCGTCGGCGCCCCACTGGTAGGCCGCGACCCGCCGCAGCATCCCCCCGTCTCCGTCGTCCATCACTGCCCGCTTCGCGACGCCCGGGTTTGTATCTTCGTGTCTCTCGTCGCGGCGGGCCCCGATCCGGTGCCCCGCTCCCGTGGTGGCCGGCCGATTACGAGCCGTTTATGTCGGTCGGACGCCGAGAACCGGACATGAGCGACGTAGACGTCCGGGCGGTCGGTCTGGGTGTGTTCCTGCTCGGCGTGGGCACGACACTCATCTTCGGTCGGGACGCGGTCGGTACCGCGGTAGCAGTCGCGCTCGTGGCGCTGGGCGCGTTCGGCGTGGCCGCCGCTGGACTGCTCTCGCACGCCGGCGAAGGTCGCCGGCCAGTTTGAGACCGCCCGGTCTCCCTGGTCTCCCGCCACCGCTCTCGTATCCGGAGAGTGTCAGAGAGCGTCCCTGGCGACGGCCGACTCCGTTCCGAACTCCCGCGGAAACCGTGACGTGTTTTTATATATATAGCGCGTGATATATCGATACATGTCCGGAAACGAAGACGACGCGGACGTCATGGTGAGGTGGTACCGCGAGCGGATCGCGGTGCCGACCACGAACGACGAGGTGTACGGCTACTGGGTGTTCGTGTTCGGCATCCTGCTGGGGATCTTCGGCATCCTGCTGTATCTGTCGAGCTACGCCGGTGCAGGTCCCGGGTCGCTGCCCGGAGAAGCGGGGATCGGGCTCGCCGCGGTCGCGCTAATTCTTCTCATGATCGGGCCCGTGATCAGACTCCCCCTGCGACGGACGGCGACGCTCACCTGTTACGCCGGCGCGCTCGTGGCGTTCGTCGGCGTCGTCTGGTTCTTCCTCGAGTACCCCGGCTGGCGCGCCTCCGGAATGGCCTCGCCGATCATCACCCTCTACGCCTTCGGACTCGTCCTCATCGCGGTCGGCGCAGCACTCGTCCCCGTCATCCACACGCGGGTCATCCCTCCAGAGGGTGAGGGTCTCGAGGACGACGTCGTCGCGCCCGAACCCGAACCCGAGACGACACAGGAAAGCAGCGCCCGGTTCGAACTCTACGAGGACCGCGGCGGCAAGTGGCGCTGGCGGCTCCGCCACCGCAACGGCAACATCGTCGCCGACGGCGGGCAGGGCTACAGTTCCCGACAGAAGGCCCGGCAGGGCCTGAAAAGCGTCAAGCGAAACGCCGCCGGCGCCGAGGTGATCGAACAGGAACCAGAGGACGAAGAGCCCGAAGAACCCGCGGACGCGCCGTACCCGCCGGGCGAGAGCCAGGGCACCTTCGACGTCTACGAAGACCGGGCGGGCCAGTACCGCTGGCGCCTCGTCCACGAGAACGGCAACATCATCGCCGACTCGGGCGAGGGGTACAGCGACCTCGACGAGGCCGAGGCCGCCGTCGAGCGGGTCCAGGGGTACGTCACCGACGCCGACTACCTCGGTATCGACCCGGCGGCCTTCGAGGTGTACCGCGACGCCGCCGACGAGTGGCGCTGGCGACTCCTCCATCGCAACGGGGAGATCCTCGCCGACTGTGGCCAGGGCTACAGCGGGCGCACCAGCGCGCAGGACGGCATCGAGAGCGTCCGCCGACTGGTCGACGACGAGGACGCCGTCGAGGTCTACGAGGACGAGGCGGGCGAGTACCGGTGGCGACTCGTCGCCGAGAACGGCGAGGTCGTCGCCGACGGCGGCGAGGGCTTCGCCACGGAGCGGGGCGCCCGCGAGTCGATAGCGCGCGTCCGCGAGTACGCCCCCGAGGCCGACGCGCTCGATTACACCGACGCCGCGTTCGAACTCTACGAGGACAACGCCGGCGAGTACCGCTGGCGACTCCTCCACGAGAACGGCCGGATCATGGGTGACTCCGGCGAGGGGTACGCCTCCCGGACCGGCGCCATCCGCGGTATCCGCAGCGTCAAACGCAACGCCCCCAACGCCGAACGCGACCTGCCCGACGACGGTGACGAGGACGAAAGCGAGGGCGAGGGCGAAGACGGCGAACGCGGGTGACGCCGGCGCGTCGCGTCCGTTGTCACTCCGGCGTTCAGAGCAGGAAGTGGTCGGTGTCTGCGCTCATGTCGGTGGTGTGGTCCGCGGCGTCGACGAGTTCGTCGGCGGTCGACTCCTCGAAGGCGATGACCTCGATGCGGACGCCCTCGTGGCGCAGGTGCGAACAGAGCCGCGAGAAGTCGCCGTCACCCGTACACAGGACGAGGGTGTCGACGTGGTTGGCCAGGGTGACCGCGTCGAGGCTCATCCCGACGTCCCAGTCGGCCTTCTGGGTGCCGTCGCCGAAGGTCTTGATCTCCTTGATGCGGGTCTCGAAGCCGATGTCGACCAGCGCCTCGAAAAAGGACTCCTCCTCGGGGGAGTCGGCGCGGATGACGTAGGCGATGGCGCGGGTGAGCTGGCGGCCGTCGACCGCGGCGTCGAGGAGAGCCGCGTAGTCGATGTTGCGCGAGTAGAGACTCTGGGCGCTGTGATAGAGGTTCTGCGCGTCGGCGAGCACCGCCACGCGCTGTCCTTCGTGGACGTTTTCCATGCCGATTGTTGGCCGACCCGGGCGCATAGCTCTTTGGCTCCGGGCGCGTCGCGGGCCCGGCCGCCGCTCTCCCGGCGACGATCCACCGACCGTTCTACCGGCGGCGCCGCACCAGCAGCGAAGCGGCAGCCAGCGCGACCAGCGCGGCCAGCGGGCCGAACCCGGGCCCCAGACCGTTCGAGGTGCCCTCCGACTGGTCGGTCCCGCCGGACTCGGACCCCGAATCGGACCCGCCCGATTCTGTCACTGCGGGCGTCGAGGCCGCGCGGTCGAGCGGACACGGCTGCGTCTCGCTACTGACTGCCCCGTCGACGCTCGTCCCGCCTGCGGGGTCGACCGACAGCGTCGTGTTCCGGACGCTTTCGACGCGGTAGACGTGGCCCTCGTTCCCGGAGAGGGTGACACCCGCGCCGAGCGTCGCCTCACCGCTCTCGACGCTCTCGACGGTGACCCGCGCGACCGGGACGTTCCCGCAGACCTCCGGGTCGAGACCGGTAACTGTCGCGGTCGCATTCGCGCCGTCCTCGGCGACGTCGGCGCTCGCCGACCCGGTCGGGGCTGCGACGGACTGGACCGTGACGACGCTCCCGTCGGTCGACCGGAACGCGAAGGTCCCGCCGGTCAGCCCGCCGTTGACGTTGCTCACGACCACGTCGAACGTCGTGGTGTTGGCCGGCGCAATGGTCCCGTCGCCGGGTCCGACCGTCACCGTCACCGGGTGGACGACGGTGAGATTCAGGCCGTATCTGGTCGCCGCGCCCGTCTCGCCGGTCACCTGCAGGTAGTAGGTACCGTCCGCGTCGGCGGTGTAGGCCAGCGATTCCCCGTCCGAGTCCGAGTCGGCGCTCGCGACCGCCGACCCGGAGGCGTCGACGAGTTCGATCGCGAGGTCGTTCTCGGCGTGCGTGAACTCGGCGCTCACGAGGACGCGCTCGCCTTCCAGGAGGTCGACCGCGAACACGTCGCGGTCGTCGTCGACCATCCCAAGGTCGGTGAACGTCCCGGGCTGGACGTCCGAGGCGTTCGTCCGGTCGTTGTTCCCCACCGGCGGGTTGCCCCGCTCGAATCGGTCGTTGGGCAGCCCGAGTGTCTCCCCGCCCACGTCGACGCTGAAGTTGTACTCGTCGCCGCCCCTGCTCGGAGAGACGCCGATCGTCTGGAGGTAGTACGTGCCGCCGGTCTCCGCTGTGGTGCCGAAGGCGGCGCGCTCGCCGCCGAGTCGCTCCCCGGCGACGTTGTCCCCGTCGGGAGTGAGCAGGTTGAACTCCGTGCCACGTCTCTCACCGGCGGCGGCCGAGACGTTGACCGTCTCACCCGCGTCGACCGGGAAACTGAACCATTCCCTGTCCCCGACGGAAAGCCTCGCTACGCTCGGGACGAACGGGTTCTCGTACAGTCGGGTGGCGTTCCCGCGGTCCTCGTTGGGTTCAAAGCCGTCGGTCCGGTATGTCTCGACGGTGAAGTTGTACTCCCCGCCCCCGCGGCCCGGAGAGACACCGAGAGTCTGCACGTAGTAGGTGCCGCTCGTGACGGCGGTCGTGCCGAAGTAGTCCCGTCCGCCGCTGAGACGCGTCCCTTCGATACCGTCGCCGTCGGGGGTGACCAGGTTGAACTCCGTGCCGCGTCTGTCCTCGGCGGCGGCCGTGACGTTGATCGTCTCGCCCGCCTCGACGGTGAACGCGAACCAGTCCCTGTCACCGACGCTCACCTCGCCGCTGATCGTCTCCCCCACGCCGACCTCCGTGGCGTTTTTGCGCTCCTCGTTGGGTTCGAAGTCGTCGGTCCGGGACGTCTCGACGGTGAACTCGTAGGGCACGCCGCCCTGCCCCGGCGAGACACCGACGGTCGTCACGAAGTATGTGCCACCGGGGGCGGCAGTCGTGCCGAAGTAGTCGCGTCCGCCGCCGAGTCGCGTGCCACCGACTTTGTCGCCGTCGGGGTCGCGCAGGGTGAAATCCGTGCCGCGGTCGCCGTCGGCAGTGCTGGCGGTGACGTTGACTATCACGCCGCGTTCGACCGTGAACGCGAACCAGTCCCTGTCCTCCTCCGGTAACTCGCCCGTGACCGTCTCGCCGACCGGGACCTCCTGCGCCTCCTCGCGGCTGTCGTTGGGTTCCTCCTCGTCCGGGGTGAGCAACCCGCCAGCGACGGGACCCAGCGCGCCCGCGACCAGCAGGGCGACGACGCTCGCGACGACGACGCGCCGAACCGTGACCCGCGAATCCTGCCCCCTCATCGTCGGTGAGGAACCGGGAGTCGCGTTTGCAGTCCATGTGACGGTTCGACAGACGCCCTCCGACTCGCCCACCCGCCAGAACAGCCAGCATCGTGTCCCGCGCGACGGGGCGCGTCGAGACGGTACCTCCGGTCTTCCGGCCGGCCGTGCGCCGCGACCGGCGCGTGGCCCGCAGCGGCCGTTCTGATCATGGTAACGTGTGGCACATCTGACTCCCTCAAACCCCACCCTAGAGGCTTAGTGACGGCGCGGTAGACCGGGTGCGACCGGCCCGCGAGTCGAAACCTTCGACTGTCGGCCCGCGAACACCCGGTATGGTCACGATCGCAATCAACGGCGCCGCGGGACGGATGGGCCGGACGGTCATCGAAACGGCCGCCGACCACGAGTGTGCGGTCGTCGTCGGGTTCGACGTCGCCGACGTCGAGGAAGTGGCGGGCGTGCCGGTCGTCGACGCGGCCGACGCCGCCGACGCCCTCGCCGAGTACGACCCCGACGTCGTGGTCGATTTCACGGTCCCGGAGGCGACGCTCGGACTCGTCGACGCCTGCGTCGCGGCGGGCGTCGGGATGGTCGTCGGCACGACGGGCTTTGACGAGGACGAACTCGCCGACCTCGACGACGCCAGCGACTCGGTCCCCGTGCTCAAGGCGACCAACTTCTCGCGGGGGATCCAGGCGCTCCTCAGGAGCGTCCGGGAGGCTGTCGGCGCGCTGGAGGGGTACGACCTCGAACTGCTGGAGACCCACCACAACGACAAGGTCGACGCGCCCTCCGGGACGGCAAACACCATCCTCGAAACCGTCCAGGAACAGCGCGACGTCGAACCCGTCTACGGCCGGGAGGGGTACGCCCCCCGCGAGGACGACGAGATCGGCGTCTTCGCCCGGCGGGCGGGCGACGTGCGGGGCGAACACGAACTCGTCCTCGCCGGCAACGACGAGGTGCTCTCGCTGTCTCACCGGGCCGAGGACCGCGCGGTGTTCGCGGCGGGGGCGCTCGACGCCGCGGCCTGGCTGGCCGGCAGGGAACCGGGCCGATACGAGTTCGACGCCGTTATCGACGAGGCCTGAGAGGTCCCGACAATGACGCTGCAATCCGACGTGGAGTCACTGTGGGAGCGCAAACAGGACGGCCTCGCCGCGAGCGAGGCCACCGACGAGGACCTGGCGGTGCTCGACGCCTTCCTCGAGGCGCTGGAAGCGGGCGAGGTCCGCGCCGCCGAGAAACGAGACACCGCTGAGCGGAGCTCAGCGAGCTCCCGGACGTCGTCCGGAAACGGACAGTGGGAAGCCAACGAGTGGGTCAAGCGGGGCGTCCTGCTCAACTTCGGGCTGCGCGGGACCGAACCCCGCGAGTACGGCGACGTCACCTACCACGACGTCCTGCCGCTCCGGGAGACGGCGGACCTCCACGAACGGGGCACGCGCAACACCCCCGACGGGACCGTCATCCGCCGGGGTGCCTACGTCGGCGGCGACGCGATCCTGATGTCGCCCGCGTTCGTCAACATCGGCGCCCACGTCGGCGACGGCACGCTCGTCGACTCCTGTGACACCGTGGGTTCGTGCGCCCAGATCGGCGAGAACGTGAAACTCGGCGCGAACACCCTGGTCGGCGGCGTGCTCGAACCGGTCGAGGACGCCCCGGTCGTCGTCGAGGACGGCGTCTCGCTGGGCGCCGGCTGTCGCGTGACCTCGGGGTTCGTCGTCGGCGAGAACTCCATCGTGGGGGAGAACACCCTCCTGACCCCGCGCATCCCGGTCTACGACCTCGTCGAGGAGGAAATCATCTACGGGCGTCTCCCGCCGGAACGCCGCGCATTTAGCCGGTTCGTCGAGTCGTCGGTCTCGGACCACGACCTCGTCGACGGCGGCGCCTACAAGCCGGCCGTCGTGGCGACGAGCGTCGAGGAAGCGACCCTGGAGGCGACCGAACGCGAGGACGCCCTGCGGGAGTGAACACACTTCTGAGGATCGAACACTACGGGATTCGGGCGGTAGATTTTCACGTTCTTCTCTCCACAGGTCGCGACATGGGGACGCGAACGGTCAGACTGGACGAGGACGCATACGAGAAACTCGAAGCGGAGAAACTGCCCGGGGAGAGTTTCAGCGACGTCGTACGACGACTGACCAGTGATTTCATTCTCGCAAAATATTACGGCGTCCTCGACGAGGATACCGCAACCGAACTGGACGACATTATTAATTCAGATCCGTGACCGTCGTCCTCTGTGGGGTCGGCGCCGACACCGGCAACGTCCGACCGGTCCCGGCCGTCGACGTCGAGGGTCGCTTCGAGTACGTCCCCATCCCCGAGAAGGGCGCGACGAGCGAGACGAAGACGTACGGGAGCATCGAGCGCCGCCACGGCGACGGGGTGCTGGCCGACCTGCTGGAGGGGGTCCGCCCGGGCAGCGAGGGCGAGTGGCTCACCGACGACGAGGCCGTTCGCGACCAGCCGGTCCACCACGACCCGAACCTCGAGGCGCTGACCTACGGCGAACACCGGCCGGGCTACGTCGCGAAACTCCGCGACCTGACGCCCGGTGACGTCGTCGGCTTCTACGGCGGGTTTCCCGGCCCCGATTCGGCGTACAAACACCGCTATCTCTTCGGCTACTGCACCGTCGCCGAGGCGCCGACCGTGATAGGCCCCGAAACGCCGCTCGCGGACAAGCAAACGCTCCTCGAAGCTCACCCGGAGAACGCCCACGCCAGGCGATTCGAGGGGCACGGCGACCTCTACTACCACGACCCCGAGTTCACCGAACGGCCCCGGTCGGTCGTCCTCGTGCCGGGACGGGAACCCGGGGGGGTGCTCGACCGGACCAGACGGCTCAGCGACCGGCGGCGCGGGCCGAACTACTACATGGCCGAGGACGTCGCGGCGGCGCTCAACCCCGCCTCGCGCACCGACCGCGGCACCCACCTCGGCGGCTTCAAGCCGGCGGTCCGGTGTGACGTGGAGCCCGAGCGGTTCCTGGAGTTCGTTCGCGACCGGTCGTAGCGCCGGCGCTGGCCACGGGGGCGCTTGCCGCGCGGCGAGCGCCGTCAGAGCCGGTGGAAACTGCGCGAACCCGAGCGTTGATTCCGGGAACCGTCCTACGCCGACCGTGACCACCACCTACGCGATCATCGGTGCGGGGATCGCCGGCGCGAGCGTCGCCTACCACCTCGCCCGGCGGACCGACGACCGGGTCGTCGTGTTCGACCAGGGCGACGTCGCCTCGGCGACGACCGCCAGGTCCGTCGCGCAGTTCGGCTTCTACGGCGACGAGACACAGTACCGGATGAAACGCTACGGGATGGACCTGTACAACGAGTTCTTCGCGGACCCGCGGGCCGACCCGCGGTACGAACTCGCGGGCCTTCTCACCGTCGCGACGACCGCTGACGGCGCGTCGGAACTCGAAGCGGCGGTCGCGAGCGGCGGCGACGAAGACCTCGGGAAAGTCCCGGGCACCGGCATCGACCGCGACCTCGTCGAGTACGTCCCCGGCGACGAACTCACGGAGTCGCTCCTCGTCCCGCCCCTCGACGAGAGCGTCGTCGAAGGGGCGCTCTACCGGCCGAAGATGGGATACATGACGCGCCCGGCGGCACTCGCCAGGGAGTTCGTCGCTCGCGCCCGGGAGGCGGGCGCGGAGTTCAGGCTCGACACCCCCGTCAGGGACGTCGAAACCGACGACGGTCGAGTGACCGCAGTCGTCGCCGACGAGCGCCTCGCGGTCGAGGAACTCGTCTGTGCAGCGGGACCGTGGAACGTCGAACTGGCGCGGACCGTCGGCGTCGACCTCCCGGTGCGACACACGCTCGCGCCCGTGCTGGAACTCGAACCGGAGTCGCCACTCGAGTACAGCCTCCCGGCGGTCAGTCACTACGAGGGTCCCCACGCGATCCACCGCCGACGCGCCGACGCGGTGCTCGTCGGCCACATCCCGCCGGACGGCTACGGCCGCGACCAGCGGTTCGACCCCGACGACGTCGGCGACGAGGTGCCGGCGACTCTCAGAGACGGAATGGTCGACGCGGTCGAACGGTTCACCCCCAGGTTCGCCGGGGCGCCGGTCGTCGACGAGTGGGTCGGCGTCCGGTCGCAGACGCCCGACGGAAACCCGGTCGTCGGCTGGACCGGGGTCGAGGGGTTCTCGGTCGCCGCGTTCCACACGTCGGGCATCCAGCTGTCGCCCGCCGTCGGACGGGTCGTCACCGACCAGCTCCTCGGGGACGACCCCACCGGTCTCTACGACGCGCTGTCGATCACGCGGTTCGACGGCTACAGCGACCACCGCACCTGACCGGCCGTCGGCACTATTATTCGGATCCCCGGCACTCGACGACCGTCCCCTCGCGGGGGTCGGCGTCCTCGCCTTCGACGCGGCGGACGACGCGTTCGTCGACGTAGTAGCGCGCGGTCCACCAGTAGTCGCCGTGGAAGTTCGTGGCCGTCGCGGTGAGTTTCACCGTCTTCCCGTCGACGTCGGCGTGGAGGCTATCGCTGTCGCCCGGCCCGGACAGCCCGTCGAACTCGGGAGAGAGTGCCGTCAGGCGGTCGACGTAGCGGTCGACCGTCGGTCCCGGCGGTTCGACGTGGTGTTCCGCCTCGCCGGCTTCGGCGGCGGTTTCGAGCAGGTCCACCAGCGTGTCGTCTTCGATCTCGGCGACCGGCACCGGGTCGACCTCCCCGGGCGGGTCCGCCGTCGTGGCCCCGAGCGCCAGCGTCGGTCGGTAGACGCCGCCGCTCCCGGAATAGGTGAGTACCCAGCCCTCGTCGCGCGGTTCCCGTTCGGTGACGCCGCCGCTCAGCTCGCAGGAGTCGAGGCTCGATTCGGGTTCGTACTCGACGACGACCTCGCGGTAGTAGACGCGTTCGTAGGCCTCGACGAACGACGCGGCGCTCTCGGCGTCGAGGTCGGTCGGCCACTCGACGTCGAACCCCTGCGTCGTCGGACACGACGGTGGGCGGGTCGGCGTGCCGTCAGTCCCCGCGCTATCGGTCTCTGTCGCGCCGGTACCGTCCTCTGTCAGGGGCGTGGGCGTCCCGTCGCCGCCGTTCGTCGGCGTTCTCGCGTCGGTGTCCGTCGGCGGGTCGGTGTCAGCGCCCGGGCCCGAGTCACCTGGCCGTGACGTACAGCCCGCGAGCGCGGCCGCCCCACCACCGAGCACCGTCAGGAACGCGCGTCGTCGCATAGTGACCGGTTGAGCGCCCGCCGAAAAGTGCTTCCCGTACGGCCAAACGCGCGTTTGAGCCATCCGGCACACGACGCGAGCGAACGGAACCAGTGCCCGACCGACAGTGAGACCCACCCGCGGGACGGCTCCGAGACGAGACCAGCGGTCCGGTGTGACGTGGACCGGGCGACGTTCGTGGCGTTCGTTTGTCGGCCCGGCGGCTGACTCTCGCTGACGGCAGCCACGGCCGGCGACCGGCACGCGGCGGGGATCCGCTTCCCGCAGGCCGGTCAGAGTTCCTCGCTGACGGACTCCCAGACGCTACACCAGTCTTCGACCGCGATGTAGCCTTCCACTTTGGCACACGCGCCCCAGCCGTCGCCGTTCTTGTCCGGGATGTATTCGGCGCAGTTGCCACACGACTGTCCCGGCTGTGACGTCCCGTCCGCGAGCGCCTCGACCGACTCCGTGAGTCCGACCTCCTCGTGAGTGAACAGGTCGTCGGGCGTTCGCGCCTCGCCACCCTGCGAACTCGCCGTCCGGTACTCCTCGGGTACCTCCGCCGTCGCCAGGTCCCCTTCGGACATGCCCTCGGGGACCGACGGCTCGGGGAGTTCCTCCCAGACCGTACACCAGTCCGCGCCGTCGATGTACCCCTCGACCTCCGCACAGGCGCCGAACGCGTCGCCGTTCCTGTCCGGGATGTAGTCGGCACAGTTCGCACAGCACGAACCGGCCTGGTGGGCCTCGTTTTCCCGGGCCGTCGCGAACTCCGAGAAGTTCACGTCGGCTTTGGTCTGTAGCCCGTCCGGGTCGCGCTGCTCGTTCCCGAGCGACGTCGCCGACGCGTACACGTCCGGGACCGGCCCGCTTTCGAACTCCGCTTCCGAGACGCCCTCGGGGCGTTCCTCGTCTTCCTCGTCGTCCGCTTGCTCGGTCTCAGTCGGCTCGTCACCGGTCTCGGCCGAACACCCGCTCAGCGCCGCGATACCCACGGTCGCGACGAGATATCGCCGCCGGCTCCACATGTCGTAGGTATCCACCCGACCCGATTGTGAATTATTTTTCCACATGATTGATCGTTTCACACAATACTACATAGGTCGGGAGGGGAGTTGCAGACAAGTAATAATTCCCCGATAGTTTATAGGACAGGTGAGGGAATGACCGACGCCGCACCGCGGCCGAGTCCGGGGCGAACCGGGCGGGTTGCTCGACCGGGCGATTCGACTCAGCGACCGGCGGCGCGGCCCGAACTACTACATGGCCGAGGACCTCGCGGCGGCGCTGGACCCCGCCTCGCGGACCGGCTACGGCACCCACCTCGGCGGCTTCAAGCCCGCCGTGCGGTGTGACGTGGACACGGCGGGGTTCGAGTCGTTCCTGCGGGAACGGTCAGAGCGGTAGAGCGCCGCCGCTGGCGGCGATTCTCGGCCGTCAGTCGGCCGCCCACGCATGGCCGCCGAATCCGACGAGAAGGCAGGCGACACCGACCCAGAAGGCGAGTTTCGCGGCCTCGATCATCTCCGAAAGCCGGTATCCACCGAGAAGGGGTGGACTTCCGTGTGACCCGAACGCACCGGGGCCGTAGAAGGCGTGGCCGACAACGACGAGCGGTCCGCCCACGACGGGTGTGACACTGACGCCGAGGTGAACCGTTAGCGGGGTCCGAACCGACGGATCGGAGACCGGATGTCGACGTCGACACCACTACCGGTGACCGCGTGGGACCGAGTTCGAGTCACGAGCGGCGGGTCGTCGAACCGCCGCGTCTGCAGGGCGCACAGCGTCACTCGGTTTCGCCCGCGTGGTCGTCAGACTGGCCAGACTGGAGGCGGATGACGTTCTCGCGTCCGATGCGGAGTTTCTCGACGGCCCCCTCCTCGGCCATGTCCGACAGGACCCGCGAGGTCTTCGACTTCGACCAGTCGAAGGCCTCGACGATGTCGCTCTGTTTGAGTTGGCCGCCGTGCTCGTCCAGGAGTTCCCGAACGCGCTCCTCGTCCGTCACCACCGGCGACGGGTCTACCGCGCCAGCGGCCGCTCGCGTCCCGTCCCGTGCGGAGTCGTCGTCGCCGACGCCACCGTCACCCTCACCGGGACCCCCGTCGTCGTCGACTGGTGGGGACCCACCGCCGCTGGGTCCCGGAGCGGTCGCGCCGTCCGCCGCTCCGGACCCCCGGGTCGCTCGCCAGTACCCGGCGGTGCCGACGGCGAGCAGGCCGGCGACGACCACGACCGCGAACAGCCAGAGTCCGCTCCCGAGGGCTCCGGCAGCGGCCGTCGTCGGTGAGGCCGTCCCCGCGCCCCCGCCGGTACCTGTCCCGTCCGGCCGGAGCGTCCCACCGGGGCGGCTCTCGGTGGGGCGGGAGGGCGCTGTGCCGTCCGGTCCGGTAGTCTCGGTTCCCCGTTCGCTCGACCGCGTCGCGGTCGGGACCGGGACGAACCGGACGAACGGCCTGTCCTCGGCGAACGCCCGACGGCCGAACCAGCGGACGGTCCGGGCGTCGCGCTCCGCGGGTTCGGGCGCGACGCGCTCCGGTGTGAACCCCGCCGGGCCGGTGACCTCGAGGGTGTCGTTCTCGGTGAGGAAAAACCGCCCGCGGAAGACGTTCGCCCAGCGACTCGCCTCGCTGCACGCTCGCGCCCGTGAACTCCGGGCGAACGTCGAGCGCCTCCGCGACCGTGTCGGGACCGTCTCGGACCTGGCGCTCGCGACCGCGGGCTACGACGAGTCGGTTCTCGCCGCCGCCGAATCGGACCTCGACGCGGTGTCGGGGGCGACCGCGGCGGCGTTGCTCCGCCGGTTCACCGGGCAGTCCAACGGGTCCGTGGACGTCTCCGCGGCCGACGGGGTCTCGATCGCGGTCGAGAGCGACGACGGCGAGCGCACCCGGGAGGTCAGGTGGCCGGCCGACGACAACCGGACGCTGGCCGTCAGTCAGGCGACCGCGTTGCGCGCCGCGCGCGGCGTACTCCCGGCGCGGAACTGGGGGCTCCGGGACGCGAGCGTCGACGAGGACGGCGGTTACTACGAGTTCGAGTTCGCGCTCGACTCAGTGAACGCCACCGGCGAGGCCGAGGTCCGGGTCGACGCTTCGAGCGGTGACGCCTTCCGCGTCGAGGAGGAGATCGAACCCCTCGACGAAAACGAGCAGGAAGACGAACAAGAGGACGAATAGACACCCGTCACGAACGGGCGGACGATTTTCCGCGCCTTTTCAATTGGCTTGAGACGGTAGTAACCGGATGCTGCCGGTTGGCATGTGAGTCGAGACGTCCGCGCGAGCGAAGCGAGGCGCGAAGCGCCGTGAGCGGAGCGAGCGCGGTTCTGTTTTTTCGCCCACCTTTTTCCCGGAGGGGTCCCCGCAGGGCCGCAGGCCCGAGGAGACCCCTCCGGGAAAAAGGTGGTTCGGAAGGCTTGTTAGGCGGCCTGCCCGTGGTTCGGGCAATGAGCCACTCGCCGCCGGTCCGTCGGGTGACGGACTGGGACTTCGACAGGTTGGAGGCGCTCGCCGACGAGCACGGCACGCCGCTGTACGTGCTCGACACCGACCGGGTGCGGGCGAACTACGAACGCTTCGCCGGCGTCTTCGGAGACGCCCACGTCATGTACGCCGCCAAGGCCCACACCGGGCGTGCAGTCCTCGAAGCCCTGCTGGACGCCGGTGCGGACATCGAGTGTGCCGCACGGGGGGAACTCCAGCGCGCGGTCGCCGCGGGCGCCGACCCCGACACGCTCCAGTACACCGCGGTCAATCCGCCCGGCGCGGACCTGGATTACGCGGCCGAACTCGGCGCCGACCACCCCGGATTCACGGTCACGGGCGGCGCTCGCGACACGTTCGACCGCCTCGAAGCGCGGGGCTACGACGGGCGCGTCGCAATCCGGGTCAACCCGGGGATCGGCACCGGTCACCACGAGAAAGTCGCCACGGGGAAAGACGCCAAGTTCGGCATCCCCTACGAGGAGGTCCCGGACCTGGCAGCCGAGTTGCGCGACCGGTTCGACCTCGTCGGCCTCCACGCGCACGTGGGCAGCGGCGTCCTGCAGGAGGACCTGGACGACCACTGTCGCGCCATCGCGAAGGTGGCAGACCTGGCCCGCGAGGTGGGCGACGTCGACCTCGAATTCGTGGACTTCGGCGGCGGTTTCGGCGTTCCCTACCGCGAGGACGAACCCCCCCTGGATATGGACGTCGTCGCCGAGCAGGTCCGCGAGGCCGTCGGCGAACTGGAGGCGACGGTGAAACTCGAACCCGGGCGGTACGTCGTCGCCGACGCCGAGGTGATCGTGACTCGCGTGAACACGGTCAAGGAGACGCCCGAGACCACCGTTGTCGGCGTGGACGCCTCGCTCGCGACGCTGGTGCGGCCGGCGATGTTCGACGCGTACCACCCCATGGCGAACGTCTCGGCGCCCGACCGGAACCGCCATCCCGTGTCGGTGGGCGGCCCCTGCTGTACGAGCGCGGACGTCTTCTGTACGGACCGACCGCTCGCGCGGCCCGAGCGCGGTGACCTGCTCGCCATCGGCAACGCCGGCGCCTACGGCTACGAACTCGCGAGCCACTTCCACTCCCAGCCCCGGCCGCCGGAGGTCGCCGTCGACGGCGAGGAGACGCGCGTGGTCCGCCGGCGCGAGACGATGGCGGACGTGGTCCGCGTCGAACGGGAGGCCCGGAACGGCGAGGGCCGGGCAGCGAGCGACGCGGACCGCGAGGAGCGCGAGGTCGGAGCGTTCGACGACGACCGCCCGGGCGGGGCGCGCGGCGAGGCGGTCGGCACCGAGGGCGAGCCGGAATGAGCTTCGACCGACTCGACTTCCACGAGCGGGCGGTCCGGACGCCCTCCCACGAGTCGGTCGACGAGATGCGCGCGCTGCTGGTCGACACGCTCCGGGCGGCCGGCGCCGACCCGACCGTCGACGGGAGGGGCAACACGCTGGCGACCCGCACCGCCGACGGACACGACGACCCCGAGGTCCTGCAGGGCGACGCCGCGGCCGTCGACGGCCGACACCTCGTCCTCAACACCCACATCGACACCGTGCCGCCCCACGTCCCCTTCGCCGAGCGCGAGGGCGGGGCGGTCGTCGAGGGGCGGGGCGCCTGCGACGCCAAGGGACCGCTCGCCGCACTGGTCGACGCCTTCCTGCGGGCGGACGTCGAGACCGGCAGGCTGACGCTGGCCGTGACGCCCGACGAGGAGGTGAGCCAGACCGGTGCCGCCCACCTCGCGGGGACGCTCGCTGCCGATGGGTTCGTCGTCGGCGAGCCCACCGACCTCGACGTCTGTACGGCCGCCCGCGGTCAGTTCGAGGGTGCCGTCACCGTCCAGGGCACGAGCGCCCACGCCGCAACCCCCGAGGAGGGCGACAACGCAGTCCGGGCGCTCGCGCCGCTGTTGCAGGCGATGGAGACGTACGACCAGGAGCGCGAGACGCGAAGCGTCTCGGACGGCGCGAGCGGCGACCACCGGGCGCCGCGAGCGCGCGGCCCGGGCAAACACGAGTCGCTGGGACGGCCGACGCTGACGCCGACACTCGTCTCAGGCGGGGCAGTCCCGAACCAGGTACCCGCGGAGGCGACCGTGACCTTCGACCGGCGGTCGGTCCCGCCCGAGAGCGCCCCCGAGTTCCGGGCCGCCCTCGAGGACCACCTCTCGGCGTGGGTGCCCGAGTCGATGGGGCTGCGCGTCGACCTCGAAGAACGCGAGACACCGTACCTGGAGGCGTTCGCGACCGACGAGGACGAACCGCTGGTCCGGACGCTCGCCCGGGCGTCGGGCGGCGCGGTACGCCCGTTCGGCGCCGCGACCGAGGCCTCCTTCTTCGCGGCCCGCGCGCCGACGGTCGTCTTCGGGCCGGGCGTCCTCGCGGACGAGCAGGGCGCCGTCGCTCACAGCGACCGCGAGTACGTCCGCCGTGCGGACGTCGAACTGGCGGCCGACGCCGTCCGGGAGACAGTCGACGAGTTACTGTAGCTCTCACTCGGTCAGGGGCAGGACGACCCCGAACCCGAGAGGGGCACACAGCCCGGCCAGGATGCCGAGTATCTCCAGGTCTACCAGGAGCGTCTCCTCCCAGACGGGGAGGGACCCGAACAGGACGGTCCCGACGAGTTCGCCGCCGGTACCGACGACGAACAGGGCCAGACCGAGCAGAAAGCCGGCCTTCGCGTAAAACGCGTAGTCGATCTGTCGTGACGTGGATGCCGACATGTCCCGGCATGCACGGCCGGTCTACATATATCTCTCGCGTTCGGTTGCCACACCGTGACGCGGAAAGCATAAATCATCCAGTGTCCTACGGGTGGGCAATGCAAGGCGTCGTCACCGACACGGTCGGAGAGTTACTCGGTCTCGTCCTCTACGCCGGGATCGCGGCCGTCCTGGCCGTCCTGGGCGCGGTCACAGAACTCGCGAGCGTCCAGGACATCGCGGCCGGTCAGTCGCTGTTCGGCCTCTGGGAAGTCGCCGTCGGGACGTTGCTCCTCTATGCAGCCTACAACGTGGTGACCGACTTCGTCGTGCCGGGCCTGCGCGGTGAGCGCGAATCGAACGCCTGAACGAGCCATTCCTCCCGGACCCGAACGCCCGGAGCGGCCGCGCAGTCCCGCGTTCCGTCGCGAGCGGTCGCCCGGTGTTCGAGGCGAACCGCCCGTGGGCCGCTGTCAGTTCCGCATCGACTGTGCGCGGTCGGGCGGTCGTCGCGGGACACAGCTACCGCGATCCGTATCAGTCGCCCGGCACGACTTCCGGGTCGGGCGTCTCCAGCGTGTCCTCGACCTCCCGGTAGGTCAACGCGAGTGCGAACACCGCGAGGACGGCCCCGAACGTGAAGGGGGCGGCGAACCCGCCGAGGTTGAACAGGACGCCGGAGGCCAGTGGCCCGAGCGCGACGCCCAGGCCGAACGCCATCGTGAGCACCGACAGCGTGGTGCCCGAGCCCCGGTCGCCCGCCAGGTCGCCCGCGAGCGCGAGCGCGGGGGCGAACACGCACGCGACGGCGACGCCCTGGGAGAAGCGGGCGGCGAGCATCGCGAGCGGCGAGGTGACGACGCCCTGTGCGAACACCGACGGGACCAGGACCGCGAACCCGGCGAGGATGAACGGCCGGCGGCCGACCCGGTCGCTCGCCCGCCCGATGGGCACCTGGAAGGCGACGTTGGCGATGACGACGGCCGCGAACTGCACCGAAAAGAGGAACGTCGACTCGTCGAGGCGGGCCCGGACCGGCCCCTCCAGCGTCGCGAACAGGGCGATGGTCGTCGCCATGAAGAACGTGCCGACCCCGAGGACGAACACGGGGTCGAGGCCGTTCCCGTCCCGGTCCAGCACGGCGATAGAGAGGTCCTTCGAGGCCTGGTCGCCCAGGTCGGGCGGGTCCGCGATGAAGACGACCACGAGGACGAAACTGACGGCAGCGCCCAGCACTGCGACGGCGAAGGCGGCGACGAATCCCGAGAGCGTGACGCCGGCGAGCGGCCCGAACCAGTCGGGGAGAGCGTAGGTGACGACGTCCTGGCCGCCGACCCCGCCAGTGATGACGACGCCGGCGACGATCGGCCCGAAGCCGAAGCCGATCAGCCGGAAGGTATTGAACACGCCGAAGTTGCCGCCGCGCTCGCGGTCCGTGGCGGCGTAGTCGTTGACCAGCGCGACCGTCGCGGGGACGGTGAACGCGGCGCCGATGCCCTGGAGCGCGCGGGCGCCCAGCACCGCCCAGTAGTTCCCGACGAACGGGTAGACGGCGCTCCCGACGGCGAAGATCGCCAGCCCGACGAGCACGAACACGCGGCGCCGTCCGGACCGGTCGGAGAGCCGGCCAGTGACAGGCTGGCCGAAGCTGTTGAGCAGGCCGAAAAGCGAGAGGACGAGCCCGATGAGCGTCTCCTCGCGGACCACGAAACCCGCGAGTTCGACGCCGACCAGTCCGTCCAGCGAGACCTGACCGCTGGCGATGTACAGCGGGAGGACGATGATGAGAAAGGAGTTCCCCAGCGCGTCGGCCATCCGGGCCAGCCCGAGGGTCAGCACGCGCGTGTCGGTTCCGAACACTACCCACAGTCGGGCCGAGACCCGTTAGAAAGTTGCGTTCCGGCGGGTGCCGAGCGCCCGCCGGGGGCGCGGCGCGCTGTCGCGCGGCGAGGGACGATCCCGGCATCCGACGACGTCAGTCCTCGATGTCGTCGACCATCTCGTCGGCGATCCCCGTGTACCCCGCGGGCGTGAGTTCGCGGAGCTCCTCGCGGACCGTCTCGTCGACGTCCAGGTCCGCGACCAGCTCGTGGAAGTCCGCCATCGTGACCTCGCGACCGCGAGTGGCCCTCTTGACCTGCTCGTAGGCGTCGGTGTGCCCCTCGCGCCGGAGGACCGTCTGGATAGCCTCGCCGATGACCTCGGGCGTGGCCTCGAGTTCGTCGCGCATCACCCCCTTGTTGGGGACCACCGTGTCGAGGCCGTTCCCGAGTTTGTCGTAGCCGATGAGGCAGTGCGCGAGTGCCGACCCGATATTGCGTTTTACCGTCGAGTCAGAGAGGTCGCGCTGGAGACGAGAGGTGGTGAGGTAGTCGGCGAGGAAGACCAGGTCGGAGTTGGCCTTCGAGAGGTTGCCCTCGCTGTTCTCGAAGTCGAT
>JAZKRZ010000027.1:0-24910 GCA_036626395.1 Haloarculaceae archaeon
CGCTTTTCAACAGTTCTTAGCGTGCCGGTCACCGACCGTCGGGTATGGCCGTCTTCGGATTCCTGAGTGTGGCACCGGTCCGAGAGGGGAGCATGGCCGAGGAAGTCGCCAAGGCAGTCGACGCGCTCGAGGAGTTCGATGTCGGGTACGAGACGACACCGATGGGGACGGTCATCGAGGCAGCAGACACCGGCGAACTGTTCGCGGCCGCCCACGCCGCCCATCTGGCGGTCGACGGCGAGCGCGTGAGCACGGTCCTCAAGGTCGACGACAAGCGCACGGTCCGGCAGGCCGCCGAGGAGAAAGTCGACGCAGTCGAGGAGCATCTGGGCCGCGAGGCCCGCAGCGACCGCGGCGAGTGACGGATACGAGGCCGGGAGTACCGGATGTGGCGTGGTCGACCCCGGGCGGTCCTGCCGGTTTCGGATCCGATAGGTGGTCTGGACGTGTCGTATGAGACATGACCGACTCCCTACCGTCGATCGGCCTCGGCACCTGGCAGAACACCGACCCAGACCAGTGCGAACGGACAGTCGCGAACGCGCTGGAGATGGGGTATCGCCACGTCGACACCGCGCGCTTCTACGGTAACGAGGAACACGTCGGAGCCGGGATCGAGCGGGCTGACGTCCCGCGCGAGGGCGTCTTCCTCGCCACGAAAGTCCACCCGGAAGCCGAAGGTGCGGCCTACGACGAGGTCTACGAGGGCGTCGAGGAGAGCCTCTCCTTGCTGGAGGTCGACGTACTCGACCTGCTGTACATCCACTGGCGGGTGGGCAACTACGAGGCCAGCGAGACGCTGGCGGCGTTCGACGACCTACACGACGACGGCGTCATCCGCAACGTCGGCGTCTCGAACTTCTCGACCGAGTTGCTCGACGAGGCCATCGACGTCCTCGACGCGCCCCTCTTTGCCCACCAGGTCGAGCGCCATCCGATGCTTCCCCAACCCGACCTCGTCTCGCATGCCCAGGCCCACGACTACACGCTCGTCGCGTACTCGCCGCTGGGGCGCGGCGAGGCGCTCGACCTGCCCGAGGTCGAGGCAGTCGCGGAGAAACACGGTATCTCGCCCGCACAGGCCTGCCTCGCGTGGGCGACCCACCCTGACGACGTCGTCGCGATCCCGAAAGCCACCGGTGAGGATCACCTCCGTGACAACCTCGGTGCGGCCGACGTCGAACTCGACCCGGCGGACGTCGAGCGGATCGGCGGGGTCGAACGCCGCGAGCGGTACGTCGAACGCGACGGTGCGCCCTGGAAAGAGACATGACGTACTACGGCGGCGGCCCCCTCGCAGAGGTCTACGCGGCGGCCAGGGAGGGCGGGTACGGCTTCTTCGCGAGTAACGTCACGCAGTTCGACATCCTCGTCGGGCTCTTGCAGGGCGTCGACCGGGTGGACTCGGACGCGGTCGTTCAGGTCGGCAGGGACTCCGCGGCCATCTTCGGCGGCGGCGACCCGGTCGTCGGGCTCGACGCGTTCGGCGCGTACCTCGACCGGTTCGCCGAGTTCACCGACGTCGGCGTCTTCTGTAACGTCGACCACGTGCACCTGCCCGAGGACCGCGCGTTCCTCGATGCCGTCGTCGAGACGGGCGTCGCCTCCTCGGTGATGGTCGACGCCTCCGACAGGCCCTTCGAGGAGAACGTCTCGCTGACTCGCGAGGCGGTCCAGCGCGTTCGCGACGGTGACGACGACATGCTCGTCGAGGCGGAGCTCGGCCGCGTCGCGGGGACCGAGGGCGGCGTGGAGACGAGCGAGGCGGCGGCGTTCTACACCGACCCCGACGAAGCCGTCGAATTCGTCGAGCAGACGGGCGTCGACCTGCTTGCGGTCTCCGTCGGCACCCAGCACGGCGTCGCCGCCGGGCGGGACCTCGACGTCCGACCGTCGGTCGCGCGCGACGTCGACGCGGCGCTCCGGGCGGCCGGCCACGACGTCCCCCTGGTCGTCCACGGGGCGTCGGGACTCTCCGACGACGGGATATCGGCGTTCGTCGACGCCGGCGTCGCGAAGTTCAACAAGAACACGCGGTACCAGTACGAGTACGCGCGCACGGCCGCGGATTTCTACCACGACCACGCCGACGCGATACGGCCGCCCGCCGACGTCGCAGACGACCGCGGGTCCATGTTCGCCGGTGCCGACTGGGCGCCGGACAAGACCTACTTCCACCCACACGTCGTCAGCGAGGCGGTCCGGGACCGACTCGCCGACGTGATGGCTCGGCTCTGTCGGGTCACCGGGAGCGCCGGCCGGAGCCTGTACGCCGACGCTGCCGCGGACGGTGACAGCGACTCTCCCGACCCGGACAGATGACCGAACCGCTCTTGCTGGGCGTCGACGCCGGTCTGACGAACGTGACCGCCGTCGTCTACGACCGCTCCGGAACCGCCCTCGCGACGGCCACGGCGGCCACGCCCGGTCACTCCCCCGCGCCGGGTCACGACGAGCAGGACCACGACGCCCTCTGGGCGACCGCGGTCGAGGTGGTCGGCGACGCCCTCGGCGTCCAGGCGGTCGACCCCGCCGCGGTCGAAGGGGTCGGCGTCGCCGGGCACGGACACGGCCTCTACGCCCTCGACGCCGACGGCGAACCGGTCTGTGGCGTCAAGTCGACCGACGACCGGGCGGCGGAACTGCTCGAGGACTGGCGCGCCGACGGGCGACTCGACCGCGCCGCCGACCGGCTCGGGTGGCGCCCCTTCGGCGCCGACCCCTACAGCCTGCTCGGCTGGTTCGACCGCGAGCGACCCGCCGTCGCCGACCGCATCGATACCCTGCTGTTCAGCAAGGACGTCCTGACTCACCGGCTGACGGGCGCTCGGACGACGGACACGATGGACGGCTCCGCGCTCGTCCCGCCGGCGGGCGGCGTCCGCAGCGTCCTCGACGTGCTGGGTCTCGGCGAGTACGAGTCGGCGGTCCCGGAACGGGTCGAGAGCACGGCGACCACGGGGACGGTGACCGCCGAGGCGGCCGCCGCGACCGGTTTGCCCGAGGGCGTCCCGGTCGCGGCGGGATTGCACGACGTCGGCGCGTGTGCGCTCGGCGCGGGCGTGACCGACCCGGGCCAGGCGACCGTGATCCTCGGGACCTGGGGCCAGAGTGTCGTCGTCACGGACGGCCCCGACGAGGGGACGGGCGGGCTACCACGCCGGTACCTCGACGGGTGGCTCCGCTACCGGGGGATCCGCGCCGGGGCGGCCTGCCTCGACTGGTTCGTCGACGAGTTCGGCGAGCAGTGGCGCGAGGCCGCCCGCGAACGGGACGTCGACCCCTACGAGGTCTACGAGCGACGGGCGGCGAGCGTGCCCGCGGGCGCAAACGGCGTGTTGTTCCACCCGTACCTCGACGGGTCGACCGACGACCCGGCCGCCAGCGGGGGGTTCTACGGGCTCGGCCTCGAGACGACGCGGGAGGAACTGCTCCGGGCCGTCTACGACGGCGTGGCGACGGCGCTCGCACTGGGCGTCCGCGAGTTCGACCGCCCGGTGTCGGACCTGCGAATCGGTGGCGGCGGTGCGCGGAGTTCTCTCTGGACCGACGCGTTCGCGAACCTGTTCGACGACACCGTCCGGGTCCCGGCGGCCGAGGAGGTGGGTGCTCGCGGCGCGGCCGTCTGTGGCGGCGTCGCGGCCGGCGTCTACGAGTCGACGACCGCGGCCGTCGACGAGACAGTCACCGTCGAGCGGACCCACGACCCCGACCCGGCGACCGTCGAGCGGTACCGTCGGCTCGCCGAGGCGTACGAGCAGGCCCGCGAGGGGATGGGGCCGGCGTGGGGAACATTGATGCGTTTCTCCGGTAAAGAGGCGGGACGATGAGTGTTACCGTCCTGCTGTGTGGCGACCCACAGCAACCGAGCGAGTACATGTACGAGGCGCTGGGTCATCTCGAAGACGCCGGGGTCGAGTTCGAGCGGATGGACTGGATGGCCGAAGCCTCGCCGGAGACGTTCCGCGACGAGACGATGAGCATGGAGGCCGACGGACCCGGCGCCTACGACGCGGGCGACATCGCGGCCGGACTCGACGGCGTGGACGTCCTCGTGGTCCACAAGGCGCCGGTCTCGCAGGAACTCGTGGCCGGGGCGGACTCGCTGGCGCTCGTCGCGGCCGCCCGGGGCGGCACGGAGAACGTCGACGTCGCCGCCTGCCGGGAGCACGGCGTCCGGGTGCTCCACGCGCCCGGTCGCAACCGACACGCGGTCGCGGACTACGCCGTCGCGTTGCTGTTGTCCCGGCTCCGTGGGATCCCCTTCCATCACGACGCGCTCTCGGCGGGCGAGTGGAACCAGGTCTTCGACCCCGACCGGCTCCCGCCGGACGTGCGAACGACCGAGATCGGCGTCGTCGGCTTCGGGAACATCGGGCGCGGCGTCGCAACGCGGCTCGCGGGCTTCGACGCGGCCGTCCTCGCCTACGACCCCTACGTCGACGACGGGGCGATCCGCGAGGCGGGGGCCGAACCGGTGTCGAAAGCCGACCTCCTCGAGCGCGCGGACGCCGTGACGCTACACGTTCGTCTCTCCGAGGAGACCGAGGGCCTGCTCGGCGTCGCGGAGTTCGAACGCATGAACCCGTCCGCGTTTCTGGTCAACACGGCACGCGGCGGCCTCGTCGACGAGGACGCGCTCGTCGACGCCCTGGAGGCGGGCGAAATCGCGGGCGCGGCACTCGACGTCTTCCGGACGGAGCCGCTGCCCGCGGACCATCCCCTGCTCGACTGCGAGGGGGTCGTCCTCTCGCCCCACGTCGCGGGGTCGACCCGCGACGCCGTCCTGGGCGGCCCGCGCATCCTCGCCGAGGACATCTCGCGGTGGCTCGACGGCGAGGAACCCGTCAACGCCGTCGAGTGACCTGTCCCGGCGGACCCGCTCGGCGTCCCGTCCCGGTCGCATCGGCACGGTCACCCCCCTGCTTTACGTGGGTATCGGTCGTGTTGCGTCGTATGCGATTCGGAGTCATCAGCACGGCGGACATCGGTGTCGACTCGGTCATCCCGGCGATCGTCGCCAGCGACCACGAGGTCGGAGCGGTCGCCTCGCGCGATCGGTCTGCCGCCGAAGACGTCGCCCGGGCGTTCGACGTCCCGACAGCCTACGGCAGTTACGAGGCGCTCCTCGAGGACGACAGCCTGGACGCGGTGTACATTCCGCTCCCCAACGGCCTCCACGCCGAGTGGATACGGGCCGCGGCCGACGCGGGCCTGCACGTCCTCTGTGAGAAACCTCTCACCGGCGACCGCGCCGAGACGGAGGCCGTCTTCGACTACTGCGAGGAGCGCGGGGTCCAGCTCATGGAGGGGTTCATGTACCGGTTCCACCCCCTGACCGAGCGTGCGGCCGAGGTCGTCGAGACGGAACTGGGCGAGGTGCGGGCGGTCACGTCGACGTTCACCTTCCGGATGCCCGACGGCGCCGAGGACATCAGGCTCGACCCCGACCTCGCGGGCGGGTCGGTCCTGGACGTGGGAACTTACGCCGTCAGTGCCGCGCGACTGTTCCTCGGTGAGCCCGACCGGGTCTACGCGCGGACCCACGACCGTCGAGATTCCGGCGTCGACACCGAAATGGCCGGACTCCTGGAGTACGACTCGGGTGCGACCGCCCGGGTCCAGTCGGGGTTCGAGACGCCGCTGACCCAGTACTACCGCGTCGAGACGACCGACGGCTGGCTGCGGGCCGAACCGACGTTCGACGTCGACGTGACCGGGCCGACGTCGCTGACCTACGCCGTCGACGGCCGGGAGGTCACCGAGCACTTCGACCCGGCGGACCACTACCGTCTCGAGGTCGAGCACTTCGCCGAGTGCGCCCAGAGCGGGGAGACGCCCCGCGTCGACCGCACCGAGAGCGTCGCCCACGCACGCGTCCTCGACGCCCTGTTCGAGAGCGCACGTGCGGGACGCCCGGTCACCGTCGGGGACTGAGCGCCGGCGTCGGTGACCGGGCGCGGACGGGCACGAACGGCCCGTCAGGGGATGAGAGGGCATCCACGGACCGCAGCCGCGAGGCCCGACCGGCAGTAATATACTCGCTCCACGCTACGTCCGAATTGATGCCACGAGCAGTCGTTACCGGCGGGCAGGGTGGTGCAGCGAGTTGGGTCGTCTCGTCGCTGGCGGACAGCGGATGGGACGTCAGGAGCATCGACTTCGAGCGCCCGGGGCCGGGCGCCGGGCCGGCGAACGTCGACTTCAGGGCGGCCGACCTGGCGGACCAGGGACAGACCTGGGAACTCGTCGGGGAGTTCGACCCGGACTACGTGGTCCACTTCGCCGCGTACCCGAACCCGCTGGGCCACGGCGGCGCCCACGTCTACGAGAACAACACCATCAGCACGTACAACGTCCTCTCGGCGGCCGGCAGCGTCGGCGCGGACGTCGTCTGGGCCTCCAGCGAGACCGTCTACGGCACCGTCTTCGCCGAGCCGTCGTTCCTCCCGGACTACCTCCCCATCGACGTCGGACACCCCAAGCGACCCGAAGACCCCTACGGCACCTCGAAGGTCGCCGGCGAGGAGGTCGCCAAGATGGTCTCGCGCCGCTACGACGTCTCGGTCGCCTCTGTCCGGCCGTCCTGGATCAACTACCCCGGCGAGTACGACACCGCGACCATTCGCGAGAACTTCGACCCGGAGACGGCCGAACTCGGCGACGACTTCGGGATCACCTTCCACAACGCCGCCGGGAACTTCTTCTCGTACGTCGACATCCGCGACGTGGTCTCGCTCGTCGAGCGCGCCATCGAGGTGGACTTCGACGGGCACGAGCCGTTCATGGCCGTCGCCGCCGACAACTTCCTCGACGTGGACACCGTCGACGCCGTCGAGGCCGTCTACGGCGACCTGCCCGACCGGGTCGACGTCAGCGGCGACCAGTCGGCCATCGACTACGCCAACGCCCGCGAGGTACTCGACTGGGAGCCCGAACACTCCTGGCGCGAAGCCGAGACGGAGTCGGTCGACGGCCCGAGTTTCGTCTGAGCGCAGTCACTGTCGACTGCCCGGGCGCTCCCGCGGACGCGTAGCCTTTTGTCCTGGCCGCCGTAGTCAGGGACATGACAGTCTTCGGGTTTCTGAGCGTGGCGCCGGTCCGCGAGGGGAGCATGGCCGGCGAGGTCGCCAGGGCGGTCGAGGCACTGGAGGCGTTCGACGTCACCTACGAGACGACGCCGATGGGGACGGTCATCGAAGCCGAGGACGCCGACGACCTGTTCGCGGCCGCACACGCCGCCCACGAGGCCGTCGACGCCGACCGGGTGAGCACCTTCCTGAAGGTCGACGACAAGCGGACCGTCAGACAGGCCGCCGGGGAGAAGGTCAGCGCCGTCGAGGAGCACCTCGGTCGCGAGGCGCGCAGCGACCGCGACGGTGGCGGCTGAACCACGGCGGCACGGGCGCTTCGACTGGCAGGGGCGCCACGACAGTTGCGTCCCCCACCCCGTCTCTCGCGGGCGGCGGGGAGCGTACCCGAGAAGGTAAGGGCGAGGGCCGGGAACCGGGGGTATGGAGAGTCTCAACCGGATGGCGACCGACCTCGTCGACGAGGCGCTGGATTTCGCCGACGAGCTGAACGTCGCGGTCCACGGGCTGGACGGCGACGCGCTGGTCGTCGACTTCGGCGTCGAGGTCCCCGGCGGTATCGAGGCGGGACTGATGCTCGCCGAGATCCAGACCGCGGGACTCGCGACGGTCCAGAGCACGGTAGACGAGGTGGCCGGCGCCCCACTCACGCACGTCGAACTGTCGACCGACCACCCTGCGCTGGCGCTGCTTTGCTCCCAGAAAGCCGGCTGGGAGCTCTCGGTCGAGGGATTCGAGGGCCTCGGGAGCGGCCCGGCGCGCGCCCTCGTCGCCGAGGAAGACGAGTTCCAGCGCGTCGGTTACCGCGACGAGTTCGACCTCGCCGTCCTCTGCGTGGAGAGCGAGGAGCTCCCCGGCGAAGCGGTCGTCGGCCACGTCGCCGAGCGGGCCGGCGTCGCCGAGAGCGGCGTCTTCCTCCCGGCGTTCGCCTCGGCGTCGATCACCGGGAGCGTCTCGATGGCCGCTCGCGCCGCAGAACTCGCCGTCTTCCGGCTCTCGGAACTGGGCTACGACCCGCTGGACGTGCTCTCGGTGACGGGGTCCGCCCCGGTCGCACCCGTCGCCGCCGACGAGGAGACGGCCATCGCCCGCACGAACGACGCGCTCGCATACGGCGGACGCGTGCACCTGGTCGTCGACGAACCGTTCGACCGCTTCGACGAGGTCCCCTCCTCGGCGACCGAAGAGTACAGCACGCCCTTCGCCGAGATCTTCGCCGACGCCGACTGGGACTTCTACGAGGTGCCCGAGAGCGTCTTCGCGCCGGCCCAGGTCACTGTCGACGTCGTCGGCGGCGAGACCCACGTCCTCGGCGACCGAAACGAGGAGTTGCTCGCCGAGAGCTTCGAGCTCTGAACCGGGGCCCGAGAGACGTCAGGTATCCCCGATGCGCTACAAGACCGCGCCCGGTCCCGTCGAACTGGTGGGACTGGAGGCGCTCGCCGCCGCCCACGACGCCCTCCCGCTGGTGCCCGAGGACGTCGACGACTGCTGTGCCCGCGTCGTCGACCGGACGGCGGTCCCGGACCGCGAGGAGGCCCGCGAGTGGATCACCCTGTTGCAGGCGCTGGACCTCGCCGAGGAGACTCCCCGGGGCTACCGGCGAGTCCGCGCCGAGGTCGGTGACGACTCGAAGACAGGCGCTCCCGACGCGCTCGCGGACGCCTTCGAGGCGACCGTCTTCGGGGTCGCCGAACTGTGCGAGGCGCTGACGACGGCCGGGCCGCTGACGGTCGACGAGTCGTTCGACCGCCTCCGGCCGGCGGTCCCGGCGTGGGAACGCGAGCGCCACGCCGACTGGGTGGCGGTGTGGACCGGCCGCGTCGAGCGGTTGCTGGCGTGGTGTGTCGCGTTCGGACTCGCCGAGTGCGACGGCGACCGCTACCGGACCGCCGAGCAGTGACGAACGCGACCGAACGGTTACGTCGCCGCCCCGCGAACCGCCACGTATGGTCGAGGACGCACCAGTCGCCGAACGCCTCGGTGAGCGACTGCGCGAGCGCGGTACGACGCTCGCCGTCGCGGAGTCCTGTACGGGCGGGCTACTCGGGTCGACGGTCACGAACGTCCCCGGGGCGAGCGACTACTTCGTCGGCGGGGTCATCTCGTACATGAATCGGACGAAACTGGCCTTCCTGGCCGTCTCCCGGGAGTCGCTGGAGCGCCACGGCGCGGTCAGCAGACCTGTCGCGCGCGAGATGGCCCAGCACGTCCGGGACGAGGCCGACGTCGACTGGGCGCTCTCGACGACCGGGTTCGCGGGCGCCGCGCCCGCATCGTCGGACGAACCCGCGGGAACCGTGTACGTCGGGGTCGCGTGCGCCGGCGCTCGCTCCGGCGACCCGTTCTCGGTCGTCGAGCGCCACCAGTTCGACGGCACGAGATACGAGGTCAAAGAGCGCATCGTCGAGCGAGCGCTCGAATCGCTGCTCGTCCAGGTCCGGTCGATGGAGTGACCGCTGGGAGCCGGCGGCCCCGGGACGGGGGCGTCCGTCGGCTGTCGTCACGGAACCCGTCGATTCGTACTGTCGGACACACGTGGGGCCACCGTCGGTGGCTCGTTCGACCCGGAACGGGCGTTTCGATAGCGTGTTCCCGGCGAGTGTGTTCGCGTACTTGTGTCCGACAGTATAAGACCGTCAGACCTCGGGCGGGCGGAGGAACGCCGTCGCGAGGCCCGCGACCGAGAGGGCCGCGGCAGCGAGCAGGAACGAGTCGGTCCACCCGAGCGAGACGACGAGGCCGCTCGCGACCGTGCCGCCGAAGACGCTCCCGGGTATCTTCGCGGTGTAGACGAGCGCGTAGTTCTCGGAGGAGCGCGCCCGACCGTAGTACTCCCCCACGAGCGTCGGGAAGACCGAGAACGCCGGGCTCCGGAAGAGCGCGGCCGCGCCGGCGAGGGCGACGAAAGCCCACGCCGCGCCACGTTGCCCGAGCGGAACGGTCGCCGCGAGCGAGACGCCGGCGAGGACGAGCGAGGCGGCGACGGTCCGCTCGCGCCCGAGGCGGTCGGAGAGCCCGCCGATGACGGCGATACCCAGCGCGTCGGCGACCGCCACGGCGGACGCGCCTGCGGTCGCGACCGCCGCGGGCAGCGCCAGCGCCTCCGCGTAGGTGACGACCTTGCCGATGAGCATCAGCCCCGCCCCGTTGACGACGACGAACACGCCGTAGAGGAGCCAGAACTGCCAGGTCCGGACTGTCTCGCGCCACTCGTAGACGCGCTCGTCGGCGAGGCGCCCGCCCCCGTCGGCGTCGTCTGTAGTATCCCCGCCATCAGTTCCGGCGGCGTCCGCCGACCGGGGTGGGTCCGAGAGCACCACGACGCCGACGAGCGCGACGGCCGCGAGTCCGGCCCCGAGCAGCGTGAGCGTCGTCTCGAAAGAGTCGGCGAGGCCGCGTCGGACCGCCGGGATGAGCAGGAAACTCAGACCGGCGTAGGTCATCGTGACGACGCCGGTCGCCAACCCGCGCCGCTCGGTGAACCACTTGACCGCGGTGTTGACGGCGACGGTGTAAGCGATACCGCTGCCGATGCCGCCGAGCGCGTAGGCGACGTACACCGACGTGAGCGCGTCGGCGCGCCCGGTCCAGACGTACCCGACCGCCAGCAGCGGCACGGCCACGAGCAGCGGCACGCGCGGCCCCCAGCGGTCGCGGACCCAGCCCGCGGGGAACTGCGAGAGCGCCTGGAAGACCAGGAAGACGGTGAACACGGTCCCGAGCGCGGTCTCGGAGGCGCCGACCTGCCCGCCCAGCGGCCCGCGGACCGACGACCAGACGAACTGGTAGGTGCCGATGGCGCCCATGAGCGCGGCGGCGACGGCGACGAGCCACCACCGCGAGAAGGGAAGTCGCTGGTCGTCCATGGGTCGTACCTCATCGGTGGGGACAATGAACGATCCGGATCCGGTCTCCGGGTCCGGGACTCGCCGGGACCGCTCCCAGCGACCCCGTCAGTCCAGCAGGTCCGCGACCATACCCGAGACGTACTCGATTTCGTCCCCGTTGACGCCGTGACCCATCCCCTCGTAGATGCGCTTCTCGACGTCCGCGCCCAGTCTCTCGAGGACCTCTGCGGTCACGTGGACGCGCTCGACGGGAATATGGGGGTCGACGTCGCTGCAGCCGACGAACGCGGGCGTCCCCGCCAGCGATCCCTCGTACTCGCCGGTGTCGATCTCCTCGCCGATGACCCCCCCCGAGAAGGCGACGACGCCGCCGAACCGTCGCGGGTTGCGCGCGGCGTACTCCGTGGCGAGGCAGGCGCCCTGTGAGAACCCCAGGACGATCACGTTCGCGGGCGGGATACCGGCGTCGGTGGCTGCCGCGATAGCGTCGCCGACGGCCCGGAGACCGGACGTGCGACCGGGTTCGTTCCGTTCGACGGGTGCGAGAAACGAGTCGGGATACCAGGTGTTGCCCGCGGCCTGCGGGGCAAAGAGCGCCAGCCCCTCCCGGTGGAGTTGCTCGCCCGTACCGAGGATGCTCCGGGCGCTGGCGCCCCGCCCGTGGACGAGGACCATCGCCGCCGTCGCCGCCTCCGGGTCCGTGCCCGCGGTCAACAGCGCCTCTCCCTGGTGTGGACCCTCCGTCCCGGTGTCGGTCATGAGATTCCGTATGGCCCCGGCCCGGATATAGATGCGTGGACGCGACCATCGGCGGGTGACGTGGCCGTTACTGGCGGCTCCGACCTGCCCGTGTCACCCGTCGACGGAAAGCGACTGGTTTTTGTCGCCCGCCCGCCTCCAGTCGACCGATGAGCGACCCCGTCGACGCGGTGCTGTTCGACCTCGACGACACCGTCTGTACCTACCGCCGGAGCGCCGACGACGTCCTCGATATCGCCTTCGAGCGCGTCGGCGTCGAGCCCCTCTTCGACGCGCAGGAGTACGTCGCGCGCCTCGACGAGTTCGCCGAGGACGGCGACGACATCCGCGACACGCGCCGTGCCTCCTTCGCGGCCTTCGCCGCGGAAGCGGGCTACGACCGCACCGTCGGCGAGGAGATCGCTGACATCTACACCGACGAACGCGACCAGTCAAACGTCGAGTTCCTCCCCGGTGCCCGCGAGGCGCTCGATACCCTCTCGGACTATCGCGTCGGGATGGTCACCGACGGCGACCCGTGGATGCAGTCACAGAAACTCGCGAGTCTGGGTGTCGACGAGCGCTTCGAGGTGGTCGTCCACGGCGGACACGACGCGCCGTACAAACCCAACGCCGAACCGTTCCACGTCGCGCTGGGCGAACTGGGCGTCGACCCCGAGAACGCGGTCCACGTCGGCAACTCGCTGGAGTCTGACGTCCGCGGTGCGCTCGCGGCGGGACTCCGGGCGGTGTGGGTCCCCCGGGGAGACCCGGACCCGGACCCCGACCCGCGCCCGACCTACGTCTGCGAGACGCTGGGCGAAGTGGCCGAGAAACCCTGGCGCTGACGCCGGTGGAGCACGCCACCGGTAACGGGTGACAGCGCGTCACTGGCAGTCGAGAGCGCTGCGGTCGCGCCGAACATTCCCCGTCCGTGCCTGTCACTCCACGGGCCTCACGTCGGTGACGGTGCCGACGCCTTTCGAGGTGCCCTCGCGGAAGACGAACTTCTGGCCTTCCTCGACGAGGTACGAGCGGAACTTGAACCGGACCGTCGCCTCCCCGGAGTCGCCGGGGAGGAGACTCCCCTCGGCGGGGTAAAAGCGGGCGGCCTCGCTCACGGTTTCGAGGTGGACGACGGGTTCGTAGCCGTCGCGGATGCGGGTCGGGTGGTTGAGCACCATCACGTCGGCCTCGAACTCCCGGACTGGCGTCGGGTCGGCCTCGCGGGGCAGGAGGACCATCCCGCGCTCCATCTCCTCGGCTTCGACGCCCTTGAGGGCGATACCGACGATACGGCCGGCCCGGGCCTCGTCGACGCGGTGGTAGTGCATCTCGATCGAGCGGACCTCGACCGCGTGGAACGTGTCGTCCGCCATCGGGCCCAGCAGGAGTTCGTCGCCGGCCTCGACGCGGCCGGACTTCACAGTGCCAGAGGCGACGGCGCCGACGCCGGTGACGTTGTACGTGCGGTCGACGTACATGGCGAACTCGTCGTGGTCCGGGTCGGCGGATTTGGGCAGGCGCTCGAAGAGGCGGTCGAGGTCATCGAGTCCGTCGCCGGTGACGGCACTCGTCGAGAGCACCGGCACCACGGTCTCGTCGATCTCTTCGACGGCCGCGTCGACGCCGTGGCGGTCGACCGAGAGCGGCGTGCGCTCGGCCTCCCGGAGCAGGCGTTCGACCTCGCACTCGACCTCGGCGAGGCGCTCGCCGTCGACGAGGTCGGCCTTGGTGATAGCGACCATCGTCGGGAGTTCGGTCGCGAGCAGGATGCCGAGGTGTTCGCGGGTGGTCTTCGTGGGACCGTCGTCGGCCGCGACGGTGAGCAGGCCGTAGTCGATCTTCTGGCCGACGAGGCCCCGGATCGTCGTGCGGAGCCACGGCTCGTGGCCCACGGTGTCGACGAACGAGACGAGTCTGTCGGCCTCCTCGACGACGCGGGCGCGGTCGTCCTTGCGGTGGGGGTTGTCCATCCGGACCGGCCCCTCCTCGTCGAAGCCGTACACCCCGTATGAGAGGTCAGCCGAGAGGCCGCGCTCGACCTCGTGGGGCTGGACGTCCAGGTACGAGCGCGTCCCGCCCTCGCCGTCGTCGGCCTGGCCGGTGACGAGCGACCCGACGAGCGTGGACTTGCCGTGGTCGACGTGGCCGGCCGTCCCGACGACGATGTGTTCGTCGTCTTCCATCACAGTCCCCTCGCGGACCGTGGCGACGCCGACGATGCCGCCCTCGCCGTCGGCCTCGGCGGCGGGGCCGTCGACGCCCCAGGTCTCGACGTCGTCGATGTGGGCGCCGGCCTCCTCGGCGAGCAGGGAGAGGACGTCCATCGACTCGGAGAAGACGTCGGGGTGGACGCCGGCGATGCCCCCGTCGTCAGTGACGCCGACGACGTAGGTCGCCTCGCCGTCGCCCGAGAGCACGCGGTGGCGCAACTGGGCGGCGAGACTGTCCCGGCGGCCGTCGGCGAGGTGGAGGTCCTTGGTGAGCCGCTCTTTGAACTCGACGCTGCCGCCCTCCTCCTCGCCGCGCTCGACGGCGCGCCGGAGGACGGCCCGGTCGGGGCTCATGTCACCCGGTAACGGGGGCCGGTACAAAAACCTTCTCCGGGTTTCGGCCCACAGCGTCTCCCTATCGGTCGGTAGGCCTCCGGAGGGCTACGTCCGAGTCGTCTCGCTCGTGTCGTCGTGTGGTGATACTGTCGGACACAAGTTTTCGAAACAGTCGTCCCGGATCTCGGTATGTCCGAGAGCCAGGTTGAATCGCTGCTCGGGTGGTTCTACGCGGCGTACAGCCTCTTCGGCTCGGGGCTGAGCTACTATGCTGGTGCGATTCGCGCTCGTCTCGGACTCCGGACGTGGTTTCTCGTGTTGCCCTTCGTCGTCGGCGGCGCACTGGTAGGGATGTATCTCGTGCCGGTCCTCGCCTTACCGGCGTTCCTGCTGATTCGCGGGGTTTCCGACGTGACGCGGTCGCTGGCCAGCCAGTACGTCAACGACCGCATCGAGACGGTGGGGCGAGCGACTGTTCTCATACTGTCGGACACAAGTACGTGAACACGCTCGTCGGGAACACGCCAGCGAAACGCCCGTTCCCGGTCGAACGAGCCACCGACGGTGGCCTCACTCGTGTCCGACAGTATCAGCGCGATGGCAATGGTCAGTGGACTCGCAGTCGTCCCGTTCCAGCTCGGCAGCGGGGTCATCTCTGAGGTCGTCTCTCGACTGTTCGCACTCGCCTCTAGTGACTCCGCTACCCGTGGCACCTGGCCCGTCTGTACCGTCGGCCGCGTTCGTTTCCACGACTATTCAGGTGTCGTTGAGTGTATTCGTTGCAATTCAATATACGGGAACGACACATAGTCCTTTAATCCCGAAGGGAGTAATGCAGGTATGTCACAATCAGATTCCGGTGTCTTCGAGACAGTATCGATCCCGGACCTCGGGTGGGTGGCCCTGGCACTGGTCTTCGTCACGGGCGTCCTTCACATTTACAGCGGTCTCGTCGAAGGGCGGATTCCCGTCCTCCTGGCAGGCGTGGGATTTCTCGGTGCGATGGCCCTCTATCTCACAGACTACCGCCGCCGTCTGCTGTATCTCGTCGGCATCGTCTACACGGCGGTCCAGATACCTATCTGGTACGTGGTCAAGGCAGGCGAGTACACCACGGTCGGGTACGTTGACAAGGCCGTTCAAGTCGTCCTCATCGTCGTCCTCGCGTACCTCTACTGGGCCAGCAGGTCTGTGACCGAAGAACAGAGCGAAGCCACTCCTGCGGGATAGACGGGTGGGGAGGGCAGACGCGACCAAAGGTGGACGCGGTCGAGCGGTGCCACGTGCGCGCTGGACGGAGCGGTAGGGCCTTTCATGTGGGTCGGAACCGTTGGCACGGCTATGTACGAACAGATTCTCGTCCCGACGGACGGCAGCGTCGGATCGGCCCACGTCGCCCTCCAGGGGATCGACCTCGCGGAGACCTACGGCGCGACGATTCACGTCCTCCACGTTATCGACGAGAAGGTGCGCGGACTCGTCGCCGGCTTCGGTGACGAGGAAGAATTCGAAAACCGTGGCCGCGAGGCTGTCGACCGCGTCGCGGAGATGGCCCGCAACCACGGCGTCGATGTCGTGACGGCCATCGAGGATGGCGACCCCGCACAGCGGATCGTCGACTACGCCGAGGAGATAGACGCCGACCTGATCGTCTCGGGAACCCACGGTCGCTCCGGCGTCGAGCGGCGTCTCATCGGTAGCGTCGCCGAGCGCGTGGTCCGCAAGGCCCTCTGCCCCGTCATGACCGTCAGGCTCCCGGAGACGGACGTAACCGTCGAGGACGGGGACGAGGCGATGGACATCGCCCGCAAAGCTCTTGAGCAAAAGGGAATCGCTGCGGCCGTCTCGGCCGCTGAACGACAGATGAGCGTGTGGGTCGTCGACGCAGAGGACGACGGCGACTCGTACCTGGTCTACGTCGACCCCGTGACCCAGCGAACAAGTATCATCTCGTAGCCCGCAGTCTCGTGACGTCACCTTTCGTGGGTGTTGGCCGGGATGTGCCCCTCTCGCTGGTCCAGGGTAGTGATACTGTCGGACACAAGTTCGTGAACGGGCGATCCGCTGTGCGGGGCTGACCCGTCACAAAAACCCCGAGACAGTCATCGAACGGAGGCATTGCTTGTGTCCGACAGTATGAGGGTCCCGAGTTCCACTGGTAGTCTGAGGGACTCTCCAGATTCCGGAGTGGTCTTGCCATTCCATTTGCGCAGCCGAGTTACGAACAGTGTCGAGCGAACCGGTACGAAAGACTCCGCACCCACCCCGGGAGAATCACGGACGCCTCACTCGGCCGCGATCAGGTCGACGGCGTCGAAGAACCCCTCGGCGTAACGCCCCTCGACGACCACGTCGGCGGCCGCGCGGGCGGCCTCGTCGGCGTTGGCGACGGCGTACGACCGCCCCGCGGCCCCGAACGTCGAGACGTCGTTGACCGAATCGCCCACGGCGACGAACTCCCCGGGGTCGCGACCGAGTCGTTCGGCGACGGCCGACAGCGCTCGTCCCTTGCTCACGTCGGCCGATTTGACGTGGTAGGCGAAACCGGTGTCGACGACCTCCAGACCGTGGTCTTCGGCGATCCGTTCGAGCGGTTCGAGCGGCGACTCGCGGCTGACCGCCACTTCCGTCTCCCGCCAGCGGTTGACGAGGTCGGTCCGCCCCCAGCCCAGGTCGTAGCCCGCCGCTTCGTACGCGTCGGCGACCGCCTGTGAGGCCGTCCGGTCGCCCACCACGACGAGGTCGTCGCTCCGGTCGGCGTACGCGATGCCACCGTTTTCGGCGATCACGTTCGCCGGAATCCCGGCGTACTGGCAGAGTGCGACCGGATACGGGAGCGCCTTGCCCGTCGCGACCACGACCGGCCCGTTCCATTCCCGGAGGACGTCGAACGCGCGCGGGTCCACGGCGCTGTCGGCGTCCGTCAGCGTCCCGTCGATGTCGACGGCGAGTGGCGGTGTCACGTCAGACTCTCGGTCGGTGAGTCCCATCAGTATTCGGTTGTGGGGTCGGCGAGTCCGGCGCGTCCGACCGCGGGGGGCGAGCGGTCGGTCCTGGGCGGTCAGTCCTCGTCGAGGCGCTCGTAGGCGGTCTTGACCCGCTTGAACGCGTCCTCGTCGCCGCCCTCCGTGTCGGGGTGGACCTCCTTTACTTTCTCGCGGTAGGCGCGCTTGACCGCGTCGGCGTCGGCGTCGGCGTCGAGTCCGAGCCTGTCGTAGGCCTCGCGTGCCGTGATCCCGTCGGGGCGCGGTCCGACGCGGGCGCCGTTCCAAACGCTTCGGCCACCTGCACCGTCGCGGGGCGGGACCCACTCCTCTCGTGGGCCAGCACCGGAACCGTCGCGTCGGCTCGCACCCTGTCCCGGCCCGCGGCCCGCCGTGGGCTGGGCCTGCTGCTCGACGCCCTGGTAGAGCCGGCGGGCGAACCGACCGGATGCGTGATACCAGACGAAGTACGCCGCGGCGCCGAAGACGGCCGCCACTGCGAGGAAGACGGGGTTGAAGACCACAGCGAAGACGGCAAACAGCGCGGCCATGACCCCGAAGACGACGGCCAGTCCCGAGACGATGCGCGACCCGTACACGAGTTCCCCTTCGGGCCCCCGGCCCCTAAACGTCTCGCTCCCGAGGCTCCGTGACGGCGTTCATTCCCCCGGGACGTCGAACGCGTAGAGGCGACCGTTCTCGCCGCCGACAGCCGCGGCGGCGTCCCCGACGGCGAGGTCGGTCAGTGCCGTGCCGTCCTCGAAGGTCCAGACGCTCTCGCCGGTGTCCGTGTCGACGGTGAACTTGTACTGGTTGCGCGGTTCGGCGTCGTGGTAAGCGTCGAGGTGGAGGAGGCCACCGACCAGCCCCGTCGGCTGGACGCCACCCTGTGTGGGGTCGGGCGTCCAGGCCCAGGCCATCTCGCCGCTCTCGCGGTCGTACGCCCTGATATCGTCGCTCCCGGCGTACACGCGTGCGTGGCCGACGCCGGCGTCGGTGACGAAACCCGCCCCGTCGGACGCCCACAGAGTCCGCCCGTCCGCTGGGTCGACGGCCGCGACCGTCTCGCCGCCGACGTAGAGGTCGCCGCCTCGCGTTCCCACGGAGGTGACCGTCCGGTCGTCGACGCGCCAGCGCTCCTCGCCGGTCGTCGCGTCGAACCCCGCCAGGATACCGAAGACGTCCGCGTCCTCGGGTTCGAACCCCTGGAGCACGGTCCCGTCGATGGCCGCCAGCGTCGTGAACGTCGGGTCCGGCGTCTCGACTCGCCAGCGTTCGCTGCCGTCGGCCCGCTCGAACGCAAAGACGCGCCCGGTCGTCGAGACGAACACCGCGTCCTCGGTGAGGACGGCCTCGCGCGGGTCGCCGATCTCGGCCGACCAGTCAGGTTCGCCGTCGGCGACCGGCACGGCGTAGAGCGTCTGTCCCGTCGGCCCGAGGGCGTCGTCTGCGGTTCCGACGTAGACCCGGCCGTCGCGGGTGGCGAGCAGCTCCAGCCACCAGTCGGTCGGGCTGAACGTCCAGCGCCGGTCGCCGGTGGCTGCGTCCAGGGCCAGGAGGGTGTGGTCCGCGCCGAGTTCGGTCGTGCCGGTCACCGCCAGGAGGGACCCGTCGGCGAGGGCCAGTTCGCGGACCGGCCGCTCGGCGTCGAACCGCCAGCGGACAGTGCCGTCCGCCGTCGCGTGTGCGGTGATCGTCCCGTCCTCGACCCCCGCGTACACGCTGCCCTCGCTGACCACGGGCGGTATCTCGACCGGAGACTCCAGGTCGGCCCACCACGAAACCGCCCCCGGTGGGGTGGGGGACGGCGTCGACGTCGCCGTCTCCGTCGGCGTTGCCGGGTCGTCGGGGGTTCCGGGACCGGACGTGGTCGTCGGTACCTGCGTTCCCCCCGAATCGGCTGGAGTCCCGCTCGATGGGGTGTCTGTCGCAGGGGCGTCGTCGAGACAGCCGGCCGCAAGGACCGCGCTGACGGTGACCGACCGACGGAGGAAACGACGTCTGGAGGGTTCGGTCATGTGCGGACGGTCACTCCCTCCGGGCAAGTGCCTTGTGTGGCCTCAAACGCTCGCTTGAGCGACGACGACCGCAGCCAAACGACTAACCCGCTAGACCGCCAAGTCCGGATATGAGCGTCTCCGGCCTCTGTGAGGTGTGCCAGCAGCCGGACGTCGACCACACCTGCGACCGCTGCGGACAGCTCGTCTGTGACCGCCACTACGACGAAGAGACGGGGCTCTGCGTGGAGTGTGCGGCCGAGGTCGGCCGCCCGGACGGGGTCCGCCAGCCGGGCGAGGAGGACCTCCCGGACGGGGTCGACACCTACCAGTTCTGATCCGGTCGGGCTGGACGGCGGTTCGGCTGGACAGCTGCTCGGCTCGGCGACTGTTCGGTCCGACAGCCGCTCGGTGACTCGACGTCGCTTACCGATACTGGTCGAGTCGTTGTTTCAGCCGCTTTGCGGCCTGACCCGACGCGGCTGCGAAATCCTCGCCCCGTCCCTCGCCGGCGAAGATGATCCCGCGCGAGGAGTTGACGAGACCGACTCCGTCGGCCAGCCCGTAGGCGACGGCGGCCTCGGCATCACCGCCCTGTGCGCCGACGCCGGGCACGAGAAAGGGGAGGTCCGGCACCGTCTCGCGGACCTCTTCGAGTTCCTCGGGCGCCGTGGCGCCGACGACGAGGCCGACGTTGCCGTGTTCGTTCCAGTCGGCGGCGAGTTCGGCGACGCGCTCGTAGACCGACTCGCCCGAGGCGAGTTCCAGGTCCTGGACGTCGCTGCCGCCGGCGTTGGAGGTGCGACAGAGGACGAACACGCCCGTCTCGGTCCGCGAGAGGAACGGCGCCAGTGAATCGCGCCCCATGTAGGGATTGACCGTGATGGCGTCGGCACCCGTCTCGTCCAGGAGAGCGGCGTACTGGCGAGCGGTGTTGCCGATGTCGCCGCGCTTTGCGTCCAGCAGGACGGGGACGTCCTTGCCGTGGGCGTATGCGACCGTCTCCCGGAGGGCGCGCCAGCCATCGCTGTCCTCGTAGAAGGCGACGTTGGGTTTGTAGGCGGCGGCGTGCTCGTGGGTCGCGTCGATTATCCGACGGTTGAACGCCCACCGGGGCAGGTCGGCGTCGGCGAGGTAGTCGGGTATCCTGTCGGTATCGGGGTCCAGACCCACCGAGACGACGCTGTCGACGGCGTCGATGCGGCCGGCCAGGCGGTCGAAGAAGCTCATAAGCGTGTGTCCGCCAGGCCGGTAATGGAGTTTGGCATCTCCGGCCGGCGGTCGCGCGCTCGATTCACCGCTCGACGCCCGCGACAAGCGCGTCCACGGCCCGCTTGACCGCTGCGCCGTACTCGACCTGGAGGACGACCGTCCCGTCGTCGGGCGTCTCGACCGACAGCCCCGGGCCACGGACCGCGTCGACGACCCGTTGGACGGCGAGACGCGCCGAACCCCCGTCGAGACACACGTCTGCGCCGTCGGGATAGATGCGGACGTCCGCGACCTGCCGGTCGTCGACGGCGACGCCGTAGGCGGGGGGGCCGTCGGGACTGGGGGTCGCGTCGCGGTCCGCGTCGACGACTGACAGGCGGGCCAGCGCTCCCCCGTCCCGACCGGACAGTTCCGAAGCGAGCAACTGTGCGATCCGGTCGCCGTCAGTGGTGCGGTCGACGACCATTACAGGCCCCCCCGCGCCCGTCGCGCAACGTCCTCGATGGCGACGTCGCGACGGCGGGCGTAGACGACGGCCGCCGCCTCGACAGTCACGCCGAGGTCCGCCTGCAGTCGGTTGATGTCCGCGACGGCCTCCCGTTTCTCGATGCCGGCGTCCACGAGCGACTCGAGGGCGCGCTCGAAGGTCGACCGCTGGCGCAACACGTCGTCGTCCGGTGAAAACCCCTCCGGGATGTCGACCGCCCGGGGGTCGAACGCGGTCGCCAGGTCCCCCTCGGCGGTGCGTTCGAGCAGTCCCTCGGTGGTCGCGACGTCGACCAGCCGTTTGGCCTGTTCGGCGGTGAACCACTCCCTGTCGAGCGAGAGGACGACGACGAACTCGCTGTCGGTCAGTTCCTCGCGACCCTTCGCCCGGAACGGCTCGGCGACGGCCCGTCGCAGACTCATCGACCGAGTGTCCATCGACTCGCCCCGTAAAGATACCGGTCGTTCGGACAGACGGGCGGCGGTCGAGTCGGGGTGACCCGGACCCCGGCCGGAGCGGTCCGTTTCGAGAGGTTCAAGTACGCGCTCGGACACGACACGGGTATGAAGTACCAGGGACGCTCCACGCGAAAGCGGACCGGCGGTCGGCGCCGGAACTTCCGGAACAAGCGAAAGCACGAACTCGGCCGCGAATCGACGGAGACGCAGGTCGGCGACGCCAAGCGCAAGAACGTGCCCACGCGGGGCAACACCCACAAGATGCGCGCCATCGACGTCGAGACGGCGAGCGTCGCCACCGACGAGGGCACCGTCGCCGTCGAGATCGAGAACGTCGCCGAGAACCCCTCCAACCCCAACTACGCCCGACGGAACATCATCACGAAAGGCGCCATCCTCGACACCAGCGAGGGACAGGTCCGCGTGACCTCCCGCCCCGGTCAGGACGGCCAGGTCAACGCCGTCCTCGTCGACTGAACGGCGATACCGCGGACGTTCTTTCCGTCTCTCCCGCACCGGGAGAACGCGCGCTCGGGAGCCGGCCTGTCAACGTTTCCCTATCGAGGACTCCGAGGGGTCACGAACGGTTCATAGCGAAGCTTTTGTGGCCCCCGTCGCCAGTCGTTGATGGCGTGCGAGCGTTCCCGTCAGACCACCTGAGCACTACGCCGGCGCTCTCACGCCCACCACCAGTCGTCCGCCGGCGACCGTCGTCCACCAGAACCCCAGCTTCGTCGCACACGGTCGCCGGCGGCGTCTCACTCTCTCTCCGTCGGGAGTCGCGTCGATGACAGATGTTTCTCGCGGCCACTGCCGCGACTCAGGGGCTCGGTGCGGCCTTCTGGAGGGCGCTCTCGGCGATGTTGCCGCCGTAGTCCGCGGTCCTGGACAGCGAGTCGACGACCAGGGCGAGCGACTGGGCGAGCTCGGGGTCGTCGAGACTCCGGATGACGTCGCCGACGTCGCGGGCCCGGGCGTCGATGGCCGGCAGGTCCGCGCGGGCGTCGCTGGCCAGTTCGACGGCCTCGTCGGAGTCGTCTGTCAACAGCGCGTCCATCGCCGTCTCGGGCACCGCCTCGGCGGCGTTCTGGAGGTCCCGGAGCCCCTCTACGACGGGGTCGTCGACCGCCCCGACGTCCAGCGAGATGCCGGCGATCTTCGTCGCGTGGTCGGCGATGCGTTCGAGCTGGCGGGCGGCGGACTGGTAGTCGAAGACCGTCTCGCGGGGAAAGCCGATCTCCGTGGCGGCCGCGGGATTCCGGAGGACCGTCCGGAAGACGCGCGAGACCATGTAGTAGAGGCGGTCGACGTCGTCGTCGCGCTCCATGACGTCGTGGGCGAGTTCGTCGTCGTCCTCGACGAGCGCGGCGACCGCGTCGGCCAGCATCGTCAGCGAGACCAGGCGCATCCGCGTGACCGCGTTGTGGACCGACAGCTCCGAGGAGTCCAGCAGGTCCTGCAACACGACGCGGTCACCCGTCTCCTCGATGACTTCCAATCCGACGAGCCCCTGGGTGGCCTCTCTGATCGTCCGGCGCTGGCTCGCCGTCACCCGCGAAGCCTCGAAGCGGATGACGTCGAACCCGCTGACGTACATCGTCATCACCGCTCGCGTCAACTGGTCGCCCTCTAACCCGTCGATCGACAGCCGCCCTTCCTCGCGGTCGTCCTCGCGCTGTGGCGAGAGCAACAGGATGTCCTCCTCGGAGTGGAACTCCACGACGCTCCCCGCGCTGACGTCGTTTGCCGTCGCCCAGTCCTTCGGGAGCGACACCGTGTACGTCGACCCGCCTGTCACCTGAACCTTGCGCGTCTCCATGTGGGAACGTTGCGATACCTCTTATTAAAACGACCCGATTCTATATATTTAGACCTACATACAATTATATTCGGTTCGGCAGCGTCACATCGGTTCGGCCGGGGACGAAACTGCATCGTCGCGGGAGGGATCTCGGGTATTCGGGCTCAGTGCCCGCGAATTTCTCCGGGCCGTTCGAGTTCGAAGCTCCGGCTGTCGTCCGAAACCGCCGGAATCAGGGATACTTGGTTGGTCAGAACCCGAGCGATAACCATGTAAACATTGAGCTATCTTCGCTCAGCGAGAGAATCCCGGTCTTCAGGCCGGGCGTGAATCGCGTACGCACGGTTCGACAGTCTACGCGAGACAGCCGGGTCGGATATTCTACTTTCGCTCCGGTAGGCCAGCCATTACGTAGCCCGCCTGTCACAGGCTAAGTATGGCGAATCAGGTCACGCGCACCTACGGTGCGTCCATTCGCAACCACCAGCAAGTTCGCGATGACCTCGATTCGCTCGGGTTCGCCGCCTCGAAACTCTGGAACGTCGCCCGGTGGACCTGTGACCGCATCTGGAGTGAGACAGGCACGATTCCAGACGACAGCACGCTCAAAGCGTACCTCAAGACCCACGAATGCTACGCGGATTTGAACGCACAATCCAGTCAGGCAATTCTCGAAGAATTGGCTGAGGCGTTCGACTCGTGGTACGCTCACCGTGAAAACGGCAACACAGAGGCGAACCCGCCCGGCTACCGCAAGCGTGGCGACGACCACCCACGTTCGACTGTCACGTTCAAAGAGGATGGGTTCAGGCACGACCCTGATCACAACCGGATTCGGCTTTCGAAAGGATCGAATCTCAAAGAGTCCTGGTCGGACTTCGTTCTCTGCGAGTACGCCGCTGACCCGGACGTGGACGTACGGAACGTCCAGCAAGTGCGGACGGTCTGGACGGGCGACGAGTGGGAATTGCATATCGTCTGTCGCGTCGAGACGGGCAATCCCGATCCACCCGGCGACCGGGTGGCGGGCATCGACCTCGGCATCTGTAACTTCGCCGCCGTCGCAGTCGGGGACGAGAGTCTGCTGTACCCCGGTGGTGCACTCAAAGAGGACGACTACTACTTCCAGAAACAGCGGGCCAAGTGCGGCGACAGCGACTCCCGACAGGCGCGACGACTGGACCGCACGCGCCGAGGCAGACGTGACCACGTTCTGCACGCCGTCTCGACGGACGTAGTGGTCGAGTGTGCCGCCCGCAACGTCGGGGCGATTGCGGTGGGCGACCTGTCGGGCATCCGCGAGGGTGCCGACTGGGGCGACCACGGCAACCTCGGTTTGCACGGGTGGGCGTTCGACCGGTTCATTGCGATGCTGGAGTACAAAGCTGCCGAACGCGGTATGAGCGTCGAACGCGTGGACGAACGCGACACCTCGAAATCGTGTGCATCTTGCGGGACAATCGACGACAGCCAGCGCGTCGAGCGCGGGCTGTACGTGTGCGACCGCTGTGAGCTGGTCGCCAACGCCGACGTGAACGGAGCCGAGAACATCCGACAGAAGGTACTCCCGAGTCTCGCCTGTGACGGGGGAGATAGGGATAACGGCTGGATGGCACAGCCAGCGGTGCGCCTGTTCGACAGGTCGACGGGCGGAGTACGCCCACAAGAGCAGGTGACCCGCGAACCAGAATATCCCAACGCTCGGGAAACCCCGGCGTGAACGCCGGGGAGGATGTCAT
>JAZKRZ010000028.1:0-24725 GCA_036626395.1 Haloarculaceae archaeon
CGCCGGTCTACGTCGCCTGGTCCGACCGCAACCGCTCGGCGCTCATCCGCAAGCCCGCCGCGCGCACGCCGACCGCCTCGCGAATCGAGGCACGCTTCCCGGACCCCTCGTGTAACCCCTACCTCGCGTTCGCCGCGCTCATCCACGCCGGCCTCGACGGCATCGAGAACGACCTCGAGTGCCCGGACCCGATCCGCGAGAACATCTACGAGTTCGACGAACAGCAGCGCAAGGACGAGGGCATCACGACGCTTCCGACCAACCTCGGCGAGGCCATCGACGCCCTCGAAGCGGACGAGGTCGTCCAGGACGCACTGGGCGAGCACGTTTACGACAAGTTCACCGAGGCCAAGACCCAGGAGTTCCAGGAGTACATCGTCGAAGTCTCCCAGTGGGAACTCGACCAGTACCTCGAGACGTTCTAATCCAGGACAGCAGTCACCTGCTGTTCGCCCTGCGGTTTTCGCGGTTTCGAACGCCGAGCCGTCGCTTCACGGCCGGCTACGGACCGCTCGCAACCCTTTTGTCGCCGCCGCCGGTTTGTACGGTCGATGGACGCCCGACCGCGGGCGCGCGGAGGTGACGGCGCGTGAAGGTTCTCTCCGTCAACGCCGGCTACCTGCTCGATTACGACGGGTCGCTCAGCGACTACGCGCTCCGCCCACACCGGGCGATGGTCGGCAGCTCCGACGCCGAACGCCGCGCGACCGAGCGTCTCGTCGACGTGGTCGCCGACGAACGCCCCGACGTGGTCGTACTCCTCGAAGTCGACCAGGGGTCGCTCCGGACGGCGACCGACGGCCAGGTCGGGGCGCTCGCCGAGCGCCTCGCCGAGCGCGGCCTGGCCTACCGGGCCCGCGCCGACACCAAGTACGGCGACGGCCTGGTCGCGGGACTCCCGGTGCTCGGGCACCTCTCGAACGGCGTGCTCATCCGCGACGGCCTCGACGCCACCGTCGAGGCCCACCTGCTGGACAAGGGGCCGAAGCGACTCGTCACCGAGGTCCACCTGGGCGAGCTCTCGGTGTTCGGGGTCCACCTCGCGATGAGCAGTCGGGGTCGACGCGCCCAGCTCTCCGAACTCGCCGCCGTCGTCACCGACCGCGAACGGGTCGTCGTCGCCGGCGATTTCAACGCCTACGACGGCCTCGACGAGGTCGAGGATATCCTCGGCGGTGTGGGGCTGGTCCTCTACGACCCGGGGGACACCGTCCCGAAACGGCCGCTCGACCGGATCGTCACCGAGACCCGCACGCTCGACCTGTTTCTCGCCTCACCGAACGTCGCGGTCACGCGCTGTGGCGTCATCCCCGTCCAGATCTCCGACCACCGCCCCGTAGTCCTGGAGTTCGAACCGTAACGACGCGGTCTCGCCGGGCGCCGGCGCTCGTCGGTCGGCCGGAAACGGTGGATACATGCCCCGGCCGGTCGGTCCGTGGGACATGAGTGACTGGCGCGACCGGGTCCGAGAGGTCCCGACCGTCCCGAACCTGGTCTCGCTGTCGCGCCTGCCGCTCGTCGTCGGCATCGTCCTCGCGCCCGAGTCGCCACTGCGGTTTGCTCTCTTTGCGCTGGTCGTCTTTTCGGACGGCGTCGACGGCTGGCTCGCCCGCCGCCTCGACCAGGAGACCGAACTCGGGGCGATGCTCGACCCCGCGCTCGACAAACTGACGGCGCTCGTTCTCGTCGTCGCGTTCTTCCCCCGCACCGGCCTGGCCCTCGAGTACCTGGTCCTGTTTTTCGTGCGGGACCTCTTCGTCGTCTCGCTGGGGCCGCTGGTCCCGCTGTACGGGTTCGACACGGACAAGATCCAGGCTCGGTTGCTCGGCAAGGTCGTCACCAACCTCCAGTTCCTGGCGATCGTCGCGATGCTCGTCCCCGCGGTGCTGGCGACCGAGGCGCTGCTGTGGCTCCTCGCCGCCGCGTCGGCGCTCGCTATCACGGACTACGTCGTCTTCGTCGCCCGCGAACTGAGCGACCGCTCGTGGGTCCACCGCCGCGAGGCCGGCATCGCCGCCGCCGCCGCCGTGACGGCCGCTTTTGCCGTCCTCGTCGGGGCGTTGCTGCGCGCGGAACTCGCGGGGTTCCTGGCGTCGGCCGCCGCGGCATTGTGATACTGTCGGACACACGTGAGGCCACCGCCGGTGGCTCGTTCGACCGGGAACGGGCGTTTCGCCGGCGTGTTCCCGGCGAGCGTGTTCACGTACTTGTGTCCGACAGTATGAGCCGTCCGGGGTCGACCCGACGCACGCTCGTCCCGTCGGACGCGAGCGGGCTCGTCGGCGTTCGGGCACGCGACGCCGCGAACGCCCCGAGACGACCACCGGACGGGGGCAGCACTCGCGGCTGACAGTATCAGTACGCGCTCAGGTCGGCAAAGCGGTCGGGATAGCGGGGGTTGTTGGGGTTGGTCGGCTCCAGGCCCTTCACGACGACCCGGTTGAACTTGTCCCACGTGTTCTCCCAGCCGAGGTGGGCGAACTCGGCGCGACACTTCAGGGCGTGTGTCAGGTCTTTCCGGCGGAACATCCGGCGGGGAACGCTCGCCCGCAGCGCCGCGACCAGCTCCCCCGGGGAGTCGACGGGGCGTTCGAGTTCGACCCACACCTCGCCGACGGTCCGCCGGAAGTGCGCGTACGAGGAGATGAACGTCGGGAGGCCGCTGTCGCGGGCGATCCCGCGGGCGCGCTCGTTGTCCCAGGGCCAGTGTTTGGGGTTGTACACCTCGACGGCGTCGATACGGTCGGCGTAGGTCGCGATGTCCTCGCGGTTCATCGAGAGCGTCAGAAACTCGGGGTGGGGCGCCAGCACCGCGGCGTCCTGGCCGTCGAGTTCGGCCATCGTCACGTCCAGCGGGAGGAAGTCCGGGACCGGACGGTCGGGGTCGACCGCGAGGACGTGTTTCCTGTTGGCCCAGGTACCGGTGAAGTACTCGCGCCCGGGGACCACGAGGAGGTCCGTGTCGGAGTGGCGGGCGGCGCGCTCGCGGACGGTGTCGACGTGCTCGAAGTGGGGGGCGTAGACCAGCGCGTCCAGCCCCGCGGCCTTGGCGCGCTCGACGACGTACTCGTCGAGCACCTTCACGTGGAGGTCCACGCGCGTCACCGCCTCGCGCGCCGTCCCGCCTGACATGGTTCGGAATACGCAGAACGGCGTTTAGGTGTTACGACACCCGCTGGAGCCGACCTCCCACCCGAACGGGATCGCTCGGGGAGAGCCCTCGGGAGACCGGCCCCGAGGGACCGGGCGAGGGCGGGTGACGGCGGACGCGTCCGGGTCAGCACGGATGTGGACCGGTATCGGGCGGGGGGGAGGGCAACGGGGTCGAGGGGACGGGCGACTCATACTGATTATTGTAGATTATTTCCGGATTGCGCCGGTACCGGTGCCGGCGCGTACCGGTAAATCGCTACAATAATCACTATCACTCGGCGCGGTCGATGTCGAGGTCGTCCTCGATGCCCTCGAGCCAGTCGGAGTCGGCGATCTCCTCCATCTGCTCGCGGAAGTGCGTCTTGCAGACCCCGACCTTGACGCCGCCTTTCTCGACCGCGATCTCGGCGTCGCGGTCGCAGTAGTGACACTGCATACTCGAACGTAGCGTCCCGGAGACATTGAAGCCTGCGACTGTGCGCCGGCACACGTCCGCGTCGTCTCCGGCCGGTGACCGCCCCCCGGACCGCCGGGGACGGCGACCGCCCCCGGACCGTCGAGAGTGGCGACCGCCCACCGGAGACGGGACGGTCGACAGCTATTTATTCGCCCACGAATCTCACAGGAATACATGCCGAAGATAAGCGTCGAAGTTCCCGAGGAGTTGCTCGCCGACCTGGACGAACACGTCGGCGACGACGCGAAGTTCGTCAACCGGAGCGAGGCGGTCCGGGCCTCCATCCGGAAGACCCTCGACACCCTGGACGAGATCGACGCCCGCCACGGCCGGATCGACGACGAGCGATGAGCCAGACCGTCCGTACGGCGCTGGTCGCGCTGTTCGTCACGGCGCTCGTGACCGCCCAGCTCGCCGCCGCGAAGGTGCTCGCGGTCCCGCTGCCCGCGGACCTGCCGCTGGTCGGGGCGACGGTGTTCGTCCCCGGGGGCGTGCTGGCCTACGCGCTGACCTTCTTCGCGTCGGACTGCTACGCCGAGATATACGGCCGCCGGGAGGCGCAGGTACTGGTCAACGTCGGGTTCGCGATGAACTTCGTGTTGCTCGGGCTGGTGTATTTCGCCCTGTGGATGCCTATCGCCCCGCCCGGCATCACGGGCGCGAGCCAGGCGCAGTTCGGTGCCGTCGTCGAGTCCGGGACGGCGGTCGTCGCCGGGAGTCTGCTCGCGTACCTCGTCAGCCAGAACTGGGACGTCCTCGTCTTCCACTGGATACGCGACCGCACGGGACGGGCCCACCTCTGGCTGCGCAACCTCGCGTCGACGGGCACGAGCCAGGCCATCGACACCGTCATCTTCGTCGGCGTCGCCTTCGCAGTCGGTCCCGCGGTCCTCTCGGGGACGTCGCTCCCGCCCGTCGAGCAACTGGCGGCGCTGATGGTCGGGCAGTACCTCGCGAAACTCGCTATCGCCGTCCTCGACACGCCCTTCGTCTACGGCGTCGTCAGCGTCGTCGGTGCTCGCGACGCCGGTGCCGACGCCACAGCCTGGGCGCGGTGACCGTCGTGCCGCCGGAAACCGCCCGCGCTCACTCCACGCGCTGGGCGAACCCGAAGTCGGGCTTGACCTCGTCGACGCGCACCTCGACGGTCTCGCCCGCCTCGGCGCCGGGGACGAACAGCGTGTAGTCCTCGACCTTCGCGACGCCGTCGCCCTCGCTACCCGTGTCGACGATCCCGACCGTGAGCTGGTCGCCCTCGCGGACGGGCGCGGTGAGAAAGCCCTTCGCGACGAGGTACAGCTCCGACGACGAATCGCGGGAGGCGTCCGGGCGCACCTGCCGGACGTACTGGAAGTCCGCTTCGAGGTCGGCCTCCAGGTCCGCCAGGTCCGAGCCGTCGAAGACCTTGACGGCGAGGTCTCCGCCCGAGGCGAGGACGGCGCGGGCGACTGCGGCTGCCTGGCGGGCGAGGTGGACCGACCGCGCGTGGTCCAGGTCGTACTCGCCGGTCATGTTCGGCGCCATGTCCGACAGGACGACGTCGACCGGCCCGCCCGCGTTCCGGCTCCCGTCACCGACCTGTTCGACCAATCGCTCGACGGTCTCGTCCTCCGTGAGATCCCCACGGACGTACTCGACGGTCGCCTGAGGGTCGTCCAGCGGGTCGATGCGCTGGCGGTCGACGCCGACGACGGTCCCGCGTTCGCCGACGCGCTCGGCGGCGACCTGCAGCCAGCCGCCGGGGGCGGCACCGAGGTCCACCACCGTGTCGCCCTCGTCCAGCAGTCCCGCCGTCTCGTCGAGTTGCTGGAGTTTGTACGCCGACCGGGCGCGGTACCCCTCCTGTTTGGCCCTGTTGTAGTACTCGTCTTTGCCGCTCATGGGCTTCTCACCGCGACGGTTCGCGTAGCGAGTGAATCTGCATTCATACGGGAAGAGAGGCCGTCGAAGCGGAAAGGGACATCGGATAGTGTCGGTGACGTCACCCCAAAATTATTGTCTCGTAAAACGAGACATATAACGCATGGCGAGACAAACGAGTACGGCAGGTGAGTCGGAACAGGCCACGGTCGGGCTCCCGGTACCGGCACCGAACCCTGATCTGTTTCGACACTCGGCCACCGACGACCTCCTCCGGTTGTTGCTCGACAACCCCTACGAGCAGTTCACCATCCGTGAACTCGGACGGCTCACCGACAACGCCGCCCAATCGGTGAAGCGCGCCATCGATGTTCTCGAGCCCAACGGGCTGGTAGTCGTCGAGACCGAGGGCAACCGGCGACTCGTCGGCATCAACCGAACCCGGGTGACGAAGCCCGACGATCCCGTCCTGCGCATTCCACAACCGGAGTTCCACCTGCCCGTCCGCGCGGCGCTCGACCGCATCCGCGACGAGTTCGGATCGGTCAAGGGTGTCCTCGTGTTCGGGAGCGTCGCCCGCGGTCGGGCTGACCGCCAGAGCGATATCGACCTCTGGGTGCTTGCCGACGACCGGGCAAATCAGCACCGCGCCAACGAGATTGCGAAAGAACTCGGACGGGAGCGATTCGGTGGTCCCGGCACAGCCAGCCGTAGACGGAGATACGACCGAGCGACAGCCGAGACCGGCAACCGCTACGAGTTCCAGATCCTCGTCGAGACGCCGGAGTCCGCACTCGCCCACGGCGACCGCCTCAAAGAGGTGTTCGCAGACGCGATCACGCTGGTAGACAGCGATCCGCTCCGAGACATCAAGCACGAGGTGATGGGCAATGCCTGATACTGTCGGACACAAGTACGTGAACACGCTCGTCGGGAACACGCCAGCGAACCGCCCGTTCCCGGTCGAACGAGCCACCGACGGTGGCCTCACGTGTGTCCGACAGTATGAAGCAACTGTACCGCGACAACCGGGCGGCAGCGTACTATCGTGAAACCGTCGCGGCCGCACAGCAAGCCGAGGCGATGTTCAACCTCGCCGTTACCGTTCACGACTACGTCAAGAACTTCGCACACCGCACACACGAGTGTCAGTGCCGTCGCTGACAGCCGGTATCAATTAGCAGGCCAAACAGACCGAGAAGAGTGGTTGTAGTATTCGTCGCGATTGGACATCTGAGTGTCTCTCTCTCTCCCATCGAGGAGTTCACGCGCTTCGATGCGGCGGGGAGACGGTCGTCTGTGACTGACCGACTCGCTCGACGGTAAGCGCGACGGCGTCACGGAGGGACACACGAGAGGACACCCGCCGGTAAGGTAAACGTCTCGGGTATCCGCGGGTTTCACCGCCGATCCTTGACGGCATTCAACCGATGAGTACGTCGTAGCGATACCGGACGTCGAGACGAACGGTATCGAGACGTACTCCGAGGACTACGGGAGTCGCCAGCCGATGGTCGGACTTGAATCGTCTCGCACGTGGGACGCTACTCCGACGGGTACGGTCTGTGAGGCCGGTAGGGCCGAACCCACTCGGGGAGTTCGCAGCCGAGCGCCTCCACCCGGCGCTCGACCGAGAGGTGCGTGGCAAAGAGCGAGAACGGGAGCGAGCGGTCGGCCTCCCAGGGGACCGGGCCCGCGACGTCCTCGTCGTTGTCGCCCGTCGCGATGGCGGCGACGTGATACAGCGCGTCGGCGAGCAGCGCTGGCGAGACGACGTCGGCCGCGTAGGCGTCGGCGAGGTACTCCTCCTGGCGGTTGGCATGCCGGCTCGCCGCGAGCGCCAGCGGCTCGACGCCGAGGCTCAGGAGTCCCCGCACTGCGAGGGCAGAGCGGCCGCGTATCGGCGCCAGTGCGACGTAGAGCGCACTCCCGGCGATGGCGACGGCGGGTCCGCGGCCGGCGAGCGCGACCAGCCAGAAGACGGCGAACCCGGCGGTCTGGGGGAGGTACTCGCGTATCGCGTCGGCGGAGATGTCGGTCTCGAAGTGGCCGAATTCGTGGGCGAACAGCGCCCGGAGCCCCTCGGGGCCGACGACGAGGTGCAGTCGCGGGTCGACGGTGACCATCGGGTCGCCCTCGCTGTAGCCCGCCGTCATCCCGGGGACGTCCATCCGGACGACCGAGACCGCTGGAGGGCAAGCGCCGGCCGCCTCGCAGGTCTCCAGGAGCGCCCGCCGGATCACCGGCGGGTCCCGTCCCGCGAGCGGCCGACCGCCCTGGTCCTGTGCCGTAAAGCGACCGCCCGACCGCCAGGACTGCACCGCGACGACGGCGAGAAAGGCCACGCCCGCGCTGACGACCGCTGGCGGGCCCCCCGTCTGGAGGACTGCCCAGACGCCGACCGCCGCGCCCAGCAGGAGGCCGAGCGTGACTGCCCAGACGCGGACGCGGCGGTCCCGGACCGACGTCGACGACATTCGTACTCGTCCGGACGAGGGGACACGGTCACATCCGTGTTGTGAAAGGAGAGCGGGACTCGGACGGCGGCGTGGCGCGCACCGTCACCCGCCGACTGCGGCCCGCGGCCCGCCGGTAGCGCGACCCGTCGCCCGGCGGTCACCTGCTCTCGCCGCGCAGGGGACGCGGTGTGCATCTCTCGCGTGTGCCGGTCTGTCACTGCGCGGCCGAATCCGGTGGCTGCCGGTCCACGGGGCTCCGGCGGAAGGCGAGGTACCCCCCGGCGACCGCCCCGAGGAGGCCCGCGGGGAAACCGACCAGCAGCATCGCCGTCGCCAGCCCGACCGCCGCCGTCCAGACGACTACCATCGCGAGCCCCCCGACGACGAGGAACCCGACAGTCGCCCCGGTGAGCGTCACGAGTCGTCGCCGCGTCCGCGTGGACGCCCGTCCGGTTTCCCTGCGTTCGCTCCAGTAAGTCAGCCCGAGGTACGTCAGCGGGAGTGCGACGGTACCGGCGACGAGACCGGCCGGCAGGCCGAGCATCGCCGACGGCCAGACGTGCGGCGCGAGGAGTTCGGTGACGGTGACTCCCACCACGACGAAGGCGAGGATTCCGGCGAGCAGACTCGCGAGCGACTTGACGAGCGTGTTCATACCCGAGATACGTCGCCAGTCGGCTTCAACTACGAGGGCAGTTCCCGACCGGCGAGAACCGGCGGCTCATACTGTCGGACACACGTGAGGCCACCGTCGGTGGCTCGTTCGACCGGGAACGGGCGTTTTGCCGGCGTGTTCCCGGCGAGCGTGTTCACGTACTTGTGTCCGACAGTATCAGCGAACCACCGTCACGGTCATCGGCGCCCGGCGGACGACTCGCTCGGCGACGCTCCCGATCAGGACGCGAGAGACGCCCTCCCGGCCGTGATTTCCGACGATTATCGTGTCGATGTCGTTCCGCTCGGCGAACTCGACGATCTCGCGGGCCGGCTCGCCGACCGCCGTCTCCATGCGGAACTCGACGTCGGTTGCGTCGATCAGGTCCTCGACCTCCTCGGCGACCTCCGTGGCCACCTCCTCGCGCTCCGTCTTCAGCCACTCCTGGAACATGTCGACCCCCGCAGAGAGCATCCCGCCGGAGACCTCGACGACGCGCAGGAGGACGACCTCCTCGTCGGCGTAGCGCTCGACGGCGTGTTCGACCGCTTTCTGGGCGGGACGGGACCCGTCGTAGGCGACAAGTACTGTCATATCCGGACGTGGGCCGCCGGCGGGCATAAATGTCGACGTTCGCCGGCGGCGCCGGACACCCCGACCCGGTCTCCGCCGTTCCGGTCGCCCCGGCGAACCGAATACGAACCCTTGTGTCCCCCCGGACCTCAGGGCCGTCGTGAACACCGAGGACGGCGGCCACCGGGACAGGGCGGTGGCCGCGCTGGCCGACCGCGACTACGAGACCGCGGGCGATGCCTGCACCCGCGCGGCCTGGCGGGTCCTGGCCGACCCGCGACCCGGACGGGGGCCGTTCGAGGCCGACGAGAAGGGGTGGGTCGGCGACGGCCTCGCCTCGCTGGTCCGGAGCGCCGTCTGCTACCGGGTCGCCGGTCGCCCCGAGCGGGCCACTCGCCGCGGCGTCGAGGGCGTCGCCGTCGCGCGGGACCTGAAAACGGCGCTCGAACACCCGGTCCAGTGGGCCTGCCTCGACGAATTCGCCGCCGACTGCAAGACTGCGGCCGGCCTCGACGGCGGCGCGGTGGCCTACGCGGACGCGGCCGACGCCTACCGCGAGGCCGCCGACGCCGTCGACGACCCGCAGTACTGGGGGACGACGCCGCTGTTCGAGGCCGCCGCCGGCCCCCTCCAGCAGGTCGCCCGCACGACCGCGAACGGCGAGATCGCCGTCGCCTGGGAGGACCTGCACGGCGCGGACCCCGCCCGGGCCGGCGACTTCCTCGCTCACCGGGCGTCGTTCAAGCGCCAGCGCTTCGGGACGCTCGTAGAGCGCGTGGTCGCCGACGGGTCCCTGGCCGCACCCCGCGGAACGACGGAGTATGACACCGACCACCACCGCTGTCCGGCGTGCGGGTCGACCGACGTCAACTGGGTCGCCGACAGCGTGCTCTGTCTGCGGTGCTCGACGCCGACGGAGCGGCAGTGAGAGGGCGCAGCGACGGGCGGGCGCCGGCGCGTCCGTCGGCGGTGGTCACCCGAGGAACCGGCGGGCACGGGCCGCGCGGCGGACCGCCGAGCGGAGCGCGTCGTCATCACCGCGGGCGAACGCGTCGATGGCGTCGTCGGTCGCCGCGCGGTGCTCCGGGTCGGGGTCGGCGTCGACGAGCGCCCGGGCGGCGTCGAGCGCGTCGCCGTCGAGGTCGAGCACCTCGGTACAGCGCGGGTTGAAATAGCGGGCGGCGTCCCGGAGGTGGTCGAAGTACGTCGGAAACGCGGCCTCGACGAAGGCGACGTCGGCGTCGGTCAGCACGTGGGCGCCCAGCAGCGTGGGCGGACAGCCGACGCTGTACAGCGACGCCGTGTAGCCGATCGCCCGCGGGAGCGTCTGCTCGCCGACCTCCCGGGAGTACCCGAACAGACCGACGTGGAGTTTCCGCGCCCGGCGGTCGGGCACGAACGCCGAGAGGCGGTTGACCGTCGGCGCCACCGCGTCGACCTGGTCGCTGTAGGCCGCGGCGGTCCGGTCGACCACGTCGAGCGCGCGCTCCTCGTCCACCGGGGGCGGCGCGTCGCCAAGGTCGGCCGCCCGCAGGGTCTCGACCGCCGTCCGGACGGTGTCGACGGGGTAGTCGTACTTGAACGCCGACTGGACGGTGAACGTCTCGACCTCGGGGTACGCGTCGACGGTCTCCCGGACGCGGTCGGGGCTGAAGTTCCCGCGGAACGGCGCGGGGCCGGCGCCGAGGATCGGGTGGACCTCGACGCCCGTCTCGGCGGCGGTCCGGTAGAGCCGCGACAGGGCCACCTTGTTTATCAGGTCGGCGGCCAGTGACCCGTAGTTCAGGGCCGGGTCCGACCGCGCCAGGAACACCCTGACCGCGTCGCGGTCCTGTGCGCTGGCGTACGCCCGGAAGATCTCGTGGGCCCGCAACATCGCGTCGCGCTCCTCGATGAGCGGGATGACGCCGACCGAGGGTGGGTCGAAGGTCCCGACCCAGTCGGCGACGGTGCGGTCCCCCCAGACGACCTCGTCGCCCTTGCCCGCGACGAACGACTCGTAGTACTCGTGGACCGCGTTGATCTGGTCGGCGCCGGTCACCATCGGGACGATCACCTCGACGATGGGCGCGACCGGGTCGACCCCGCGGTCGGCGGCGAAGAGCGCGGCCGCGTCGTACGACCGCGGGATGCTCTCCAGGATCTCCAGCAGGATCTTCGCCTCGGACTCCTCGACGTCCGGGTTCGGCCCGCGGATCGTCAGTCGGACGTCCTCGCCCAGCCGGGAGTCGGCGAAGAAATCGTCGTAGCGCGAGAGCAACTTCTTGACCGCGTACTCGTCGCCTTCCTTCCCCTCGAAGTCCCACATCTGCTCGTCACAGCCCAGGTGCGAGTAGACGTAGTAGGCCTCCTGGATCTCGTCGTCGCCCTCGATGACGTCCCCCGCAGTGAAAAACGGGAGCGTCGCGTTGTCCGGGTGCTGGGTACTCATCACCCGCGGTACCTCGGGCATGGGCACCGCTGTGGACTCGCCCGACAAAAACCCACACCCAAACAGCACAGTCGGTTACACGGCGTGGTGCGGCCACTCACGTACTCGTGTCGGCCCCCGTCCGTCGTCGGAGCGCCCCGGTCGCGCTCCCACGGGACGGGTCACTGGTCGTAGGTCCCGCCGTCGAGGAAGTACTCGATACGGTCCCGGGTCGACTCGCTGCGTTTCAGGAACTCGACGACGCGCTGGCCGTCCGCGCGCTCGTCGCGGACGACGTCGACCGTCACCGACTGGTCGCGCAGGTGGGCGAGCAGCGCCTCGATGTCGGCGGCGTCCCCCCGGACGGTGTGGCGCCGGCCGACGGGCTCCCCGGCCTCGACGTCGCGGATCGCCTCGACCATCGGGAGCAGGACCGACTCGCCGAGGTCGTGGGCCCGCTCCCGGCGTCGGTCGTCGTCCTCGTCGAACTCGGCGGCCTGAAAGGCGTCGCGCATCACTCGCGAGAACAAAAAGTCGCGGCCGTGGTCGAACGGGAGCGCGAACGCGTGGGCGAGGTCGTCGTGGTGCTGGCACTCGGTCGTGTACTTGGCCATCGTCCGCGCGTCGGCGGACTTGAACACGACGCCCTCCCGGCCCGCGGCGTCGAGGCTCTCGATAGTGTCGCGAACGTCCTCGACGACCGCGTCAGGCGTCCCGTCCGCGGAAGTCCCGCCGGTGGCTGTCTCGTCGGCGCTCCCCCCGTCCGGGGGGCCGGTGTCGCTGGCGTCGTCGCCGAGGTCGTACCAGCCGAACGCCCGGGGCTGGGGAAAGCCGTACGCCTCACAGAGGTCGCGCCGGTCGGCGACCGGCAGGGGCGCGCCGGACGCGCGGTCGCGGACGTCGAACACCCGGAACGCGTGGGAGTCGACACCCTCGTAGTCGTGTTGCGTGTAGGGGGTCTCCGGGCCGACCAGTTCCGCACAGAGCAGTTTCTCCGGGTGGTCGGCGAAAAACGCCGCCAGGTCGAGCCGGTCGCGCGCCCGTCCCGTGGTGTAGGGACAGACGTAGCCGCTGCGGGTGAACGCCAGCGGTTCGCCCACGTCGGCGACCCGGACGTTGAACCCGTCGAGTTTCTCCTCGACGGCGACGCGCCCGTCGAACACCGCGGACAGACCGGGATCGAGTACGAGCACCCGGGGGATCGACGGGTAGCCCCGGACGATAGCGTGGTCGCCGGCGTCGGGCCGGGCGTCCGCGGCGCCGGCGGCCTCGCCACCTGCGTCGGCGTCGGCGCCCTCGACGACGACGGTGCCGCGTTCGACGCCGTGGCGCGCGTCGGTGAGGACGTGGTGAGTGTGACCCCCGACGGTCCGCTCCTCGAAGTGTTCGAACAGTTCGGCGGGACTGTCGGCCGTCGAGTCGAGGCGTTCGTAGACGGCGGGGTCCATGTCTCGACCGACGGCCGTGACGGCCAAAAGCGCGCGGGTCACCCCTGAGGACTTTTAGGTCCCAGCGGCGAACGGAACGGTATGTCCGGGGAACTCCCGCGCCAGCAGTTCGTCCTCGACACGTCGCTGTTCATCACCGAGGAGATCCGCAGGGACGACGAGTCCCTGGAGGACGCCGTGCTCCGCCTGCTGGACCTCGTCGCGACCGCCAGGCTCGAACTCAACATCTCCTGTTACGTGCCGCCCACCATCCACGACGAACTGACGACGATGCTGCGCGACCGGGACGTCTCCGCGGAGGTGTTCGAGCGCCTCGACACGTGGGTCGTCCGGAAGAGCCCCGACCGCTACGGGGTCACCATCCCCGCCGACATCGTCTACGAGTTCATCGACGAGATGAGCGACCGCGTCGACCGCGGGCTCCGGGTCTCCGAGAAGGCGCTGCGCGAGGTCGAACAGCTCGACCCCGACGAGCTGGCGAGCGACGACTACATGACCGAGGCCGACGAGATCCTCTCGGATATGCGCGACGAGTACCGCCGGGCGCTGCGCCAGGGCGTCCTCGACTCCCGGGAGGACTTCGACCTGCTCGTGCTCGCGCGGGAACTCGACGCCGGCGTCGTCACCGAGGACCGCGGGATCATCTCCTGGGCCGACGAGTTCGGCCTCCGGTACCTCCGCGGCGGGCAGTTCCCCACCCTGCTCGAGGAGTACCTGCGGGCCACCAGCGTCGAGGGGTACGTGGACGGGGAGTGACGGGCGGGCGCGACCCGACGCGTCTCGACGACGGGCCGAGCGCCCTCACGGGTGCCGTCACTCGCCCGGGGGCGACGACTGGCCGGCCCCGAACGCGGTCGACCCTCGCATACTTGTCGCCCGGGTGCGTCGGTCCGTCCATGAGCACCGACACCGACAGACGCGAGACAGACGAAGACACCGTCCGCGTCTGGCTCGTCGAGCGAACGTACTCCGACGACGAACAGAACATCATCATCCTGGTCTACGCGACGCCGGACGGGGAGCGCTACTACCGGAAAGAGCGCGCGCTCACGTCGTTTACCGACGTCCGGGACACGACCGCCGCCGTCGACGTCGACCCCGGCAACCTCGGGACCGTCGAACCGCAAAAGCGCGAGCGGTACGCCGCCGAGGCGAGTCGGACCGCCGCGAACCACGACCCCGACGACGCGGTCTGATACGGCACCGCCACGCCGGGGCCTCGCGCCATCGGCCACGCCGGCACCTCACGCCATCGGCCGCACGCACGCGCGAATGGAGAAGGGACGTTTTTTAACGGATGGGGGCGTAGCCGCCGGCAACATGTTCAACGCCATCGTGAGCGCGGACACGCTCCGGACGACGCTCGACTCCGTGAGCGTGCTGGTGGACGAGTGCAAGATCCACCTCGAGGACGAGGGGATCACGATCCAGGCCGTCGACCCGGCCAACGTCGGCATGGTCGACCTCTCGCTGTCGTCGGCCGCCTTCGAGTCCTACGAGGCCGACGGCGGCGTCATCGGCGTCAACCTCTCGCGCCTGGAGGACATCGCCGGCATGGCCGAGGCCGGCCAGCTCGTCCACCTCGAACTCGACGAGCAGACACGCAAGCTCCACATCGCCATCGACGGTCTCGAGTACACGCTCGCGCTCATCGACCCCGACTCCATCCGCCAGGAGCCCGACCTCCCCGACCTGGACCTGCCCGCCGAGATCGTCATCGAAGGCCGCGATATCAACCGCGCCGTCAAGGCCGCCGACATGGTCTCCGACCACATCGCGCTGGGCGTCGACGTCGACGCCGAGCAGTTCTACGTCGACGCCGAGGGCGACACCGACGACGTCCACCTCGAACTCGGCCGCGAGGACCTCATCGACCTGCAGGCGGGCGACGCCCACTCGCTGTTCTCGCTCGATTACCTCCAGGACATGAACAAGGCCATCCCCTCCGACGCCGAGGTCCGCATGGAACTGGGCGAAGAGTTCCCCATCAAGATGCACTTCGACATCGCCGAGGGCGAAGGCTCCGTGACGTACCTGCTCGCGCCGCGCATCCAGAGCGACTGACTTTTTTCCGCGCTCACCGCGTCCCGTTGCCTGTCTGGCCCGTGACCGGGCGACAGCGCTGCCCGCGTCCCGACAACGGTAAACCGGACCGCCCGCAAGAGCAGGTGAATGACCGACCGCGTCGCCGGCGAGGACCTGGAGGACGCCGCCGAGCGGTTGCCGATGCCCCCCTCCCGCGGCGAGGGTGAGGGCGAGGTCACCGTCGTCGGGACCGCCCACGTCTCCCACGAGAGCGTCGACCGGGTCGAGCGCACCATCGCCGAACAGCGCCCGGACGTCGTCGCGGTGGAACTCGACGAGGGGCGCTACCGCCAGATGCAGGGCGAGACGCCCGACGACCTGGAGCCCAGCGACCTGCTGGGCGGGAACACGGTCTTCCAGTTTCTGGCCTACTGGATGCTCTCGTACGTCCAGACGCGCCTCGGGGACCGCTTCGACATCGACCCCGGCGCGGACATGATGGCCGCCGTCGACACCGCCGAAGAGCTGGGACTGGGGGTCGCGCTGGTCGACCGCGACATCCAGACCACCATCCAGCGCTTCTGGACGCGCCTCACTCTCGTAGAAAAACTCAAACTCGTCTCGCAACTCACGCTCGCGGTCGGCCCGCCGGCCGTCGTCGGCCTGACCGTCGGCGGAACCTTCGGACTCTTCCTCGGGTTCGCCGCCGCGAGCGTCGCCGCCGGGTCGCTCGGCATCGCCAGCGCGGATTTCGTCGCGACGCTCGGCCCCGACGCCGTCGCGCTCGTGGGCGGACTCGTCGGCGGCGCCGCCCTCGGACTCGTTCTCTGGGCGGCGTTCGCCCCCACGTTCGCGCGGGCTCTCGATGCGCTCCCGGTGCCGAACACGACACCCGTCCGTGCGGGACTGGGGATGGCCGTCGGGACCGTCGCCGGGGTGGCCGTCGCGCTCGCCGGCGGTATCGCCCTGGGGCCGCTCTCGGTCTCGACGGAACGACTCGTCTCGCTGGGCGGGTTCGCCCTCCAGTCGGGGTCGGGCATGGCCGCCGGCGCCTTCGTGCTCGGGTCGGTCGGCGCCCTCGCCGGACTCGTCGTCGAACGCTCGATCCCGGAGGCCGACGAGGACCTCGACGAGTTCGACGTCGAGGCGATGACCGACGCCGACGTCGTGACGGCGATGATGGAGGAGTTCCGCCGCTTCTCGCCGGGCGGGGCCGAGGCGCTCATCGACGAGCGCGACGCCTTCATCGCCCACAAACTCCTCGCACTGCGGCAGGCGGGCTACCGCGTCGTCGCCGTCGTCGGCGCCGGCCACCGCGAGGGGATCGAGCGCTACCTCGAAAACCCCGACAGCCTGCCGCCCATTGAGTCGCTCGTCGGGACCGCCGAACGGAGCGGCTTCGGGAAGGTCCTCTACAAGGCCGTCGGCTACGCCATCACGCTGGGGTTCGTGGCCTTTTTCGCTCTCCTGGCGCTGGGTGGCGCCGGGCAGGCCTACCTGCTGGAACTGTTCGCGGCGTGGTTCGTCGTCAACGCGGTACTGGCGGGCGGGCTGGCACGACTCGCGGGTGCGCGCTGGCCGAGCGCCCTCGTGGGCGGGAGCGTCGCCTGGCTGACCAGCGTCAACCCGCTGCTCGCGCCGGGCTGGTTCGCCGGCTACGTCGAGTTGAAATACCGGGCGGTCAGCGTCGCCGACATCGACGAACTCAACGCGGTCCTCGGCGACGAGGAGGCCCCCATCGCCGACATCGTCGCCCGCCTGCGGGAGGTGCCCCTCTTTCGCCTCATCCTCGTCGTCGCGCTGACCAACGTCGGGAGCATGCTCGCCAGTCTCGTCGTCTTCCCCGCCATCCTGCCGTGGCTCTCGACGGACGTCGGCGGCGTCGGTGCCATCGGCGGGCTCCTCGTCGACGGCGCGCAAACCGGCGCGCGGATCGTCTGGGAGGCGGTCACGTGAGCGGCGGTGGCGGTGGCCGCCGCGGCGGTCCCGGCGGGAGTGGCGGCCGCGCGGCCGGCGGACGACGGCGCAGTCCCGGCGGCCGGGGGCGCGACCCCGGCATCACGTTCAGTACCAGCGAGGTTCGCGACCTGCTGGCGGCGTGGCTCGCGCTGGGGGTCGCGTTCACGCTGTTTCTCGACCCCGGGCTGGCCACGGACCTGCTCGGGGGCAGCATCGACGTCGCGGGCGTCGGCGCTATCTTCGGCGTCGCGTTGCTCACCGTCGGCGTCGGGTTCCTGTTGCACGAACTCGCCCACAAGGTCGTCGCCGTCCGCTTCGGGCAGGTCGCGGCCTTCCGGGCCGACTACGGGATGCTCTTTCTCGCCATCATGGCCGGCCTCGCCGGCTTCCTGTTCGCCGCGCCCGGTGCCGTCGTCCACCGTGGCCGGATCACCGAACGCGAGAACGGCCTCATCGCGCTGGCCGGCCCCGTGACGAACCTCGCGCTCGCGGTCGTGTTCCTCGCGCTCATGGCCGGCCCCGGTATCCTCGGCGTGATCGGCAACCAGGGACTGGTCATCAACCTCTTGCTCGCGGGCTTCAACATGATTCCCTTCGGCCCCCTCGACGGCCGGAAGGTCCTCTCGTGGAGCCTCCCCGTCTACGTGCTCGTCGCCGTCCCGAGCATCGGGGTCAGCGTCGCCGTGCTGTTCGGGATCGGACTGTGACGGGCCGGGCGGTGCCGTGAACAGGCTACTTGAGTGTGCGTCCCCAAGCGCGACTATGTCCGAGGCCGTCCCCGCGGACGTCGAGGAACTGCTGACCGGCGAGCCGACGGTCGCGCACCTGGCGACCGCCCGGGAGAGCCGACCCCACAGCGCGCCGGTGTGGTACCGCTATGCCGACGGCGTCGTCGAGGTGGTGACGACCGGCCGGAAACTTCGGGACCTGCGGTCGAACCCGCGGGTGTCGCTGTCGGTCCACTGCGGTCCGCCGGCCGACCCCGAGTGGACGGCGACGCTGTGGGGGACCGCGACGGTCGTCGACGACGAAGACCAGTCCGCGGCGGCGGCCCGCCGGATCAACCGCCGGTACGGCGTCGACCCCGAGGCCTGGAGCGACAACACGCTCGTGCGGATCGACGTCGGGTCGGCCAGCGCCCGGACGTACTGACCGCGACCGGCGCCCCGTCGCGGTACGGAACGCCTATTCCGACCCCGTGTGGAAAGCCGGTATGACCGACGAACTGGCGTTTCGCCCGGTGGGTCCCGGCCACCACGACGAGTTCCGGCGGGTCGTCGACTACGCGTTCGAACCGGCCGCCGGCCCCCAGGACCACGACGACGAGTTCGACCGCATCGCCGACCCGTTCGGCCTCTTCGACGGCGACGACCTCCTGAGCGTCTGCGCCCACTACGGCTTCGACGCCCGCCTGCGCGGCGAGTGGGTCCCGATGGCGGGCCTGGCGGCCGTCGCCACCCCGCCCGAGCACCGCCGGCGGGGCCACGTCCGCCGGATGGTCGAGGCGAGTCTGGAACGCTGGCGCGGCGAGTTCCCGCTCGCGGCGCTCTGGTCGTTCTCGCGGTCGTACTACGAGCAGTTCGGCTGGGCGATGGCGAACACGTTCACCGAGTACACGTTCCCGACTGCGGCGCTGTCGGTCGCACGCGAGCGGCGAACCCGCCGGGACCCGGACGGCGACTGGCGGGTTCGGCGAGCGACCGCCGACGACTGGGCGGACCTGCAGACCGCCCACGAGGCCCACGCCGCCGACCGCGAACTGACGATCCGGCGCGACGAGGAGTGGTGGCGACAGCGCGTGTTCCGGACGCTGGACGGCGACCACCCGTACGTCTACGTCTGCGAGCGCGACGGCGAACTGCGGGGATACGTCGTCTACACGTTCGAAAAGACGGGCGACGGGCTCGACGACCGCCGGCTGGAGGTGGCCGACCTGGCGTTCGCCGACCACGAGGCGCGACTCGCACTGCTCGCGCTGCTCGCCGACCACGACTCCCAGGCCGTGGAGACCGTCCACTACGCCGGGGATACCTCGCTGCTCGACCTCCTCGAGGACCCGAGCGCCGCCGACTGTACGGTCCACGCCGGGCCGATGGTCAGAGTCGTCGACGTCCCCGAGGCACTCGAGACGACGCCCTACCCGGACGACGTGACCGCGGACCTGACCCTCGCCGTCGCCGACGACACCGCCGGGTGGAACGACGGCACGTTCCGCCTGCGGGTCGCTGACGGGGGCGGGACCTGCGAGCGGGCCGCCGTCGCGCCTGCCGAGGCCGACGCGACCGTCGGGGTCGGCACTCTCTCGCAACTGGTCGCGGGCTATCACTCGGTCGACGAAGCGCACCGCCTCGGGAACCTCGCCGTCCGCGATGACCGCACCGCAGAGGGTCTGGCCGCGCTGTTCCCGCCGCGGTTCGTGTACCTCCGGACCTACTTTTGAGGGGGCGACGGGCGAGGTCCCGGTGGCCGCGTCCCGTCGCCGTTCAGACGAGGTCGGCGAGCGCCTCGCGGTGGCTGTCGAGTTTCTCGAACGCCGCGGCGACGGCCTCGACCGACTCGCGTTCGAGGAGGACGTCCTTCGAGAGCGCGACCACCTCCGAGTCGTAGATGCGCTCGGCCTCCGGACAGGAGACCGCCGCGTAGTCCATCTCGCGGCCGCGCAGTAGCGACGGGTCGATGTCCGCGAAGGCGGCGTGCTGGTAGAGCGGGTCGTTGTGCGCGGTCGAACAGTCGACCCCCTCCGCACGGAGCGCCGCGACGAAATCGTCGCGGTCGAGTCCACCCCACGCGTCGGCGTCGTACCGGACGAAGTAGAAGTAGTAGCCCCGACGAGTGATCCGGTCGTCGGACTGCAGTGTCGAGAGTCCCTCCACGGCTGCGACCCGGTCGGCGAGCCACGCGCCGTTGGTCTCGCGGCGGTCGGTCTGCTCGTCCAGTCGTGAGAGCTGTGTACACAGGAGCGCCCCCAGGAACTCCGAGAGGCGGTAGTTGCCGGCGGGGACGTGGTGTTCGTACTTGCCGCCCTCGGGTGACCGGCCGAGGTTGGCGTGGGCGTAGAGCCGGTCGGCGAGTTCGGCGTCGTCGCCGTCGTGGGTGACGACGCCGCCCTCCCCACAGGTCAGAGGCTTGCCGAGCTGGAGGCTGAAACAGCCGACGTCACCGATCGACCCGACGGTCTCGCCGCGCCACTCCGTCCCGTGGGCTTCGGCGGCGTCCTCTATCAGATAGAGGTCGTGGTCGTCGGCGATCTCGACGAGACGGTCCATGTCGGCGGGATAGCCGCCGTAGTGGACGGCTTCGATGGCAGCGGTGCGGCCGGTGATGGCGGCTTCGACGGCGTCGGGGTCGAGCTGGTAGGTGTCGGGGTCGACGTCGACGAAGACCGGGACGCCGCCGGCCTGCACCACCGCCGACGCGCTCGCGACGAACGTCACCGACGGGACGACCACCTCCTCGCCGGGTTCGAGACCGACGGCGCGGAAGGCGAGTTCGAGCGCCTGCGTCCCGTTCGGGACCGCCGTCGCGTGGTCGGTCCCGACGAAGTCCGCGAAGGCGCGCTCGAAGCGCTGGACGTGGGACTGCTCGCCCTCGCCCTCGAAATAGAAGTCGGCGCTACACCAGTTGCCGCTCTCAAGCACCTCGAGCAGGGCCTCGCGCTCCGCGTCGCCGAACACCGGCCACTCCGTCTCGACCCCGTCGGGTGCCACCGGGTCGCCGCCGTCGATCGTCAGGTCGCTCATGGGCTTTCGTGGGCGAGCAGCGAATTAGTCGTTCGCGTCGGCGAACCCGGGTATCGGAACCAGTCGGTCACCCCGTCGCATCGCCCCGTGACCGCGAGCGTCGAGACTGCCGGGGAGCGGAGCTTTATTCCCGCGCTCGGACGATCGGGTCCATGGAGATCACGGACGTCACCGTCCACACCGTCTCGCTCGACGAGGTCGAGGGGTCGAGGGCCGACGGCACCCAGGACGCGGCAGTCATCGAGGTCGAGACCGACGAGGGGATCACCGGGATCGGCGAGGCCGACTCCTCGCCGGCGGTGGTCGACGCCGTCGTGAACGCACCGGAGTCCCACGACAAGAGTTCCGGGCTCAAACCCGTCCTCATGGGCCGGGACCCGTTCGACACCGAGGCGGTCTGGAACGACCTGTTCGACCGGACGTACTTCTACGGGCGGAAAGGCGCGGCCATCACCGCGATCAGCGGCGTCGACATGGCGCTGTGGGACATCGTCGGCAAAGCGACGGGTCGACCGCTCTACCAGTTGCTCGGTGGGAAACACCGCGACTCCGTGCGGGCGTACGCCAGCACGCTCTTTCCCGCCGACCCCGCGGACACCGACCACATGCGCCGCGAGGCCGAGCGCGCTCTGGCGGACGGTTTCACCGCCATCAAGTTCGGCTGGGGCGGGTTCGGCGAGGACCGCACCCGCGACCACGACCTGCTCGCGGGCGCCCGGGACGTACTGGGCGAGGAGTTCGACCTCATGGTCGACGCGGGGATGGTGTGGGGCCGGGACACGGGCGGGGCGGTCAAGCACATCAACGAACTCGACCGCGAACACGACCTGTTCTGGCTCGAAGAGCCGGTCTACGCCGACAACCTGACGGGGTACCGGCACCTCTCCGAGGCCTGCGAGACGCGAATCGTCGGCGGCGAGGAGGAGTACACCGCCTACGGTTTCCGCGAGTTCGTCGAGCGCGGGAGGCCGGACGGCGTCCAGCCCGACGTCGCCCGCTCGGGCGGGATCACGCACATGCAGAAGGTCGCGACTATCGCCGAGACCGCCGGGATCCCCATCTATCCCCACGGCTACAGCACGGAGATCATCGTCGCGGCGAACCTGCATCTCATCGCTGCGACCGTCAACGCGCCCCTGCTGGAGTACTCCATCGAGGAGTCGCCGCTGCGCTGGGAACTCGTCGAAGAGTCGTTCCCCGTCGAGGACGGACGCGTCGAGATACCGGACGACCCCGGGCTCGGGGTGACGCTCGACCGCGACGCGCTCGAACGGTACCGCTCGGACCCGCTGGGGAACCGATGAGCATCGAGGGATCGACGGACCCCCGGTGTGGGAGCGCCGCGGCTGACCTGTCGCTCCCGGCGGGCATCCAGCTCGCGGGCTACGGCGTCGACGACCGTGCCATGACGGGCGTCCACGACCCGCTGCAGGCGAAGACCGGGGTCCTGTCGACCGGCGCGACGACCGCCGGGAGACGACTCCGCGTCGACTCGCGCGAACTCGACCTGCCGCTGCAGGACGTCCCGCCGGTCGACAGACTGGAGGTGCGCCGCGCCGAGGTCCAAGCGGGGATAGAGCGCCTGTCCGAGAACGGCGACTACGAGGTCCGGACGACGAAAGTCGCGCCGGAGGCGGTCCTGGCCGTCCGCGAGGCGGCTTCGACCTGGTCGAGACGGACAGGTAGCGAGCGGTGGCGGGGGGTTCCACCCGAAACGGTGGCCTTTTGCTCGCGCTCTGCGGGCTACCGCACATGACCGCCGACGACACTGGAGCGAGCGAGGACGACGGCGACGCGCCGGAGGAAGCCGACGAGGGACTGACCTACGCCGAGGCGGGCGTCGACATCGCCGGCCAGGAGGCGGCCACCGCTGCTCTGGTCGGTGCCGCCGGCGAGTTCGAGGGCGACTTCGCGGGCCTGCTCGACATCGGCGACCGCTACCTCGCGCTCGCCGCCGACGGCGTCGGCACGAAACTGCTCGTCGCCGAGGCCATCGACGACTACTCGACGATCGGCATCGATTGCATCGCGATGAACGCCAACGACCTCGTGGCGGCGGGCGTCGAACCGGTCGCGTTCGTCGACTACCTCGCCGTCGAGGAACCCGACGACGAGACCGCAGACCAGATCGGCGAGGGCCTCCGGGTGGGAGCCGAGCGGGCCGGCGTCGCGCTCGTCGGCGGCGAGACGGCCGTCATGCCCGACGTCATCCGCGGGCTGGACATCGCGGGGACCTGTGCCGGGCTCGCGCCCAAGGACGGCCCGTTCCCCGGCGAGGCGCAGACCGGCGACGCCATCGTCGGCTGGCCCTCCTCGGGGATCCACTCGAACGGGCTCACGCTCGCCCGCGAGGCCGTCACCCGCGACCACGAGTACACCGACCCCTTCCCGCCCAACCCCGAGCGGACTATCGCCGGGGAGTTGCTGGAGCCGACGCGCATCTACGCCGACGTGCTGGAACACCTCCGGACCCGCGAGACCCGCGCCGCCGCCCACATCACCGGTGGCGGGTGGACGAACCTCGCACGTATGGGCGAGCACCGCTACGAGGTCACCGACCCCTTCGACGCCCAGCCCGTCTTCGAGTTCGTCCAGCAGGAAGGCACCGTCGACGACGAGGAGATGCACCGGACGTTCAACATGGGCACCGGCTTCGTGGCCGCGCTGCCGGAAGCCGACGCCGGGTCCGTCGTAGAAGCTAGCGACGACGCTCGCGTGGTCGGCCACGTCGAGGCGGGCGACGGCACCGTCGGGATTCGCGGACTCGAGCTCTGACGCCCGGCGGCAACGCCGTCCCGGGAACGCGTGAGGTGGACGACACCGACTGCGGGCAGCAGGCGGCCGACGGCGTCGAGGTGTCGAACGTCCACCACGACCCGGTCCAGCGTGACGGCCAGGGACAGTATACCGGTGGCACTGTCTCGAGAAGGGTCCCGACGCTTCGGGGCAACCGGTCACGACGGCCGCGGGATCGGGACTGCCGTGGCCGTTCACGGTTCGGGAACGGAGACGCTGACGCCGCCGCCTTCGAGGTGGACAACGGCGTCGCAGGGAGCGGCGAACGTGTCGACCGTGGCCGAGTCGTGAGTGCGTCCGTCGAAGTGGAAGTAGACGGTGCCGTCGACACGGCGGACGACCTCGCCGAGCGTGTAGACGAACTTGAACGCGGTCGACTCGTCGGCGTGAGAGAGCAGGTCGCTGACCGAGTGGACCGCGAGCCCGACCCGTTCGTCGCGGTCGTCCGACCGTTCGAGAGCGTCGCTGACCGCGCGGCCGAGCACCTCCAGGTCGGCCGGACTCTCGACCGGTTCGACCGACGGGATCACGGGCTCGCCGTCGTCGCCGGCGACGGCGCGGGTCTGCCCGTCGACGTCGACACAGGAGACCCGCGTCGTGTCGCTCGCGTGGCGATTCCAGGCCCGGACCCACGAACTCGCCGACTCGGTCGTCGCGACGGCGATGACGTGGTCGTACTGCCGACTCTCGCGTTCCAGCAGCGACGCCGCCGCGCTCGCGGCCGCGTCCCGTACGTCGGGCGCGAGCAACAACACCGACCTCGCGTCGTCGAGCCGGCCGTCCCTCTCACGCACGCGTCCGTCCCCCACGGAGTGTGCCTTGCATCCGCTCTGGCACTCGTACGCCGCCGACTCAAATGAGTGTTGCCGTTCGTCTGTCAGTCCGACACGTTACTCACACATGACAAACACATCAAATTAAACGTAAATATCGCTGGAAATTTATCCCGAATATTTAGATTCATTCAATCAAGAACCCGCGAAATCAATAGGTGGCTATGAGCCAAGAAACCTCGCGGCTCCGCACGTACCTCGAAGAGAACCCCAAATGGATCGGCATCCTGTTCGCGGCGATGATGTTGCTGTCCCAGGTCGGAACGGTTGCGGCCGGGAATGGCTCGTCGACGATGGGTCCGTAACGAACACTGTATCACAGAACGTCCTGTTCTTCGTCAAGTAGGCTGTGGCTCC
>JAZKRZ010000029.1:0-24227 GCA_036626395.1 Haloarculaceae archaeon
CCGGCGACGGGGCGACGACCGGTCACGGCCGACAGTGTCACCGACCGCCCGGCGCACATCGGAGACCGACCGACGGTAGCGGCGGAGTGGGACCTGCATGAACGGGGGAGCGGTATCGTAGGGCGTACACTCGACACTGCAGGGTCGAACGGTACTGGTGACCGGCGGGACTGGATTCGTCGGGGGTCACCTCGTGGACGCCCCGGTCGCGGATACCGACGTCCGGGTGCTCGACAGCGAGCGGACGTACGACTTCGCGGCGGTACCCGACGAGGCGGCCCTCTTCGAGGGCGACGTCGACGAGAGCGAGGCCGACGTCTCGAGGGCGCGCGGGCGACTGGGAATTTGAACGCCACGCCGGAGTCGGTTCGCTGCCCACCACAACGTTGATAGTCGCCAGCGGCGACCCGCGGATATGGAGATCAGCGTTCTCGGGAGCGGGTACGTCGGGACCACGGTCGCGGCGTGTTTCGCCGACCTGGGCCACGACGTAACCGCGGTCGACGTCGACCAGGACATCGTCGCGGCCATCAACGACGGCGAGGCACCGATCCACGAGCCAGGCCTGGACGAGTTGGTCGCGACCCACGCCGGCGAGAACCTCACGGCGACGACCGACTACGGCGCCGTGCCCGGGACCGACGTGACGTTCATGGCGCTCGCGACGCCCTCGAGGGCGGACGGATCGATCGACACGTCGGTCATCGAGTCGGCCGCGGGGATGCTCGGCGAGGCCATCGCCGACAAGGACGGGCCCCACCAGGTCGTCGTCAAGAGCACCGTCGTTCCCGGGACGACCGAGGACGTCATCGCGCCGCTGGTTGCGGAGGCGTCGGGCACCACACCGGGCGAGGGCTTCGAGATCGGCATGAATCCCGAGTTCCTCCGCGAGGGGTCCGCGGTGGCCGATTTCCGGGACCCCGACAAGGTCGTGCTCGGCGCCGAGACCGACGGCGCGCGCGAGACGATGCGGGCGGTGTTCGATCCGCTGGTCGAGCGCGTCGAGACGAGCGTCGTCGAGACGGGCATCCGCGAGGCCGAGATGATCAAGTACGCCAACAACGCCTTCCTCGCGGCGAAGGTCTCGACGATGAACGAGATCGGCAACGTCTGCAAGGAGTACGGCGTCGACGCCTACGAGGTGGCCGACGCCATCGGACTGGACCACCGGATCGGCCGCGCCTTCCTCGACAGCGGGGTGGGGTGGGGAGGCAGCTGCTTCCCGAAGGATGTCGCGGCGCTCGTCGCCGCCGCCCGGGAGGTCGGCTACGACCCGTCGCTGCTGGACGCGGTGGTCGAGGTCAACGACAAACAGCCACGGCGGATGCTCGCCCTCCTCGACGAGCACGCCGACGTGGCCGGCGAGCGCGTCGCCGTGCTGGGCCTCTCGTTCAAGCCCGGCACCGACGACGTCCGCGAGTCGCGGGCCATTCCGGTCATCGAGGGGCTCCAGAAGCGCGGCGCGGACGTGGTGGGCTACGACCCCGTCGCGACCGAGGAGATGCGCGAGCGCTTCCCCGGGATCGAGTACGTGGCGTCGGCGGGTGAAGCTCTGGAGGAAGCAGTCGCGGCGATGGTCGTCACCGATTGGGACGAGTTCGCCGCCCTCGACGCGGCGTTCGACCGGATGGCCGACCCCGTGGTCGTCGACGGCCGCCGCATCGTCTCCCGCCGCGAGGGACTCGTCTACGAGGGGCTGACCTGGTGACCGGGCAGGTCGCGGCCGGTCGTCTCCAGGGCGGTCGTTCGGGAATGTCGGACCCACGCGCTGTCGACGGCCACTCGTCCCCGGCCGACGGTCGACCGTGATACTGTCGGACACAAGTGATGCCACCGCTCGATGGCCCTCTCGGGGTCTTCGAGTCGTCACGTCCCCGTACGTCGACGAGCAGGTTCACGTACTTGTGTCCGACAGTATGAGGCATCGGCTCAAACGCCCTTCCCCCCGTATTCACTCGTGACAACCGCGCCACGCGGTGCGTCCCGGGAACGCCGTCAGTTCTTAGCCGGTCGGGAACGCACGCACGGGTATGACAGTGCTCGTCGCGGTGACGGACGACGGGATGCAAGAGGCGGTCGTCGACACCGGCGTCGGACTGGGCCGGGCGCTCGAGGAGGAACTGTACGTCGTCTACCTGACCGAGGCGGAGACGGCCAGCGCGGCCGCCCGGGAGATGCGCAACGAACTCCGGGCCGACCTCGAATCGCGGGACGTCCCGTTCTCGGTCGGCATCGAACACGTCCAACACGTGACACCACGGTCCAGCCGGGCGGTCGGGAGACAGCTCGCCGACATCGCCAGCGACGTCGCGATCAGCCACGTCGTCGTCGGCCACCGCTCGAAGGCGTTCCTGGGTCGCCTCGTCACCGGCGACGTCGCCTTCACGCTCGCCGAGACCGCCGAGGTACCGGTGACGGTCGTTCCGGACCCGCTGGCCGGCGAGTGACGGTCAGTCGCCGCCGGGCCGGACCGGCGTCCCGCTCTCGACCGACTCGTTGACCGCCAGCGTCAGCGCGAGTGACCGCGTCGCGTCTGCGTACGTCGAGCGGACGGACGCGTCGTCCCCCGTCTCGACCGCGTCGAGAAACGCCTCGACCTCGCCCCGATAGGGGTCGCTCTCGAACGTCTCGTCGACGGACTCGCCGTCGACTGTCCCGGCGACGGCGTCCTGGGCGACCGTCAGCGTGGCGCCGTCGGCTACCACCTCGAGACCGGTCTTGCCGTCGTCGGTCGCACAGGTCGTCGAGACGTGGCTGACGGCGCCGTTCTCGTGGGTCATGGTGGCGCTCGTCGCGTCGGGGAAGTCGACGGCGTCGACCAGTCGGTGGCTCCCGGCGGCTGTCACGCGCTCGACTTCGCCCGCGAGGGAGCGGACCGCGTCGAAGATGTGGGTGGCCTGCTCGACGGTCTGTCCCCCCGAGCGGTCGGCGTGGCGCCACCAGTGGCCCTCCCCGCCGGGGACGCCACCCCACCAGTACCCCTCGACGTAACCGACGTCGCGGCCGTCGAGGAGTTCGTGCGCCCGGTCGAGTCCCGGCGAATAGCGCCAGTTGTAGCCCACCTGGGCGACGACGCCGCTCTCTTCGACCGCCTCGCGGACCTCGCGGGCTTTCCGGTTCGAGAGCGCGAGCGGCTTCTCGACGAACAGGTCGACCCCGCGCTCGGCCGCCGCAGTCTCCTGGTCGCCGTGGGCAAAGGGCGGGAGACAGACGAACACCGCGTCCAGGTCGACCGTCTCGTAGAGGGCGTGGTGGTCGGTGAACCAGGAGGCGTCGAAGCGCTCGCCCGCCTCGCGGGCCGTCTCCTCGTCGACGTCGCAGACCCCGACGACCGACGCACGGTCGCTGGCCTCGAGGGTGTCGAAGTGTTTCCACTGCGCGATGCCGCCCGCACCGACGAACCCGATATCGATACTCACGGCTCGACTGACGACCGGCAGTCGCAAAAACGCTCGCCACCCGGCAGTTCTCCGCCGGCCCGCGCCCGCCCGACGGTGCTGTTTTTCCCGAGTCCGCCGTACCGTCCCGTATGGGCTATCACCACCTCGACCCCGCCGACCTGCCGGAGACGCCGGACTACCCCTGTGACCGCCGCGGCGTCTCGGACGCGGCGGAACTGGCTTTCCTGCACGCGGCCACTTACGAACTGGCGCCGGGCGAGCAGCTCCCACGGACGTATCACTACCACGAGAACCGCGAGGAGGCTTTTTACGTCGCCGCGGGGACGCTGCACGTCGAGACCCCCGGGACGGAGTACGCCGTCGCGGCCGGCGAAGTGTTCGTCGCCGAACCAGACAGTCCCCACCGGGCGTTCAACCCCGCCGACGCCGACGGACCGGTGCGCGTGTTCGGCGTCGGCGCGCCGAAATCCGACATCGCGCACCCCTACGAGCCCGGGGACTGATACGGACCGTTGTACCCATTTTCGGCGATGCCGTCGACGTATGGGCGAGTCACGGCCCGATGCGTTCACCGTGGTTCGCGACGGCGGTAACGAATCACAACGGTCCGTATGATACTGTCGGCCGCGAGCAGTGCAACCGTTCGGTGGCTGTGTCGGGACCGCCGGACCGCCACGTCGCCGAACGTCGCCGAGTCCGTACACGTGTTCGTGTCCGACAGTGTGAGTCCATGTCACGTCGCGGGCGCTCGTCCATCCACGAGACTTATACTGTCGGACACAAGTGAGGCCACCGTCGGTGGCTCGTTCGACCGGGAACGGGCGTTTCGATAGCGTGTTCCCGGCGAGCGTGTTCACGTACTTGTGTCCGACAGTATTATGCCCTCCGTCCGTCATCCCGGGCTATGAGCGACCCGCTCCCCGAGGACCGGTCGCCCGAACCCGTGACGGTCGAGTCGCTGTCGACGGACCTCCGCGACCTCGGCCTGCACGCGGGCGAGACGGTCCTCGTCCACAGTTCTCTGTCCTCGCTCGGGTGGGTCTGTGGCGGGCCGCCGGCCGTCGTCGACGCCCTCCAGCGCGTCGTCGGCGAGTCGGGGACTCTCGTCATGCCGGCCCACTCGCCCGGGAACATGGACCCCGCGGACATGGGCAACCCCCCGGTGCCCGAGGAGTGGTACGACACGACCCGCGAGGAGATGCCGCCCTACCGGCCCGCGGTGACGCCCACACAGGGGATGGGTGCCGTCGCCGAGTGTTTCCGCTCGTATCCGGGCGTGCGCCGGAGCGACCACCCCCAGCACTCGTTCGCCGCCTGGGGGGCCGACGCCGCCTTCGTCACCGAGGGCCACGCCCGGGCGTACTCGCTGGGCGACGATTCGCCGCTGGCGCGGGTCTACGACCTCGACGGGCACGTGTGCTTTCTGGGGACGACCCACGCGACGAACACCTCCCTGCACCTCGCGGAGTATCGCGCCGACCTCGACCTGCGGACCGAGACCCAGGCGGGGGCCGTCCTCGTCGACGGCGAGCGCGAGTGGGCCGAATGGGCGGACCTCGCCATCGACGACGGCGACTTCCCCGAGTGTGGGGCTGCCTTCGAGCGGGAGTGCCCCGGTGCCGTCGAGACCGGGGACGTGGGCGTCGGCGACGCCAGGCTGCTCGACCAGCGCCGACTCGTCGACTTCGCCGTCAAGTGGTTCGAAGACAACCGGTAGCGGCTCACAGGACGGTCCGGTCTCGCGAACGCTCGCCGGTCTCCCGGCCCCGGCGCGCAACGCGTCCGCTGGCGGTCGGTAACGTGGGGGTCGGCCGCCCTCAGCGGTCTTCGCCGCGCTCGTCGGACCGACCCGGCGTGCGAGATGTCATGCGTGACCGGCTGACGGCGGGTTCGTCGACCCCCGACGGGCCGGCAGTCCAACCGGACTCGCCGCCGTCCGGGCTGCCACTCCACGGGGAGTGTCGGAACCCCGCCTGGAGGAAGACGAGCGCCAGCAGCGACGCGAGCGCGAGATACGCGACCGAGACGACCGTCGGGTAGATAATTATCACGTCCGAAAACGGCCCGATAGCAGTGTATCCCAGCGCGAAGACGGCGGCTGTCCCCGAACAGACGACCCCGAGCGCCACTTCGGCCCACCAGGCAGACCGTGGTCGCTCGTTCCCGTCGCGTTCGGTGGCAGTGTGCACGTCCGACAGCGGTTCGGTCGCCATCGTCTCTGTCCCTCTATCGAGACTCTCGAATCGACAGTGATAAACGCACGCCTCCAGATCTCACGGGAGATATTCGAACGGGATCCCCGGCTAAACTGGACTCGTCGGCGGCTGACGCCGGACTGGACTCGTTAGCGTCCGTCGTTGGACCGGCCTATCGAGGGACCGCAGACGTGACAGTCGGCGGTCAGTACTCGGGCGGCACGTAGAGGTTGACCGTGCGGAGGGGGTCCTCGCCGTCGTTCTCGACCTCGTGGGTCTCGCCGGCCTCGATGACGACCAGGTCCCCCGTTTCGAGTCGAACGGTCTCGCCCTCGACGGTGGCGCGGCCCGCCCCCGAGACGACGTAGAGCCACTGGTCGCTGTCAGCGTGGTAGTTGTCGGGGCCGCCCGTGGACCCCCCGGGCTGGAGCGTCATCTCGGCGCCCTGGGCGTCCTCGGTCGAGAGGCGAACGTCGAAAAACCGGTCGAACTCGAGGTGTGCGCGCCGCATCACCAGCCCTCCCCGGAGTACTCGCCGGTGGTGCGCCCGTCCACGAGGAGGTCGTCGACGACGAACGCGGCGAGGTTGTCCCGCATCCGCCGGCTGGCGTGTTCGGCGCCCATCGTCACCTGATACATGCGGGCGCCGACCAGCGAGGTGTAGACGAACCCCCCGACCTCCTCGGAGTCGACCTCGCGGAAGACGCCCGCCTCGACCCCGTCGGCGATGATGTCGGCGACCGTCCCGACGTTGTTCTCGTAGTGGGTGGCGAGTTTCTCGCGGAACTGCTCGTTGTGGACGGCCTGAACGCGCAGTTCGAGGAGGGCGAGCGCGAACGTCTCCCGGCGCTCCTCGCCGGGGTCGATGACGAACCCGTCGACGTACTCCTCCATGCGTTCGAGCGGGTCCTCGGTCTCGGACTCGGCGAGTTGCCCGCCGACCCAGCCGATCATGTTGTCCACGAACGCGAGCATCAGTTCCTCTTTCGTGTCGTAGTGGTAGTGCAACAGCGGGCGGCTCTTGTCGAACTCGTCGGCGATGTCCTGCATCGTGAGGTGGGCGTACCCGTGTTTACACAGCGCGTGATAGGTCGCGCTCATGATGGCGTCGTGGGTGTCCTCGGCGCCGTCTCCGGACCCCTCCTCGTCCTCCGTCTCACCCTCGTCGTTCGCCTCACCGCTCATACCCTCGGGTTACCGGCCGCCGTGAAAAGTCTTCCGAGAAAACTGACTGGTAAGTCAGTCTTATCCCGGTCGAGTCGAAAAGGGGGGTATGCCACCGGGCGGTCCGGACGACGACGAGTTCGAGGAATTGCGGGTCGAGGACTCCGCGGCGTTGCTCCGCCTGTTCGACGAGTACGGCCGGGGGGAGCGGCTGCGTTTCGGCGTCGGCGGCGTCGCCAGCATCGTCTCGACGCTGATGGAACTCGTGCCCGCGTTCCTGCTCGGCGTCGCCATCGACTCGTTTTTCACCCGGGGAGCGGGCTTTCGCCTCCCGTTCGTCCCCGGCACCTGGGTCCCGACTGCACCCCTCGACCAGTTTCTGCTCCTGATCGGCCTGCTCGCGGGCTCGCATGTCCTGGGGGCACTGCTGGGCTGGGTCAACTCCTGGGCGTGGAACGGCTTCTCCCAGCACTTCCAGCACAGCGTCCGCGTCGACGCCTACGACGCCATGCAACGACGCGAGTTGGCCTTCTTCGACGACCGCCAGACCGGCGAGGTCATGTCCATCCTCAACAACGACGTCAACCAGCTGGAGGGCTTTCTCACGAACAGCCTCAACCAGGGCATCAGCATCGTCTTCCGCGTCGGCGGGATGGGCCTGGCGATGCTCCTGATAAACTGGCGGCTGGGCATCGTCCCGACGCTCGTCATCCCCCTCCTGGGACTGGCGAGTTACGTCTTCGTCAAACGCATCCACCCCAAGTACCAGGAGGTGCGCTCCGCGGTGGGCAGACTCAACTCCCAGCTAGAGAACAACCTCGGGGGCATCGAGGTGGTCAAGTCCTACACGACCGAGGCGGTCGAGACCGAGCGCGTCGAGGACACCTCCCGGGACTACCTGGACGCCCAGTGGGACGCCATCACGACGCGGATCGCTTTCTGGCCGACCCTGCGACTCGTCACTGCGGCGGGCTACACCGCCACGTTCCTCGTCGGCGGGTACTGGGTGATGGTCAACCAGGGGATCCTCGCGACACCGCTGCCCTTCTTCAACGGTCCGAGTCTCACCGCCGGCATCCTCGTCACCTTCCTGTCGTACTCGCGGCGGTTCGTCTACCCGATGCGCCAGTTCGGGCAGATCGTCAACGACTACCAGTACGCCGAGGCCGCCGGCGAGCGCATCGTCGGCCTGCTGGACATCGAGCCCGGCGTCACCGACGCCGCCGACGCCGGCGACCTCGACGCGGTCGAGGGCCACGTCGAGTACGACGACGTCCAGTTCACCTACGAATCAGAGGACGGCGAGGACGAACAGGTGCTGGACGGCGTCTCTTTCGACGTCGAACCGGGCGAGATGGTCGGACTCGTCGGCCCGACGGGTGCCGGGAAGACGACGCTGATGAAACTCCTCCTCCGACTGTACGACGTCGACGACGGCGCCGTCCGGGTCGACGGGCGGGACGTCCGCGACGTCACGCTCCGGAGCCTGCGCGAGTCCGTGGGGTACGTCAGCCAGGAGCCGTACCTGTTCTACGGCACCGTCCGGGAGAACATCGGGTACGGGGTCAGAGACGCCGACGACGCGGACGTCCGCGAGGCCGCCAAGGTGGCGGGCGCCCACGAGTTCATCGTCGACCTCCCGGACGGCTACGACACCAAGGTGGGCGAGCGCGGCGTGAAACTCTCGGGCGGCCAGCGCCAGCGCGTCTCCATCGCCCGCGCGGTCCTGAAAGACCCCGAGGTCCTCGTGCTGGACGAGGCGACCAGCCACGTCGACAACGAGACCGAGGCGGTCATCCAGAACAGCCTGAGCGACCTCATCGCCGACCGCACCGCCTTCGCCATCGCCCATCGCCTCTCCACCGTGCGCGACGCCGACACCATCCTCGTGATGGACGACGGCGAACTCGTCGAACAGGGCTCTCACGAGGAGTTGCTCGCCGCCGACGGCCTCTACGCGACGCTGTGGCGCGTCCAGGTCGGCGAGGTCGACGCTCTCCCCCAGGAGTTCCTCGAACGCGCGGCCGGGCAGTCCCCACGGGCGGGCCAGTTGGACTGATACGGACTGCTGTATGCCGTTTCCTGATCGACCGCACAGTAGGGACTGGTCTCCGGGGGAGGGAGCGGTCACCGCGGACGAGTGGCGCGGCGGGTAACCCCGCAGGCGTTATGCCCGGTCGAACCCAACGGCGGGTAATGGCCCAAGCGTGGCGGTACCTCGTCGGACTGACGGTGATCGTCGCCCTCTACGGGGTCGGGGTCGCGCTCCTGGGCGCCCCCGCCTCGCCGGTCGCGTTCCTCTCGCTGGTGCTCTTTGGCGGCGCCGGCCTGCTGGCCGGCCGGTACATCGCCGACCGTCAGGAGTAGCCGACGAGCGCTCGCAGGGGCCGGTCTCTGGACTGAGTGCGGCGGACTGCGCGCCCCCGGCACGGCCTGACTAACTCGACAGTCAGGTTTTTACCCGGGCGGCCGTTACGGGGGTTCATGGCATGGGGTTTCTCCGGCGGTAACGACGAGGCGGACGCCTTCGAGAACATCGGGGAGGGGGTCGAGCGGCCGATGTGGCGGATATTCACCGACTACGGTCGCGAGTTCGTCCCCGAGTTCACCGTCGGCGCACTCGCGAGTATCGTCGCGCGCTTTCTCGAACTCGTGCCGGCGCTCATCCTCGCGACGGCCATCGACTCGCTATTCGTCGGCGACCAGCCGTTCGAGCTGCCGCTCGTGCCGGCGTCGGCGGTCCCGCCGACCACGGAAGGCAAGTTCTGGTTCGCCGTCGGGCTGACCGGGGCGGTGTACGTGCTGGTCGCGGGACTCAACTGGCTCAACTCCTGGGCGTGGAACCGCTTCGCCCAGCACCTCCAGCACGAGGTCCGCGTCGACACCTACGACGTCGTCCAGCGACAGGACATGAGTTTCTTCGACGACAAACAGACCGGCGAGATCATGTCCGTCCTCAACAACGACGTCAACCAGCTGGAGAGTTTCTTCACGAACGACCTCAACACCGGGATCCGCATCTCGGTGCTCGTCGTCGGCGTCGCCGCCTTCACGCTCTATCTCAACTGGCAACTCGCCATCGTCGGAATGGTCTCGATCCCGATACTCGCGGTCGCGAGTTACGTGTTCGTCCAGAAGATCGGGCCAAAGTACGGCCGGGTGCGGGGGTCGGTCGGCGGGCTCAACTCCCGACTGGAGAACAACATCGGCGGCATCGAGGTCGTCAAGACCTACGGTCGGGAGGCCTTCGAGCGCGACCGCGTCGAGGACGCCTCCGAGGAGTACCTGGACGCCAACTGGGACGCGATTGCGACCCGCATCAAGTTCTTCCCCTCGCTGCGGGTGATCACCGGTTTCGGGTACGTCCTGACCTTCCTCGTCGGCGGCTACTGGCTGCTCTTCGGCCCGCCGCTTTTCTTCTCGGGTGGACTCACACTCGGGACGCTGACGGCGATCCTGCTCTACTCGCGACGGTACCTCTGGCCGATGCGCCAGTTCGGGAACGTCATCAACAACTACAAGTACGCCTTCGCCGCCGCCGAGCGCATCGTCGGGCTGATGGACTACCACGGCACCGTCGCCGACGACGAGGACGAGGTCAACCTCGACGGCGTCGAGGGCCGCGTCGAGTACGACGACGTCACGTTCCGGTATCTCGGCGCCGACGAGGACTCGGTGCGGGGGGCGTCGTTTACCGTCGACGCCGGCGACTTCGTCGGGCTCGTCGGCCCGACGGGTGCGGGCAAGACCACCCTGCTCAAACTGCTGCTCCGGCTCTACGACCCACAGGAGGGGACGATTCGACTCGACGGCCACGACGTCCGGGACGTCTCGCTGTCGAGCCTGCGCGACCACATCGGCTACGTCAGCCAGGAGCCGTACCTGTTCCACGGGACCGTCGCCGAGAACGTCGCCTACGGCCTCGAGGCCGACGACGAGGAGATCGTCGACGCGCTCGCGACCGCCGGCGCGATGGAGTTCGTCGCCGACCTCCCCGAGGGCATCCACACCACCGTCGGCGAGCGCGGCGTCAAACTCTCGGGCGGCCAGCGCCAACGCGTCGCCATCGCCCGGGCCGTCCTCGAGGACCCCGACATCCTCGTGCTGGACGAGGCGACCAGCCACGTCGACAACGAGACCGAAGTCCTCATCCAGCAGTCCCTGGAGGCGCTGACCGCCGAGCGCACCACCTTCGCCATCGCCCACCGCCTCTCCACCGTGCGCGACGCCGACCAGATCCTGGTCATGGACGACGGCCGGGTCGTCGAACAGGGGTCCCACGACGAGTTGCTCCCCCGGGACGGCCTCTACGCCAACCTCTGGAGCGTCCAGGTCGGCGAGGTCGACGCCCTCCCCCAGGAGTTCATCGAGCGTACCGCCGAGCGCGAACGGGTCGGTCTCGGCGACGACGACTGATACGGACCGTTGTATCCATTTTCCGTGAGACCGTCGAAGTATGAGCGGTTCACCGCCCCATGCGTTCACCGTGTTCGGTACAGCGGTAACGAATTACAACGGTCCGTATGACCTCGACCCCGACGACCGGTCTCGGACACGCCGCTGACCGGCGTTCGATCCGAAAAAACGGAACCGCGGTGAGACCCACGGACGCACGCACCCAACGCCCGATCGTCCTGCGACCTGGCGGCCGACCGCGACGCGGCTATCGGCCGCGGCCGTTCCCGCGTCCACGACCGTTTTCTTCCTCTTCTTCCTCCTCCTCTTCTTCCTCTTCTTCCTCTTCTTCCTCTTCTTCCTCTTCTTCCTCTTCTTCGTCGTCACCGTCGCCACGCGGTGGGGCGCCGGCGTCAAGGGTCGGGAGGAGTCGGAACCCCTCGTTGCTGGGGTCGTCGTCAGTGCTCAGGTAGCCGATGGCGAAGACGGTGTAGGTACTTCGGCCTTCGAGGGTGACGGTAGGGACGGGATCATTGACCACTGGACCGTCGTTGCCCTCGGTGTCCGGGCGGACCTCGACGTCGTAGTCGCCGGCGGGGACCACCGCGTAGCCGCTACTGGTGAAGCGCTCGACGCCGTCGAACAGGAGCGTTTCGCCGTCCGTCACGTCGACGGCGGGCGCGTCGGGCGAAGCGTGGTAGGCCCGCACGCGGGCCTCCTCGTCGCCGATATTGGCGCCGTTCGTATCCAGGAGGATGTCGACGGTAAACTCGGTGTCGGCGTTGCCCACTTCCCCCCGGGCGACCGCCGTGTAGTCCTCCTCGTCGAGGTCGATGGTCGTCGGCCCGAAGACAGGGTCGCCGCCGCCGGCGGGTTTGACGGCCACCTCGTACTCGTCGGCTTCGAGTTCGAGGTAGTCGGTCACCGATCCGAACGACAGGCCCTCGACCGCGGCGTCACCGTCGACGAGGACGTCGACGTCCGGTGCGTTCGGCGACGCGTGAGCGACGCGCAGGCCGGCTTCCCCCTCGGCCGCAGCCGACCCGACGCCACCGATAAGCAGCGCAGTTCCCGCCCCGATACCGCGCAGCACTGTGCGTCTCGTGTGTGTCTGAGACATGCACGCGTACGGATCGACTATCTCGACATAAGTTTTGTCACCTTTCAGACAGTACTGGGACCGAAAACTCACCCAATTTCGACCCAAATTCGTCGCCGGCAGCGCGGGGGGAACGCAACCGATAGAGAAGCTATATCGGTGGCGAAGCCGACGGCCAGCACATGAGTGGAGACGACGCGTCCGCCGTCGAGGTGGCGGATATGCGCCTGGAGGCGGCGGTCGACGCGGTGCTCGCGGCCGACGAGAGCCGCGACCGGACGCTCGTCCGGGACGCCCTCGAACGGTTCACCGAGGACGGCGTCGTCACGTGGTCGGCGGCCGACCGGGCTGTCCCGCGGGTGACGCGGGCCGCGTCGACCGCCGAGGAGCGCACGAGCATGGCGTCGTTCGAGTTCGCGAAGGCGCGTGACGACGCCGCGGCCGTCGCGGACCTGGCCACCGTCGAGGGTCGACTCGCGGACTTCGAGAGCGAACTGTCGGTGCTCAGGGAGCGGACGGACGAACTGAGCGACCGCGTCGACGACCTGCCCGAGCGCGTCGAGACAGCCGAGGCGGTCTACCCGGTCGCGGTCGAACTCCGCGAGGTCGCCGACGAGGCCGAGAGCGTCGAGGACACCGCGATGGCGCTGGCGGAAGCCATCGAAGCGTTCAGGGACGACCTCGAAGACCCGGAGAGTTGGGTGCGTAGCGTCCGCCGGGACCTGGTCGCGGTCGAGGACACGCTCGACGCCGTCGAGAGCGTCGCCGACAGTCTCGAGTCCGAGATAGCGGCCGAGAGCGACGGCTGGGCCGCCGAGGTCGACCCGGCGGTCGCGTGGTTCGACGCGACGCTCCGGACGGCGGTCGTCGGCCTGATGGTCGCCGACGCGCGCTTCGAACTGGCGGACCTCCGGACCTGGGCCGACCGCGAGGACGCCTCGTGGTTCCCCGACGAGGTCGACGACCAGGTTGCGACCCTCGAAGACCGCCGGGCGACGCTCGTGAGCCGCCTCGACGACCTCGCACTCCCCGAGTGGCGCGAGCGCTTCGGCGACCGACTCGACGCGTTCGAGCGCGAGGTCGGCGACGTCGACCCGCCGGTCGACTGGCACGAACTCCAGGCGACGCTCGAACGCTATCGACCGGACGGCGTGAGAACGCAGCCGTGACCGGCGGCGTCAGGCCGTAGCGGCGACCGGCGGCGCTACGCCCGGTGTTTCTGGAGGAAGGCCGCCAGGTCCGATTCGACGTCGGCGGGCGTTCGGTACTCGACGACGCGGACGGCGTCGTTGCCCCGGACCATCGCCGAGAGGTCGTGGTCGGCGCCCGGCCGGTAGAGCGCACAGACGGGCGTCTCCCAGGCGACGGCGCGACCGATCTCGTACCCGACGCCGAGGCTGGGCGTGGTCACCTCGGCGACAACGGCGTCGGCCTGCCGGAGCCAGGCGACGTCCTGGTCGTAGATGTCGGCGTCCGAGAGGCCGGCCTCGGCCTCGCTCTCCTCGACGCCCGCGACCCCGACGTGTTCGGTCAGGACCGTCCCGTGCTCGTTGAGCGTCTCGATCAGCGACGCGTACAGGTCGACGTCCGACCGGCCACCGCGGATGGAGCCACTGAAAAAGACGTCCATGACGGTGACGGCGGCCGGGTCGTGTTGAGCGTTTCCATCTCGGGTCCCGATCCCGGTGTCGGAACCTGCGACTGGTCTCCGGGAGTCAGAGACGGACCGCCGGAGGGACTCGTCGGTCCTCCCCCGTGAACTGGCGGGACGCGCCGGGTTCCGGGACGCGCGCGTCTCCGGACCCCCAGCGGAGAGTGCGCCCGGACACGTCCACGGCGGGGCTGTAACGACGGACCCAAGCCGTCGCACCCGCTAGCCGGGGGTAATGGACGTTCGGTTCCTGGGCGGTGCCGGCGAGGTCGGCCGCAGCGCGATACTCGTCAACGACTCGCTGTTGCTCGACTACGGCATGAAGACCGCTACCCCGCCACAGTATCCGGTCGGCTCGGTCGACCCGGACGCAGTCGTGGTCTCTCACGGACACCTCGACCACGTCGGCGCGGTCCCGTCGCTCCTTTCGGGAGACCGGCGGCCGCAGATACACTGGACGCCACCGACCCGGGAACTCGCGCTCACGCTCGCCCGCGACACGCTGAAACTCCACGGCGGGACCTACGGCTGTCCGTTCACCGAAACCGAGGTCAAGCGCGTCACGCAGGTCTCGGAGACACACGGCTACAGGGAACCGTTCGAAGCCGCCGGACACACGGTGGCGTTTTACGACGCGGGTCACATTCCGGGGAGCGCACACGTCCTCGTCGACGACGGCGAGACCCGACTGCTGTACACGGGTGATTTCCACACGGACGACCAGCGACTTGTCGCGGGCACGACCGCTCGGCCCGACGCCGACGTCGTCATCTGCGAGAGCACCTACTCCGACGTCGAACACGAGGCCCGCGAGACGATCGAAGAACGGTTCGCCGAGAGCGTGAAGACGACGCTGTGGGAGGGTGGAACCGTCGTCGTCCCGGCCTTTGCGATCGGTCGCACCCAGGAGATGCTCATGGTCTGTGAAGCCCACGACATCCCGTGCTACGTCGACGGGATGGGCAAGCGGGTGACCGAGATGCTCCGCCAACACCCCGGATTCGTCCGCGACGCTGACGCGCTCGGACGAGCGAAATCACACGCGCGGTTCGTCACCGGCCGTGACGGCCAGCGGGAGCGCATCGCGGAGAAGAACGCGGCCGTCGTCACGACCAGCGGAATGCTATCCGGGGGCCCTGCCATGACGTACATCCCGGCGATCCGCGACCGGCCGGTGAACAAGATCACGCTCACGGGCTACCAGGTCGAGGGGACGCCCGGCCGGGACCTGCTGGAGACGGGCAGCGCCGAGATCGACGGTCGCCGCATGCCCGTCGCAGCGCAGGTCGAATCCTACGACTTCTCCGCCCACGCCGACCGACACGGACTGTGGTCGTTCCTGGACGCCTACCCGGACGCGGAGGTCTTGGTCAACCACGGCGACCGCTGTGCGGCGTTCGCGTCCGAACTCGATGGAAGACGTGCCGGTGTAATCGCGCCGGCTATCGGCGAGACGGTGTCTGTCGGCCGCAGTGACCCGTGAACGCGGTCGAGTCACACTGTCGGACCAAGCACGTGAACGAACGCGCCGACGCTCGCGACCGGGACGTCTCGAAGGCTCCGGGACAGCCACCGGGCGGTGGCACTACGTGTGTCCGACAGCATCGGCCTCCCGATGATATCGGCGTCGTCGGACGTCGACTGGTGCAGTCTCGCAGTCGGGCATTCCAAGTCACTCTCACTCGTCGTATTCGACCCCGAGTTTGATGCTCTCCTCGGGACGGGACTCGATGCGGCGGAGGGCGGCGTCGGCCTCCTCGACCGGCACGACCGGGTCGACCAGCCCGTCGACGGAGAGCGAGCCGTCACGGAGGTGTCGAAAGCCCTCCTCGCGCAGGCTCTCGTACTCCCACCGGGGGTGATTGCGCATCACGTTACTCGACCCGGGTTGGACCGACAGTATCTCGACGGCGTTGCGGTGGAACTCCGCCCCGAGGTCGAGCGCGGACGAGTCTCCCTCGTAGTACCCACAGGAGGCGACGGTTCCCTCGAAGGCGACGGCGCGAACGGCGTCGTCCAGGCCGGCGTAGGCCGCGCTCGTCTCGAGCGCGCGGTCGACGCCCGCTTCGACACCCGCCTCGAACTCGGTTTTGAGCAGCATCGCCGCGTCCGTCTCGGTCGGATCGACGACGAGGTCGGCACCGTGTTCCCGTGCGGCGTCCCGCCGGCGCTCGATCGGGTCTGACACAGCAACCCGCTTCGCTCCGGCGACCCGGGCGAGCTGGGCGGTCATCTGTCCGATCGCGCCCGCCCCGAACACGGCAACGGTGTCCCCCAGTCGCACTTTGCCGTCCCGAACGAGGTGGACTCCCACGGCGGCCGGGTTCTTGAACACGACCGCCTCAGCGGCCATGCCCTCCGGCGCGTGGTCGAGGTCCGTCTCGGGAACGGTGTGGGTCTCCCGGACCGGGAGATGGCCGTAGACGCGGTCGCCCGCCGCGAAGGTTTCGACCTCGCCCCCGACGGCGGTCACCGTCCCGACCGTCATGTTCCCGACCGGCATCGGATACTCCGGCAGCGCAGGTTCCTTACGGGAGATCCGGTGTTCCCGTTCGAACGCCGTCTGCCAGTTGTCCTCGTCACCGCGGTACTTCCGTAACAGCGTGCCGTGTTTGGTCGAGGAGAACGTGCTCCGGACGCGGACGTGGTCGGGTTTCAGGGGTGGTTCCTCGTACTCGCGGAGTTCGACCGTCCGTCGTTCCGGGATCAGCAGTTCGAGAGGCATGGAACCCGGTACGGGAGAGACCGTTGTAAAGCCGGGACCTCCGGGCAGGGGTCCGCCGGACGGCGACCGCCTGGTCAGTTCCGAACCGGACACCGTCTCGAATCGGAGACGCTCGCGCGCTGTTGCCGCGTGGACCGGGACGGTATCCAAACCGGGGCCGCACACTCGGTCCCCGGATGCCCGGCGCGTTACGGGTCGAAAGGGGTCTCTCCGCGTTCTTCCGTCGGGTGGGGTGGTCGGTCGTCGCTTCGCTCCGGGACGACTTCGCCGGCTTCGACCAGCGACTGCAGCGGGTGGTCGTCGATGTCGAGGGGCAGTTCGACGCGTCCCCGGCGACGCGCGGATTCGTGGGCTGCAAAGAGGATCTCGGTGGCGCCGAGAGCATTCTCCGCCGCGAGTTCGCTCTCGCCACCGTCGAGCGCCTCGACGACGTCGTCGACTGCGCGACCGACGTCCCCGAACAGGTTGGCCGGGACGTCAACTGGTCTCCACCCCTCGCCGTCCCGACGTATCCGGAGTGGTGGCCCGCCCCGACGGCCGACCTCGACGACCCCGTCCGTACCGACGAGGCGGTGATAGCAGTCGTAGAAGTCGTATGGTCCGCCTGTGAGCCCGACGCCGTCCCCCGTCGCCGCCACGCCGTGGACGCCGTTCTCGTACTGCCAGGAAACGAATGCATGGTCGGCAGTCGGAACGCCGTAGCGGACGTGTTCGACCGAGTAGTCGACCTGTCCCAGCACCCACGCTGCTCGCCCCTCGTCGTTGAAGTAGTTCGCGAGGTCCACCGTGTGACTGCCGTTATCGAAGACGTTCCCCCACGATATCTCGACCCGTTCGAGGTCACCGATGCGTCCGTCGTCGAGGAGTCGCTTGGCCTCGCGAAACGGTTCGCCGAAGCGACGCTGATGACCGAACGTGAGCCGCACACCGTTGCGGTCGCACTCCTGTGCCATCTCGCGGGCCTGTCCCCAGGTAGCGGCCATCGGCTTCTCGCAGTGGACTCCCTGGACGCTGGCGCGCGCGCAATCGACTGTGATGTCGGCGTGGGTCGGGACCGGTGTACAGATGCTCACGAGGTCGAGCGATTCCGCGTCGAGCATCCGCTGGTGGTCCTCGTAGACGCTCCCGGGCGCTATCCCGAACTCCTCGGCGAACGCCGCTGCGTACTCCCCGACGAGGTCCGCGCACGCGACGAGGTCGCAGTCCTCGTGCGCGGCGTACGCATCGCCGTGACGATACCCGAAGGAGTGGCTCCGACCGGCGATATCGACCTCGCGGCCGGGGCCAGTCCCGACCACGCCGACGTTGTATGGCATCGGTCGTGGATGGGCACCGGGATACTTAAACCGAATCGCTCGGGTTCTCGTCCCGCTCAGACGTACAGGACGACGACTTCCCCCTCGATATCGACGTCGTAACTGTCGACCGGTGGTTCGTCACCTTGCAGCGCCGTACCGTACTCCTCGACGTCTTCGTCGGTCGCCGCCCGGGACGTTTCGACCGTCGCATCGTAGGTTCGAGTGCGGAGTTTGTGTGGATTGGATACCGAGACGCCGTCCGCGATATCGAACTTCCAGCCGTGCCAGGGGCACTGGATGACCTCACCCGCTCGAGCGGGCTGGAAATCACCCACCCCGTCGGACCGCATCTCCCCCGTGACCGTTCCCTCGCACAGCGGCGCGAGGTGATGCGGACAGACGTTCGCCAGCGCGTAGTACTCCCCGTCGACGTTGAAGACGCCAACCGAGTGGGGCAGGGCTTCGACGTCGACGATGGTTCGCTCCCCCGGTGGCAGTTCCGATATCGGACAGACTTCGACTCGCGTCGACATCGGTCAGAACCCGTAGAGTTCGTTCGCAGTCTCGAAGAAGACGGCCCGCTCCAGGTCGTCGTCCAGTCCCGGAAACACCTGTCGTGGCGAGTAGTCGCCGTCCCAGTGGGGATAATCGGTGCAGAACATCAGCGTCTCCCCGGCGTGGATCATCTCCAGCAGGTCGTGGAAGTACTCGTTTCTGGGTGGTTCGGGGATCGGCTGGGTCGTAAACCGGACGTTGTCGAGGACGTACTCGCTGGGCGGCCGCGACAGCCACGGGGCCTCCTCACGGAGTGCCTCCCAGTTGCGGTCCATCCGCCATAGCAGGTCGGGCACCCACCCGAACTCGCCCTCGATACAGACGAACGTCAGGTCAGGGAACTCCTCGAAGACCCCCTCCAGCACGAGGCTCGCGACCTGTCCGTAACAGTTGATCGACTGGGCGATGTGACCCTCCGTGTAATTACTGGACTGCCCCGCGGGAGTGTTTGGGTGACCGATCCCGACGTCGCCCTTGGGCCCGATGTGCATCGCAACCGGAATGTCCGCTTCCTCGGCGGCTTCGAAGACCGGCCAGTACTCCGGCTGGCCGATGGGGATGCGCGTGCCGGTGCCCGAGATCGCCTGCACCATGTCCGGGTGGTCGCCGAGCCGGCGGATCTCCGCGGCCGATTCCTCCGGAGCGTGAGGAACGAGCCCGATCGAGGCGTGGAGGCGGTCGTCGCGGCTCGTCCACTCGTCGAGCACCCAGTCGTTGTAGGCGCGCATGACCGCCACCGCGTGTCGCCTGTTCTCGTAAGCGACCAGCCCGGAGCCCACACCGCCCGTGATGATCCCGTGTTCGATGCCGAGGGGGTCGAGCACCTGGCCGCACAGCAGGTCGAACCGCGTCTCCTCGCCCTCCGGGACTGCGTCGCGGCGCGTGACGCCGATCGGACTGCTGTAGCCGCTCCCGGGACCCCAGACCCCTTTCGAACGAAACGGTTCGGGCATCCGTTCGGCGACCGCATCACCGTCCGTGGGGATGTGGATGTCACAGTCGACGACCGGGAACGAATCTCCCCCCTCGACCTGGCTGGACCGCTCGGCTCTGGACATTACTCCGACTGATCCCTCCCCAGCAGTATAAATCTCGGGCCGATTCCGGGCTCGACGAGACGAGAACCGTCCCGCTCAGAGGTCGTACAGTTCGGTCGCCGTCCCAGCGAAGATGGCCCGCGTGAGTGACGGGTCGAGTTCCGGGAGTGGCTCACCGGGTGCGTAACTCTCCCAGTGTGGGTAGTTCGAGCCGAACATGAGGGTATCCTCCGCGTGAAGCATCTCGAGCATCCGGCCGGTTCGCTCGGCGTCGCCGGACTCGTCTATCGGGTAGGTGACAAAGCGCACGTGCTCGCGGACGTACTGGCTCGGCGGCCGTTCGAGCCAGGGGACGTCCTCGGTCAACCCCTTCCACATCTTGTCGATCCGCCAGAGAAACGAGGGGACCCAGCTGTAGCCACCCCCGACCATCACGACTCTGAGGTCGGGGAACTCCACGAACGCTCCTTCGAGGACGAGACTGAGCAACTGGCCCATGAAATTCGCCGGTCTGACCGAGTGTGCCTCGAGATAGGTACTGGGATAGCCCGCCCCGGTGTTCGCGTGGGCGAGGCCGTAGCCCTCCCCACCGGCGTGGATCGCCACCGGGAGACCGTGTTCGACAGCCGCCTCGTAGACCGGCCAGTACCGTTCCTCGCCGAGCGCGACCTGCGTGGCGGCGCCCATGACGACCTGGACCATCGCCGGGTGGTCGCCGAGCCGACGGACCTCTTCGGCGGCAGCCTCGGGGGCGACGGGAGCGACGGCGATGGAGCCACGGAGCCGGTCGTCGGCGGACAGCCGTTCCTCGAGGAGCCAGTCGTTGTAGGCACTCGTCAGTGCCGCCGCGTATCGCCGGTCGGGACCGGACCCCACCCTGAAGACCGGCCGGGAACCCGTGACGACTGCGCGGTCGATACCGAGCGGGTCGAGGTGCTCTGTCGCGACCTCCGAGCCCTCTCCGATGCTGACGTCCTCGCGGAAGGGGCCGACTGGACTCGCCCAGTTACCGTCCGGATAGGAGACCCCCTTCCCGCGAAACCGCTCGGGAAGGAACGGTTCGAGCGCGTCTTCCTCGGGCGGATAGACGTGAAGATCACTGTCCACTATCTGTCGGTCGGCAGAGTCCCCCCGGAGCTGTGTCGAGAGATCAGTTGACATGCCACAGGGTCCGTCGTCCGGTAGTATAAGAATTGGCTCTTGGCAACGGACGGCGGGCAAGAGTGTGTTGACGCGGATCCCGTCTTCGGCGTGGTCGGCGGCCATGTCCCTCGTGAGTGCGAGAAGCCCGGCCCTGGTAGCGTCGTACTGCGCCCAGTTGCGACGACCGAGCAGCGCGTTCGCCGAGGGGATGGTGACGACCGATCCGGTCCGCAGTGCGTTCGGCCATCACTTCCTCCTTGTCGACCACGACGACGGTCGCACCTTCCTCGGACAGTCGGAGACAGGTCGTCTCACCGTTCCCGAGAACGCGGTCGGTGTGAGCGCCACCACCGACGACAGCTGCAACCGTTCCGTCGAGCCGGTTTTGTCGGGTCATTCCTTCTCGGGTGGTCTTGGCGCGGGACGATAGTTGGTATTGGCAACCACGTTTCCGGATGAGCCGCTCGCTTCGCTCTTTGCCCCCTGTGAACCTGTCGTAGACTGATTCTCGTGGATACGGGCGGTAGTCAGTACAGACACCGAATCGCTCACCTCGGACGGTGTCTATCGCCCCCTCCAGTCATACTGTCGGACACACGTTCGTGAACGGGCGACCCGCTGTTCGGGGATGAACCGTCACCAAAACCCCGAGACAGTCATCGAACGGTGGCATTGCGTGTGTCCGACAGTATCATAACCACGGTGACTTATTCTCTGCGCGGTCTGAGTGCCGTGTATGACAGCAGATTTCAGCGTGGTCGAGTTGGACGATATCGAACAAGAGCAGTTCCCCGAATCGGGGAATCTTCACCGGAAACTCACCGAGTCGCTTGGTTGTACCGAGATGCGCGTAAACACAGTGACCCTTGCGCCCGGCGAGGCGACGGCGCCACACGCCCACGAACAACAGGAGGAAGTGTATATTGCACTCGACGGTGGATACGTCCAGATCGAGGGCGCCCGTCACCAAGTATCACCAGGCGGAATCGTTCGTATCGGTCCCGATCCCATCCGGAACGTTCGTAACGAAACCGACAACCAGGAGCAAACTTGGGTTATGTGTGGCGCACCCCCGGTCGGCACTGTCGACGACTTCGGAAAGTACACCATGCCCGACGACGATGAGTAAGCACAGCGACGGAGCGGTTGTGACGCATTCTCTACTACGGGACCTACCGTGACCTCGCGTTCTGGGAGGCGTTTCTCGACATGATGGCCGAGAACCGGTTCAACGCTCTCACGCTGTGGAACCTCCATCCGTGCCCGTCCATGACCGCCCGGAGAACTACCCGGAGGCGTACCCGTTCTCCGAGGCTGAACTGGCCCGGTGGCAGGAGTTCTGGCACTCGCTCTGTGGCATGGCCCGCGACCGGGGCATCGAAACCTGCGTCCTCGACTGGAACATCGTCGTCTCCGAGGGCTTTGACGACGCTCACGACGTCGAACAGGACAGCGACACCGCCGACGTGGTCGACGACTACACCCGCGACGGCCTGGGCGTCTCGCTGTGTGACTGGATGAGCGGCATGACGCCTGCAACGAAACAGGACTGGTTTATCCACACGTTCGTCGAGGGAATCGCCGGGGCGAACCGGTCGGTGAACTGCTCGACCGCTCGGTGCTGACCGAGTCCATCCGGGAGATGCGCCAGGAGGTCGATACCGCCGCCGACACGGAGGACGTCGGTGACGTCCTCGTCCCGACGAAGTTCAACTGGTCGCACGCCCACTCGACGACATCGAGGCCCGGGGTCACCTCGACCTGTACTTCGCCGAGAAGCTCCGTGGCGATGTCGCCCTCGAAACGTTCAGGACGACGGGCAACGAGACCGAGCGAGTACACGATGCCCGGACCGGTGGACCGCCATCGCTGTGTCATACGGACCGTTGTAATTCGTTACCGCCGTCGCGAACCACGGTGAACGCATCGGGCCGTGACTCGCCCATACGTCGGCGGCATCGCCGAAAATGGGTACAACGGTCCGTATCACGGGGGACCGCGCGATAGCGTTCAGGCTCGAAACGCCCGGGCGGAGTCGCCACGAACCGGCGCGAGCTACGACGGTGACCGAAGGCCGAAACGGAGGGCCGATAGGGACAGGCGGCGGCCGCAGGCCACCCACGGTTCAACTTGTGCGATTCGAGTCGATAAACTCCCAGTCGAAATCGTAGCCCAGGCCGGGTTCCCGTGGCAGGTGAACGTGTCCCCCGTCGTCGATCGCGTCGAGGGGGTCGTGTAGCCACGGGGTCGACGATTCGTAGCCGTATTTCGGGTGGAGGAGGCCACGCTCGTAGTACTCCCCCGGGTTCGCCATCGCGCCGAGCAGGTGCAGATTGGCGGCGTTCCCACCGTGTACCTCACAGCGGACGTTGAACGACTCACAGAGGTGTACGGTCTTGACTGCGGGCGTGAGGCCGCCGACGTCCGTGACGCCGACGCGGCTGATGTCCGCGACGTCGCGTTTGATCCACTCGGCGCGGGTCTGCATCCGCCCCTCGGCGGTTTCGGGGCCGATGACGGGGATGTCGAGCTCGCGGGTCAGCCACTCGTAGGACGACATCGAGTACTCGTTCATCGGCTCCTCGATCCACAGGTAATCCAGGTCGTCGAGCGCCTCGCCGAGGCGGTAGGCCTCGGTCCGACTGTAGTAGTGGTGGGCGTCGACCATCAGGTCGACCTCGGGACCGACTCGCTCGCGGACCGCCCGGGCGGCCTCGACGTCCCGTTCGACGTCGGCGCTGTAGGGCGGCATCCACGTGTGCAGTTTCACCGCCGGGTGACCCTGGTCGACCAGTTCCTCGGCGAAGTCGGCGTACGCTTCGGGCGTCCCGAGTCCGTCCGGGTCGTCGTCGCCGACCATCGTACTGGCGTACGCCGGCACTCGGTCGCGGTGTCCACCGAGAAGTTTGTACACGGGAAGGCCGGCGTGTTTGCCGGCGATATCCCAGAGTGCGCAGTCGATCGCCGTGATCCGGGTGTCCGCGAGCGTCCCCTTGTGGAGTCGCTGAGTCCGCTCCATGCGCTGCCAGACCTGTTCGCGTTCCAGGGGGTCCTCGCCGACGAGATGGCCCGCGAGGAGGTCGTTGGTCTCCCGGTGGCCACCGACGCAGTAGCCGTCCGGCCCGCCCTCGACCACGACGCGTGTGATTGTCTTGGTCGCCTCGTGAGGGTCGCCGGGATGTCCGTGACCCTTCTCGTCCCTCGTCTTCCTCGATTCGTACGTGAATTCGATGGTTTCGATGTCGGCGATCTCCATCGTCGATACCCGGTTCAGTGACCGGCCGGAAATCCCTTTTGTCGGGAAACTGTTATCAGTCGTCACACGAAGCGGCGTCGGGTGGAGACCCCCACTCGTGGTCGGTTGGCTGGTGTTCTCGACGGGGGCTCCCGAACGGCGCGTGCCCGCTTCGGGGCCCCTCTACCCGTCGGTTATTCGTCGCGGCTCCCTGGACCAGCCGTCTACTCCTCCGGCGACTCGCTGGCGCGGCGCCACTCCTCGCTCGGTCGGTTGATACTGTCGGACACAAGTGAGGCCACCGTCGGTGGCTCGTTCGACCGGGAACG